>NZ_CAMLFY010000070.1 GCF_946479415.1 uncultured Shinella sp. | reverse complement strand
CCACAGGATTGCCGCACGGCAAGCCGGCACGGCAGCTTGCGCAGGCCCGGCTCGATGACCTTGCCCTCGGCGAGCGCCAGCACGGTGCGCCCCGCCTCCTTGCCGAGTTCCTTCAGATTCATGTCGACAGAAGTCAGCGGTGGACGCGCCTGGCCGGCCATGATCTCCCAGTTGTCGAAACCGATGACGGAGACGTCCTCCGGCACCCGCACGCCGCGCTCGCGCAGGGCATCGATGACGCCGCGCGCAATCTGATCATTGCCGCAGAAGATGCCGTCCGGCCTCTCACCACCGCCGGCCCAGAGACGGGCGACGGCCTCATGCCCCCAGCGCTCCGCCCACACGCCGCAAAGCACCTCGGCATCGGCGCCGGCATGGGCGCGGAAAGCCAGGGAACGCTCGCGCACCGAAGCGAAATCCTGAGGGCCGGTGATGTGCACCAGCCGCCGTCGGCCGAGCCCGAGCAGCCAATCGGTCGCAATCCCCGCCCCCTGTGCGTCGTCGGACGTTAGCGTGACGCTATCCGGCGTGCCCTCGGTGAAAGCGTAGACAACCGGAACCGGAAGCCCCGAAAGATCAACCGGCAGTGAACGGTCTATCCGCTTGCCCGTCGCGATGATGCCATCCACCTGCTTGTCGAGCATCGCATCGACATGGATCTTGCCGAGCGCCGGATCGTCCTCGATGGCGCAGAGAAAGACCGAGACCCCTTTATCCACCAGCGCTTCGGACACGCCGGCCATCACGGGCAGCGTGAAGCGGCCATAGGTATCGTTCGTCAGAAGGCCGATCGTGAAGGACCGGTTGAAGAGCAGGCCGCGTGCAAGTGCGTTGGGGCGGAAACCGATATTCTCCGCAACCTGCTTTATCCGGGCACGCGTTTCGGCCGCCATCCGGCCATTGTCGTTCAACGCCTTGGAGACGGTGGAGACACTGACGCCGGCAGCGCGAGCGACGTCATGGATCGTCGCGCGTCCTATTCTGGTGCGTTGATTGCTCAGTGCGGCCTCCCATGCAGCTCGGCATGAGAAAACCTTTGCGCAAAGCAAATGTCAATATGAGAAAACCTTTTCTCATAGATGTTGTTGACCGTCGTCGCCGAAGCCGATGGCGGTCAAATATCCAATCCGAGCAGCGGCAGATTGAGGCTCATCATCATTCCGTGCGGGATCGACGCCGAACAGATGACAGCCGTTGTCTGCGGCATGCGCCAGCCGGCAGACATCAATCAGCAAATCTCTTCCAAAGAGGCAGCTCAAGATCTTGAAAGAATACCAGACTGCGTTGTGGGCGGGTGCAGGCTGATTGCGGCGACGGCATCAAAACCGGTTTGAGCTAGACTCTGTGCCGTTTGGCCGACTCAAAATCCCGCTGCACCACAGATGCGGGAGGCAACAGATTTCATCGCAACTGTTTTCCGTTGTCTGTATCGGCGAATACATGGCCCATGCCGAGCGCCACCCTGAAATCGGGCCACAGTCCGGTATGCGTTTTGGTCGATTTCTTGTAGTTGCTTGGTCGTAATAGGCACGCCCGCCGGTTTCCCAGCGTACGACAAAATCGTAGCCCTTGCGTGAGATGACGTTCCGCCAAGGTAGGTCGAGGGGCCTTGCCTACAGGGCATCGCCGTTGATCTCGAAAGCTTCCCGGTACGATAGAGTTTCAGCGATCGTGGCATATTCCGCCACGGATATTGCGAGCACATCGGTCATGATCACCCCCGCAAGCCTCTCGGCACCCTCAATCGGGCATGCGTTGAGAGGTATTCCTTGCATTGGAAGTGAAAAATCAATCTGCTTCAACGTCACTTACGACGGAGCTAAAAAATATTCGACTAAAAGGCGATGGCCGCCCGTGTACCCCTTGAGAGAACTCTCTCGTTGTGAGACACATTCATGATCAGAGACCCACGGTTGCGAAAAGGGTTTCGCGATGGGCGCTCGGTAGAATTTCGGAATTTGAGCACAGCCTCGGTTTGCGGGGCGTGAATGCCGGATATTTGCACGGGAGGCAACCATGCCGTCGAGCAGTGAGCAGCGCATTCGTCAATATCTCGATCTTATTGCCGGTAGCGATGGAACGGAGTCCGTCCTCGCCACCGTGGAGGCCCTGGCGGCGGAAAGTCGTCTCGAAACCTTCTCTGCCGATAGCGGGGACACCGGCGGCACCGCGGAAAAGAAGCTCGCCTCCGCTCGGGCGGGTCTCGAATCCCTGGCGCAGGGTGCGGAAGTCCCTGTCGATCAGCTGGTCCAAATCGAAGCCATCATCATACCCGCGCTGCGGCCGATCTATGACATCAAGAATGGCAGCTTCAGCACAGTCACTTTCGATGTACCGACAACGCCCGGTCATTCCCTGTGGACCAAGCTGACGACGGACAATGTCGTGAAGCAGCGGATCGAAGCCCTGCTGCCGGCGATCGGCCGGATCGAATTGCTATGGGGCACGACAATTCCCTATGGCGGCACAGGCTTCATTGTCGGTCCCAACCTTCTGATGACCAACAGGCATGTCGCACAGATCTTTGCCATGGGTCTCGGCGAGCGAAACCTCAGGTTCATCAACGGTCGCGCTGCCGGTATCGACTTCAGGCGCGACGATGCGGCCGGGACGGTCTTCAATATCCTCGGTATCAAGATGGTGCATCCCTACTGGGACATGGCGGTGCTTGAGGTCGAAGGCCTGCCGGCTGGCATCACTCCGTTGCCGCTCGCGGTGACCGATGCGCGCGACCTGTTCCGCGAAGAAGTCGTCGTCATCGGTTATCCGGCATTCGACAGCCGAAACCCTGAGGACGTGCAGGCGGATATGTTCGGCGGGCGCTTCGGGGTCAAGCGCCTGCAACCCGGCCTGCTGCAAGGAGGCGCTGATACCGACAGCTTCGGCAAAATCGTTCGGGCGGCGACGCATGACTGCTCGACGACCGGCGGCAATTCCGGTTCGGTCGTCGCAAATCTGGCAACTGGCGAGATCGTCGGCCTGCATTTTGCCGGCCGATACCTCGAGCGGAACTACGCGGTGCCCACAGGGGCTCTCGCCAGAGACCAGCGTGTCGTCGATTTGGGTCTCAACTTCGCCGGCAAGGCGAGCGGCGGGCCGAACGATTGGGGGGACTGGTGGACTAAATCCGACAATGAAACGGTGCGTGCGGCCATGGCCGCGGGAGACGGCGGGGGGCTCCCCCCGGTGACGGATAAAGATGCCCAGACAATTCCGCCAGCCGATGGCGGTGGTGGCGGTGGCGTGGTCAATTCCGGCGGAAGCATTACTTTCGAGGTGCCGCTGCGGATAACGGTCTCGCTGGGGGCTGCCCCCTCGCAAGAACGGGTCACCGAGGCCGTCTCGCTCGAAAAGGTGTCGCCCCCGGCGCCGGGAGGAGCGTTCCTCCCCAAATCCGTCGATGACTACGACGACCGCGCCGGATATGACGAGAACTTCCTGTCCGGCGGCACGAAACTGCCACCGGTGGTCGTTCCGATGCCCGAGGCCGCCGATGAAACCGTTCTGGCACAACTCAAGACCGGCGGCACGCGGCTCGACTATCAGAATTTCTCGATAAAAATGCATGCCAAGCGGCGTCTCGCGCTCTTCGCCGCATCCAATGTCACCGAGGAAGGCAAACTCCGAGAGCCGGTCAAAGGGCGCAACTATTCACGGCAGGGCCTTTTCAGCGAACGTTGGTTCCCCGATCTCAGGCTCGATGACAAATTCCAGATTCCCGATGTCTTCTACACGAAGGATCAGGGGGCCTTTGACAAAGGCCACGTCGTGCGGCGGGATGACGTGGCATGGGGCCAGACCTTCGAACTCCTTCTCAAGGGGAATGTGGATTCCTTCCATGTGACGAATTGCTCGCCGCAGGTCGAGGGCTACAATCGTTCCGACAGCGGCGAACGAAACTGGGGCGACCTGGAGAACCATGTTCTGTCTGAGGCGGCCAGCGAGCGTCTTTGCGTCTTCGCCGGGCCGGTGCTGGCAGATGACGACCGCATTTTTTCCGGCAAAGGCCCCAAAGGCACGTCTCTTCGAGCGCCGGTGCCCCGACGCTTCTGGAAGGTCGTCGTGGCGCGCGGCATCGATGGATTGGCGAGCTACGGTTTCGTTCTGGAACAGGACCTTAGCGATGTGCTGCTCGAATTCGCAGTGGCCGATGAATTCGTGAGCTCCATGTATCGCCTGAGCGAAATCTCCCGACTGACCGGCGTCAATTTCCACCAGAGCATCCTCGACGCCGACCAATACGACACCGTGCGTGGTGCGGAGATCGCCTTGCGCGCCGGCTCGAAGCGGAAAGGCACGGCCACGAAATGACCAAATGGACGCCCCAGGCCCTGACGAGCCTCAACCGCATCCTAGCCAACCTCTACCCGATGATCGGCGATGGGCTTCGCGTTGCCAAGGGCATCGGGCTCAATCCCGCCTTGATCGCCTTCGATAGCAAAGCGATCAATAGCTGGTCCGCGATCATACAGAATGCGAAAGACTCGAAGAAACTTGACGCTCTCATCGATTTCGCACTGGAGGAGTATCCCGACAACGACGCGCTGCTCAACGCCAAGGCCGGGGCGCCGCCGCTCCCGGTAGAAGGGCCGCCCACCGACAAATGGGGCGGCAAGACCGGACAGCTGGAGAAAATCCTGGGAGATAGGAATACCCTGGTCTCGATCAGCTATCTGGAACTCGGGCTTGTCCGCGCAAGATCGGTCGTGCGGATCAAACGCGCCGATGGCAGTTCGGGCACCGGATTTGTTACCGCGGGCGGTATCGTCATCACCAACAATCACGTCCTGCCGGATGCGGCATCGGCGTCAGGTTCCGTCATCCAGTTCAACTATCAGCGCACGATTGCGGGGCTGGATGCACAAATGGAGGAGTTTGGGCTCGAGGCCGATGGCTTTCGGACGTCCCAGGCCGACGACTGGTCGGCCGCGCGCATCAAGGGCGATGCGTCGAAGTGGGGGACCATCGACATGAATCCGATCGACGCCAAGGTCGGCGATCACGTCAACATCATTCAACATCCCGGCGGGGCTCAGAAACAAATCTCGTTCGTGGCCAATGTCGTCGTCTTTGCCGGAGAAGGCCGTGTCCAGTACCTTACCGATACGCTGCCCGGATCGTCCGGGGCGCCGGTTTTCGATACGAACTGGAATCTTATTGCCATCCACCATAGCGGCGGCTGGGTGATGGAACCCAATGCCCCGACGAAGACCACCTATTACCGCAACGAGGGAATTGCGGTCCGCAGGGTTATCGAGGGATTAGCGGACGGCACCTGAACGCGTAGTTTCCTGGCAGGGGAGATCGGACGATCCGTGCATATTTCGAGTTGAGGCTAAAACTCGCGGAACTCTACCCGCTGCCCGGCGACTGGCTTAAGATAGCCAGGGACGCAACACTCGTTGCTGGCGCGATCAATCTTCAAGGCGCCGCCCTCACCGTCTGGTTCAATATTCTCGACTACGCGTTCGCCAATGGACTGACGCAGATGTTGAGGAACGCGATCGAGGCGGAATATCCGTCCTGTGCCGATCTATGGCTGGCCTATATGGAGGAGCTCGAAAAAGGCGAACGCCCGAACCCAGAGCTTCCCGGCGCCAGCACCGACGACCGGGTGAATACTGCGCGCTCCGGCTTTGATGAAGTCAACAAGCAATCCCGCGACATTCAGGCCGAACTTGGTTCTCGCAGCGAACTCGAAACCGTCACCGCCCTCATCGACACCTTGGCGACATACAAGAACCTTCACGATAGCCTGCAAAGCTTCCAATATGGCATCGGCAGCTTCAAGACGTTGATTCTCGCGGCACGCCTCATGGATACGGATCTCGAACAGGTCCGCGTGCTGCGCAAGTTCCTCAAAGAGCTGAAACTTTTCTGCATTCAGATCGGGCAGCACGTCGCTGCCTTGCCGCAGGGGCCGACCCTTCGCGATATCGAGCAAGTCTGGCTGGATGATCTTGATGCGGCTGCCGGAAAACTGCAGGTGGCGATCGACGCCAAATCATCCGATGCATACGACGCCCTCTACGAAGTGCAGAGGATCCTGCGGGTCATTCCTTCTCGGCTCAACCAGCAAATCTTCGTCACGGCGAAGACCTTGCCCTTCGCGACGCTGGCCAATGGTCTCAGCGCCATCGCCAAGAAGCTTGCCGACAATGCCTCAGCGGTGACCGTCATCGACGCCGCCCGGGATTCGATCCTGGTTCTCTCGTCGACGATCCATGCCCGCGTCATCGAGCACAAGCTGTGGCAAGAGGTCGATCACAAGCTGGCCGACCTCACGGACATGATCGAGCCCGCCGATGGCAAATCGGGGCCGGCGGCAAATGCCGTTCCGTTCCAGTTTTCGCCGTTGTGGCGCAATCTCGCGCTCAAGGTGCAGACATTGTCGGATCTGGATGCCGGCAGCCCGTGGCGAGCAATGCTCGCCACCTATGCCACCGGCGTCAACGACCAGTTGACCCGCGAAGTCGTCGATAGCGCATTCATCCTCGCCTTCGAGGCCTACCGGGATGAGGCGCAGCAGCGCTTCGTTCTGGTCGATCTCGCGCTCAAGAATGAATGCGACTCGCTAACGCGCATCAGCGAGCCACTGCACAAGATATTGGAGGAGCTAGAGTGATGATCGACGAGACCGACACTTCGGCTGCCGAAGGCAAATTTTCCTCGCTCGGAGATATCAGAGTAGCCCATCTCGAACTGATGCGGCAGGCATCCGAAAACGAGACCCTGATCGTACCGACACCCGACAGCGAGATGAAAATCAAACCGAGCACGGATGCCATACGCCTGTTTCTCACCGGTGCCAGTCAGGCCGGCCGTACGATTGAGCGAGAATCCGACCGGCGTAGCGTGCAGCGTATTCTCGATTACTGGTGCGCCGAATTGGTAACCCGCCCGGTCATTACGAAGGCCGATATCAGCCCTACTCGCCTTGCTCCCTTCGAGGGTGACAGGGAGGCGGAAGCATCGCCTGCCGGCGCGGTGGCGCCAGAAGCGGGTGACGCGCTCAACATCGAGGTGAATTCGGCCGATGACGGACTAACCGAGGACGAAGAGGCGGAGCGGTTGCGAATTCGTGTCGCGGCTCAAGCGCGCCAATGGGAAAACACCAGATACGACGGCTACCTGCTGCGTGATCAGGCGCTGACCGAAGCCGCCAAACTTCCGAAAGGGCCGGATATCGACGCGTTCATTCAGGCGAGTGAACAGGCGCAGGAGATTAACCGCAAACATCGAGACACGATAAAGAACCTTCTGATCGCCGGATCCGTATGCCTCTCGGCCATTCTCGCCATCCTGGCATTCTACGCTTTTCTTCAAGCCCGGAACGCGGATGTGGCTCGAAAGGAGAGTGAGGCGAAGGCCGGAGAAATCCTGGTCCTGAACAACGACCTCAAAAAGCAGGTCGCGGCAACCAAGGCGGCGTGGACCGAGACCCAACGGAAAGCAGATGAAATCACCAAACTGAATACGGAACTTCAGGCACGTGTCGAAGCCTATACGTCGGCCAACGATGTCGCGGTAAAAGCCGTGGCCGACGCGGAGCGCGCACGGCTGCAAATGCAGGATGCGCTCAATTTGGCAAACCAGCAGTTCGAAAACACCAACAAGCGCGTTACCGAACTGGAAGCCGCTCAAAGTTCGCTTGATACCGCCCTTGGTCTTATCGTCGCCGGTGTCGTGCGTGGCGGCATTCAGATAGGTGACTTGAAGGGGGAGCTCCGGGACCAGGTTTCCGTTCAAATCGTCAGCGATCTCAAGGGCGGGAAATTGACGATCAATCAGCTTCCACCGTCTTTGCGTGTGCTGCTGGCACCGCTCATTGACAATGTACCGAATGTATTGCCCGAAGACCTGCCAGGGTATCAAGCGAGCTTTCTCGATACCAAAATCCAGCTTCCGACCATTCGCGGCGAGCAGACCGGGAATGTTTTGCCTGAACGGTTGGACTATTTGAACTACTCGCTGGTCATGAGCAAAGCCAATCGCATGGCTCTTTACGCGGCGGTCAATCTGGACCGTTCACAGCGGCTGATCCTTCAGACCGCTGGAACCGGACTGCGTCCCGATGCCCGCCTTCCGATCTCGGATCAACCTGACGCCGCATGGTACGATTCGGTCTGGAAACCAGTGCAGCTCGCAAGTTCCGGCGATGTCGCATGGGGGACGGCATTCTCCGGCGACGCGGGCACGGCGGCGCTTACGCTCTCCCTCTACACCAGCGTCCTGCCAAATTCGCTGCCCCAACCTGCCGGTCTTGCAGCGGGCTTGTGGCCGCAACTCGAGAACTGGGTGCGAAGCGAGCACAATCCGCTTGCAAACCGCGTTACCATCTTTACAGGCCCGGTGTTCGGAAAAGGTTCCGAAGCTCAGGGGACCGACGGTGTTCCCGTTCCCGTCGCCTATTGGAAGGTGGCGGTCTCCTCCGTTTCGATTGCGGTCAAGGGTGAGATACGCGATCCGGAATTCAAGGTGGATGCCTTCCTTATACCGCGGGACACCGAAGCGACGGATTTCAAGCCATCGATGTTTCGCATTTCTATTTCCGATCTCGAACAGCGTACCGACCTTGATTTCGGCTATCTGATCAGATGGACGGATTCCATGGATCATCCTGCTTCCAACGGCGTGACACTCGCAGACGAACTTGCGGGCCGTGTGGGCCTTCTCGATAGCGGGCGCGAGGGCGAACGCCAGGCGATCAAGGCGGAACTGCGTGCTGTTCTGGGCAATGCGGACCTGCCTATTGCTGAACGCCGCAAGGTCGTGGCAGCGCTCACGGATATGGCGAAAACCGTCAACATGTTGCCGCTGTCCCGGGATGGCCGGTTGAACGTCCTGGAGGCATTGACCTGGGTGCCGGACGACCTGTGGCGGCGACCGGATTGGTTGACACTCTGGGCGCAGGCGCGTGTCGCCGCGGGAGACCTCGAGGTGCGCGAAGCCAGTGGCGAGACCAATATCGGTCAGCAGACCCGGACCCTTCTCGACCGCGTAAAGGCACAGGTGGGCATCAGGCCGAGCACGCAGAAGGTATATCTCCAGTTTGCCGGAATGCCGAGACCCGTTGCGCAGACGCTCAGTGCGCGCATGCGCGCGGTCGGCTGGCTCATACCCTCACCGGGCGAGGAACGCACGGCACTGGCTGCGGGCAAGAACGAGGTTCGCTACAATCCCGACAGCACAGAAGACCGTGCCGCTGCGGAAATGCTTGCCGCGGATCTGACGGCTGCCGGACAGGCGGTGGAAGCCAAACCAATCTCTGCAATCGGCAAGAACACGCTGGAAATCTGGATCAGTAGGTAGCACTCGGCTTGGCGAGCGCTTTGTTTTTGCCCCATTATCCGACGTCGTAGCGGCTTCGCTTCGGCTGGGAATGTTTTAGGCGCCGGTGTCTGTCGACGAACAGTCGTAGACGACCGCGCCGCTCGAAGCATCAATACCCTTCAGGCTCACAGCATACCCCCAGAGCCGATGGATATGGGCGAGCGTCACATCGCGTTCCCCCTCCTCCAGCAGGATGCCGTTCTTGATCATATGCTGCAGCCGAAGCTGCCGGTCTCCCAGCAGATCCACATCGACCACTTGAATATCCGGCCGCTTGGCAACGGGATCATAAGTGCCCGCGAGGGCTGATCGGACGGCAGAGTAACCCCGTTCGTCGTGGATGGAGGCCACCTTGCAGAAGCGATCGGTGGCGCGATCGCTCAGGTGGAACAGGCGAAATTTACGGATCAACTCTGGACTGAGATATTGCAGGATGAAAGACTCGTCGCGATGGTTCTCCCAGGCGTCGAGCAACGTGGCCATACCGTCACCATTGCCGGCGATGTCGGGAAACCAGTCGCGGTCCTCCGCCGTCGGCTGCGTCGCGATGCGCTCAATGTCCTGCATCATCGCAAAGCCCAACGCATAGGGGTTGATGCCGGAAAAACGCGGATCGTCGAACCCCGGCTGGAAGACAACATTGGCGTGGCTCGCCAGCAGTTCCAGCATCGCCCCTTCCCCCATCCGGCCCTGGTCGAAAAGCCGATTGATGATCGTGTAGTGCACGAAGGTCGCACAGCCCTCGTTCATCACCTTGGTCTGACCCTGCGGGTAGAAGTATTGCGCGATCACGCGAACGATCCTGAGAATCTCGCGCTGCCATGGCTCAAGGATCAAGCTGTGCTTTTCGAGGAAGTAGAGTAGGTTTTCCTCGGGAAGCTGCAGCGCATTCTTGCGCTCCAGTGCCTCCTGCTCCGCCTCCTCGACATCGGCAGCGCCGGCTGCCGTCGGCAGGGTGCGCCAGAGGTCGCTATAGGTCTGCTCTTCGTATTCCAGCCTTTCGCGCGCCCGCTCCGTCACCTTGGCCGGCGAAAGTCGCGGCGGCCGGCGATAGTGGAAGACGCCCTGATCCATCAGCGCATGGGCCGAATCGAGGATTTCCTCCACGGCTGCAAGGCCGTGCCGCTCTTCGCATTTGGCAATGTATTTCTTGGCGAAGTCCATATAGCCGAGGATCGCGCCGGCATCCGTCCACTGGCGGAAAAGATAATTGTTCTTGAAGAAATGGTTGTGCCCAAAGGCGGCATGCGCCGTCACCAGCGCCTGCATCGGCATGGTGTTTTCTTCCATGAGATAGGTGATGCAGGGATTGGAGTTTATGACCAGCTCGTAGGCGAGGCCCCGACGGCCTTTGCGATAGAGGTGGTTTTCGAATGCGAAACGCTTGCCGAAAGACCAGTGCTGGTACATCAGCGGCATGCCGATGGAAGAATAAGCGTCGAGCATCTGCTCGGAGGAGATGATCTCGACCTGGTTGGGATACACGTTCAGTCCCAATTCCCCGACGGCGATCTCCTCGATAGCCTCATAGGCGCGCGACAGCGTGGCGAAATTCCATTCCGAACCGGTAAACAGCAGCGTGGCGTCGCGTGCCATGATGGCTTCCTATCTGCGGGCCTGGACCGCCTTGTGCCTGGCGAAGAGTTTGCGGAACACCGGGTAGATATCGGCGGGTCGTGCGATACGGGTCATCTGGAAATTCGGGATCGCGCCATCGACAGTGCGATAGGCACGCCAGAGCGCGGTGCCGTTGTCCGTCGTGCCGAAAATATCGCTTTCCCGCTCATCGATGATTTCGACATAGGCGTAGTACTGGCAGAGTTTCATCAGTTCATCGCGCAGAAGCTGCGCACAAAGCTCGGAATCCCCCATTGCATTGTCGCCGTCGGAGGCCTGCGCGGCATAGATGTTCCAGATGTTCGAGGGGTAGCGGTCGAGGATGATGCGTTGCATTTCCTCAAGCGCCGTGGAGACGACCGTGCCACCACTCTGCTTGCTGAAGAAAAAGGTCTCCTCATCGACCTCCCGCGCCTCGTCCGTATGGCGGATGAAGACGATGTCGATGCGATCGTAGCGGCGCTTGAGGAAGAGATGCAGGAGGACGAAGAAGCGTTTGGCGAGATCCTTCTCACGCTCACCCATCGAGGCCGAGACGTCCATAAGGCAGAACATCACGGCATTGGCATTTGGGAGCGGCTGGCGCTCGAAGCGGTTGAAACGCACATCGACCGGATCGACATAGGCGATGCGCTTGCGCCGCCGCTCCAAGGCCTCAAGTTCATCGCGCAGGGCGGCAAGCCGCCGGCGCTGGGGCTGGGGCTGGGGCTGGGGCTGGGATGGTTTGTCCTCCGTCTCCAGCGAAGCGATTTCGTCGATGATCCTCTGGCGTTCGATCTCGCTTGGGCGATGCAGCGCAATGCGACGCCCGAAGCTGTTGCGCATCGTGCGCCCCACATTGATGTTGCTTGGCGTGCCCGATGTGGTGAAGCCGACCCGATGGGGCTTGTAGGTCACGGTTTCCTTCAGGTTGAGCTTGACCATATCGGGAAGCTCGAGATCCTCGAAAAACAGGTCAAGCACCTCGTCGCGCGTCAGAACGAAGAGAAAATCATCATCGCCCTCGCCGCGCCCCGCACCCCGGCCGGCACCCTGACCGCCTCCGTCGGGTTTACCGATGCGGTCTCCGGCCGAAAAACTTTCGTTGCCGGGCAGGACGTAGTGCCGCTCGCCGCTGGTGGAGGAATTGCGAAAGCTCGGCTCGTCGGCGCCGCCCTTGGGGACCGGCACGCCATGGGCCGCATCGACATCGACAATCCGGTCGGATTTGACCCGGTCGTTGATTGTTCGCTTCAGCTCGTCATGCACGCGCTTCAGGAAACGCTGCCGGTTGCCCAGGCTGCGATCCTTTGGGTTCAGCCGGCGATCGATGAAGTTCGGCATGGGCCAACCCCCGCAACGGCATTGTCAACCAGCCTTGTTGACGCGCATATACCAATCGACCAGCCGCCGCACCTGCCGCACAGTATACCCCCGCTCGGTCATGCGCGCGACGAAATCGGCATGCTGCTTCTCGGTGGTACTGTCCTTCTTCGAGCCGAAGCTGATGACCGGCAGAAGGTCCTCAACCTGGCCGAACATGCGCTTCTCGATCACCTCGCGCAGTTTTTCATAACTCGTCCAGGAGGGGTTGCGCCCGCCGTTGCGGGCGCGGGCGCGCAGGGTGAATTTGACGACCTCGTTGCGGAAGTCCTTCGGATTGGCGATACCCGCCGGCTTTTCGATCTGCGACAGTTCACTGTCGAGGATATCCCGGCTGAGGATCTGGCCGGTGTCCGGATCCTTGAAATCCTGGTCTTCCAGCCAGGCGTCGGCATAAGCGATGTAGCGGTCGAAAAGATTCTGCCCGTATTCGCTATAGGACTCCAGATAGGCCTTCTGGATCTCGTGGCCGATGAATTCGGCATAACGCGCTGCGATTTCCGAGCGGATGAAATCGAGATAACCCGCCTCGACCTCCTTGGAGAACTGCTCGCGGCGGATCGCCTGTTCGAGGACATACATGAGGTGGACGGAATCGGCTGCCACCTCCTTGGTGTCGTAGTTGAAGGTCTCCGACAGCACCTTGAAGGCAAAGCGCGTGCTGATGCCATTCATGCCCTCGTCGACGCCGCCGGCGTCACGGTATTCCTGCAGTGACTTGGCCTTCGGATCGGTATCCTTCAGGTTCTCGCCGTCATAAACGCGCATCTTCGTATAGGTCGGTGAATTTTCATGGGGCGCCAGACGCGTGGCGACGGTGAAGCGACTGAGATTCTCCAGCACTTCGGGCGCGCAGGGGCTGTCGGAAAGTTCACTCTCCCGAAGCAGCTTCTCGTAGATCAGCCGCTCTTCGGTGACGCGCAGGCAATAGGGCACCTTCACGACGAGAATGCGGTCGAGAAAGGCCTCGTTATTCTTGTTATGCTTGAACTGCAACCATTCCGACTCGTTGGAGTGAGCGAGAACGATGCCCTGATACGGAAAAGCACCGAAGTTTTCCGTGCCGTTGTAGCTGCCCTCCTGCGTGGCGGTCAGCAGCGGATGCAGGACCTTGATCGGCGCCTTGAACATCTCGACGAATTCGAGAAGACCCTGTGTCGTCCGGTTGAGCCCGCCGCTATAGGAATAGGCGTCGGGATCGGCCTGGCTGAAGTTTTCGAGCTGCCGAATATCGACTTTGCCGACCAGCGCCGAGACGTCCTGGTTGTTCTCATCACCTGGTTCGGTCTTTGCGATCGCGATCTGGCGTAACCGCGATGGCATCAACCTCACGACACTGAACTTCGAGATGTCGCCGCCAATCTCGTCAAGTCGTTTCGTGGCCCAGGGCGAGATAAGCCCGGTGAGGCGCCGTTTGGCGATGCCGTATTTATCCTCCAGCAGGTCACCCATGCGTTCTCGGCTGAAGAGGCCAAGCGGCGATTCAAACACCGGGCTGACCTTGCCGTCGATGGCGAGCGTGTAGATCGGCTGCTCTTCCATCAGCTTTTTCAACCGTTCGGCGAGCGAGGACTTCCCACCTCCGACAGGCCCCAGCAGATAGAGAATCTGCTTGCGCTCCTCGAGACCCTGCGCCGCGTACCGGAAGTAGCCGACGATCCGCTCGACGGTATCTTCCATGCCGAAGAAATCTGAGAAGGAGGGATAAAGTTTGATCGTGCGATTGCCGAAGACGCGACCCAGGCGTTCATCCATGCTGGTATCGACGAGCTTCGGTTCACCGATCGCAGAGATCATGCGCTCGGGCGCCGTGGCATACATGCTCGCATTATCGCGGCAGCCGAGCAGATATTCCTGAAGGCTCAGCGTCTCTCTCGCTTCGCTCACATATGCTTTTGAAAAGAGGTCGAAAACGTCACTGCCGTCGGTTCGCATGGAACCCTCCCACAGTCGCTGGACCAAGCCACCACATCAATCGGCGGCCGATACTTAATATACGGAACAAGTGGGACTTTTGTTCCCCATCACGGAAAAAATAAGACTAAACCGTCCACAACCCATGAGGAATAGAGCCTCTTATCCGACACCGCTGCACATCAGGATCACGCGACCGCTTGCGCCCCCGTTATCTCCACCAGCGATCCGCACATGAAAGCAGCTTCGTCAGAGGCCAAAAAAGCGACCAGGGCGGCAACTTCCTCCGGTTTGCCGATGCGGCCGAATGGGACGAGTTTGTCGAGATCGGCAATAGCGCGCCCGGATCGCTTTACACCCGCTTCCAGCATGGGCGTATGAATTTCGCCGGGGCAGACGGCATTGACGCGGATCTTGTTGGGCGCGTAGTCGCGGGCAAGGTTTTGCGTGAAGCTTGCCACTGCCGCCTTCGTGACATTGTAGGCGATGTGGTTCGGTGCCGGATGAAGCCCCCACTGGGAGGCGGTATTGACAATGGCGCCGCCGCCCGCATGGATCATATGCGGCAGCGCTGCCTGGCAAAGATGGAACATCGCATCGAGATTGACGGCGAAGCTCAACCGCCAATCCTCCGGCGTCAGCGAGAGAAGGTTGCCGCGGCGGTTGATACCCGCATTGTTGCAGAGCACATCGATATGCCCTTCCGTCGCCATGACGTTTTCGACGATCGCTCGGCAACCCTCTGCCGTAGAAATATCGCTGGACAGGGCGCGCGCCCTGCCCTCGCCGGCCACGATCTCCGCGACGGTCGCTTCGGCGCCTTCACCGTTCATGTCAGTGACGATGACACGAGCACCCTCGGCAGCAAAACGGGCGCTGATGGCGCCGCCTATACCGCCGGCGGCGCCGGTGACGATAACAATCTTATCTTTGAAACGCATGATCATTACCTCATATAGCTGCCGCCGTTCACATCGAGCACCGCGCCATTCAACGAGGCCTGCGAGGGACGGAAGGCAAACGCGATTAGCTCGCCGATTTCCTGCGGATCGGCCATCCGGGCGATAGGAATGCCGGCCAGTGCCGCCGCCTCGCCATGTTCGGCGATATAGGCTTCAGCCATTTCGGTTCGCACCCAGCCAGGCGCCAGCGCCACGGCGCTGATGCCTTCATGCCCGTGGCTTTGCGCGATGGACTTTGTGAGATTGATCAGGGCGGCCTTCGAGGCGCCGTAAGCCATAGCGCTTGACGTGTAACCCCGTTGCCCCGCCCGGCTCGCCATATTGACGATCCTTCCGCCCTCATTCTCGCGAAAATGCAGGATGGCAAGCTTGGACAGGTCGACAGCCGAGAGGAAATTGACCCGTATTTCCCGCGCCCAAACCTTTTGCCATTCTTCCATAGGGGCATCGACCGCCACCTCCGAGCGGATGCCGGCATTGTTGACCAGCCCCGTCAGCCGACCGGCAACGGCGATGGCCTGATCCCACAGAGCCTGCGCCCCGGCCGGATCCGACAGATCGGCGCACACGCACCAGCCCCTGCCGTCTAAGGCTTCGGCAAGCGCCTCGGCCACCTCGCGATTGCGGCCGTAGTGGATGACGACCTTTGCCCCATCCGCCGCAAGTGCATGGCATATAGCCTGTCCGATGGCGCCCGTTGCACCGGTCACGAGGATCGATTGTCCGGATAGGTTCATAGCTCCCCCACCTGCGGACCCCAGGTGTCCGACATGGCAAAACCTTGCGTGAACGGATCCCGTGGGTCGAGCCGCAGCTGCTGGCGGCCGAAGACGTAGCCCTGCCCGGTGATGCGCGGCAGGACGGCGGAACAATCGCCAACCCTGGTCTCGCCCAGAATTTCCGCCGTGAAAGTGCCGCCGATGATGCTGCGCGAAGTACGCCGATCGCCGATTTTCGCGAGCCCCCGCGCATGCAGGACCGCGAGGTTGGCCGACGATCCCGTTCCGCAGGGCGAACGGTCCACCCGGCCTGGCTTCAGCGTCGTGCAGGTCGTAACCGACCCATCCGGCTGGTAATCGCGGAACATCACATAGGCGATCTCGTCGAGCCCGGGAATTTCGGGATGATCAACCGCGATCCGATCCGCCAGGAGTGCCTTGATCTCCATCCCGGCCTCGGCAAGCGCGCGAGCCGCTTCGGGCACGATGCTTAGTCCCACGTGCGCCACATCGATCTGAGCGTAGAAGACGCCGCCAAAAGCGATGTCGGCCGTGATCGCCCCCCATCTCGGCGTGTCTATTGCAATATCCAGCGCATGGACGAAGGCCGGGACATTGTCGAGGCTGACCGAGAGGCATCTCTCCTTTTCGCAATGCGCACGGGCGACGATCAGCCCCGCCGCCGTATCCAGCCGCACGACCGTTTCCGGCTCAATCATTTCGATACGCCCGGTTTCCAAAAGCGCGGTCACGACACAGATGCAGTTGGAACCCGACATCGGATGGGCGCGGTCCGGCTGCAGGACGATGAAGGCCGCATCGGCATCCGGCCGGGTGGGTGGCAAAAGGAGGTTTGTCGTGTGGACGACCTGCGCCCGCGGCTCGCGCGTCAGGAAGAGACGCAACGACGGGTCCACATTGTTCAGATGGTTCATCTTGTCGAGAATGGTCGCACCTGGAATGTCGGGCGCACCACCGATGAGGACATTGCCGTTTTCGCCCTGGCAATGGACGAGCAGGATATCGAGCGTCTTATCGAAGGTCATTTGAGATACCACCCCCATGCTTCCTCGCTGACGAGGCGGGTGATCTGTTTGGTCTCCAGATAGTTGTCGAGGCCCCAGCGACCGAGTTCGCGGCCGATGCCCGACTGCTTATAACCGCCCCACGGCGCTTCGGTGAATGTCGGCTGCGAGCAATTGATCCAGACGATACCGGCACGGAAGGCGGCGGCAACGCGCTCGCAGCGCTCATCGTCCGCCGACATCACCGCGGCGGCTAGGCCGAAGCGGGAATCATTGGCAAGGTGGATCGCTTCCTCCTCCGTTTCGAAGGGACGGATGCAGACGACCGGGCCAAAGATCTCCTCCACCCAGGCATCGCTATCGAGCGCCATGTCGGTGAGGATGGTCGGGGCGACCCAGTAGCCTTTGTCGAAACCGGCGTGTTTGCCACCGCAGGCAACGGTCGCGCCCTGTTCGATGGCGCGGTCGATATGGCGAAGCACATCCTCGTACTGGCCCTTGTTGACGAGCGGCCCGAGCAATGTACCGGCGTCGAGACCATTGCCAATCGTGATCTTCTGCGCTTCCTCCACCAGCCGCACCAAGAGCTTCGCATAGAGCGGAGCCTCTACCAGAACCCGCGAGGTCGCCGAGCATACCTGCCCTTGGTTCCAGAAGATGCCGAACATGATCCATTCAACCGCCTTTTCAATATCGCTGTCGGCGAAGACGACGAAGGGCGATTTGCCACCGAGTTCGAGGCTGACGCGTTTTATGTCCCTCGCGGCGGCTGCCATGATGCGCGAGCCGACCGGGCCGGAGCCGGTGAAGGCGACCTTGTCTACCCCGGGATGATCGACCAGTGCCTGGCCGACCACCGAGCCTTTGCCCGAGAGGATGTTCAGCACGCCCTTGGGAAGTTCCGCAGCCTCGGCAATCACACCAAGTTCCAATGCCGTCAGCGACGTGGTCTCCGCCGGCTTTAGGATCAGGGTGCAGCCGGCCGCAAGTGCCGGTGCGACCTTCCAGGAAGCCATGAGCAGCGGGTAGTTCCAAGGCACGATTGCGACCGCGACACCGAGCGGCTCACGCACGGCCTTGGAGACGAAACGCGCATCGGCAAGCTTCACCTCCTCAACCTCGCCATCAAGCTCCTCGGCGAGATCGGCGTAAAAGTCGAAGCAGCCAGCTGCATCCGTCAGGTCCCATTCGGACTCAGGGAGCGGCTTGCCATTGTCGCGCGTTTCCAGCCGTGCCAGCTCCGGCAGACGGTCACGGATGCCCTGCGCCATGGCACGGAGGTATTTTGCACGTTCCTTGCCCGAAAGACGCGGCCAGGGGCCATTGTCGAAGGCCTCACGGGCCGCTCGCACGGCCGCTTCGGCTTCCATCGCACCGGCAGCCGCAATGTGGTGAAAAACCTCCTCAGTCGCCGGATCGACAACCGCAAGCATGGCTCCGTCGGCGGACGCGACCCATTGGCCATCGATGAAAAGCTTGTTCTGCATGGTGTCCTCACAGGGGATGTGTCTAGAAGCGATCAATACGATAGGGGCGCATGTCGATGGGCGGCGTGGCACCGGTAATCAGGTCGCCCATCAGGCGCGCGGTCGTCGCGGCATAGGTGACGCCCAGATGGCCGTGACCTGTGGCGTAGAAGACGCCCGGCACCCTGGCGGAGGCGGACATGACCGGCACCGTATCCGGCAAAGCCGGGCGATGCCCCATCCATTCGGAAAAATTCTCGCAACGCAGGTTCGGCAATGCCGTCTGAGCCCGCCGTACGGTGATCTTCGACCGGCGATAGTCTGGCGCTGCGTCAAGACCCGCCATTTCCACCGTGCCACCGACGCGGATGCCGCCCGCCGTGGGCGTGACCATGAAGGCCCGGGCCGGCCAGATGATCGAATGGCGCATCGAGATACCCGGCGACATGATCTGCGTATGATAGCCGCGCTCGGTCTCGAGCGGCATCGGCTCGCCCAGCATTTTTGAAAGCAATCCGCTGTAAGCACCGGCTGCGATCACGACCTCTGCCGCGGCGATGGAATCGCCTCCCGCCAAGCGGACGGCGGTGATATGGCCGGATCGGTCGAAACCTGTCACCGCAACACGCCTTATCTCGCCGCCGAGGGCGACGAAACGCTGTGCAAGACTGTTCACCAGGCGAAAAGGATCACGCAGGCTTCGGTTCTGAGGAAAAAGGACTGCGATGCCGATGCTGTCGGACAATTCCGGCTCCAGTTCGCGCGCCTCGGAACCCGTCAGCCACCGGTAGGGAAAGCCGAAGCGCTCCAGAATTTCGATATGCTCGCGGTCGGCGCGGAATTCCGCCTCGTCGCTATAAAGTGAAAGACACCCCTCTTCCGTCAATTCACCCTCCAGCCCCGTCTCGTGCAGCAGGGGGAGCAGATCGTCATAGACACGGCTGCAAAGGGCCGCCCCCTCGGCTTCAAGGCGGCGAAGCCTGCCGGGCCTCGATGCGGCAACGAAGCGGGCAAACCACGGAAGGAGCTTCGGCATATAGGCCGGGCGCACGCGTACCGGCCCCTCCGGGTCGAGCATCCAGCCGGGAATCTGCCGCCAGATCGACGGGCGCGAAGCGGGCATGAATTCGGTCACGGCAATCGACGCCATGTTGCCGTAGGACGCGCCGCGCCCGATATCATCCCTGTCGAGAAGGACGACCTGCCGGCCACGCTTTTGCAGCTCATAAGCGACGGCCGTCCCGATGATCCCTGCGCCGACAACCACGGTGGCCATACGTTTCTCCCTTCAGGCTTCAGCTCGCCTGTTTGACTTACCAATTGAGGATCGGCTGCATGGCGGCGCGGAATTCGGCTTTCTCTTCGTCGGTCAGCGGACCGAGCGGCGCCCGGCACTCCCCCACCGGCGTACCCTGTACTTCACAACCATATTTCAGCTTCTGAACGAATTTTCCGGATTCCAGGATGTTCATCGCCTTATAGAGCGTCGCCATCTGCGTCTTGGCCTTGGCGAGATCACCGGCCTTGAAGGTGCGGTCGAGGTCGCAGACGGCCTTCGCCATGCAATTGGCCGGACCGCAGATCCAGCTATCGGCGCCCCAAAGCATGAAGTCGAGGGCGATATCATCCGAGCCTGAGACCAGCTGAATGCGACCCTCGTAGCGGGTGGCGATACCAATAGCGCGCTGGAGTGAGCCCGAGCTTTCCTTGATGCCGATGATACGCGGATCGTCGGCGAGTGCATCGAGCACCTCCCATCCAAGTTCCACGCCGTCCTTGTCCGGATAGCTGTAGAGCACGATCCTCATGTCGGTCGCCTCGAGGACCGCCTTGAAATGCGCGACGAGTTCGGCCTGTGTCGGCTTGGTGTAGAAGGGGGTCGCCAAAAGAACCGCATCGTAGCCCATAGCCTTGGCGCGCAACGTGTTGGCGATGACGCCGGCCGTCGAGGGTGCATTGGTGCCGGCGATCAGGATTTCACCGGGCTGGGCGAAGTCCTTGACGAACTTCAGCACCTGATCGCGCTCTTCATCCGACATGAAGCTGTATTCACCTGAGGAGCCGCAGGGGACCCATCCGGTCACACCGGCTTCGCGCAGGTTGGTCAGGTGCCGTTCGAAGGCGGCGAGGTCGATCTTGCCTTGGGCATCGAAGGGGGTGACGAGGGCGGGCATGACGCCAGAGAGTTTCATGGGCGGTCTCCTGTTCCTGGGACGATCAGATAGCGAGCTTTTTGAGGATGCGGCCTTCGATAAGCGTAACGGCGCGCGTCAGCGGGAAGGCGATGGCGAAATAGATGAGGGCAACGATGGTGAGCACCTCAACTGGCCGGGCCGTGTTGTTGGAAATGTTCTGACCGACGAACATCAGGTCGGCCATACCGACGGCCGAAACCAGCGCGCTTTCCTTGAAGAGACTGACGCAATTGGACAGAAGCGTCGGAATGGCACGCAGCACCGCCTGCGGCAGGATCACATTGGTTATCTGCACCCGCCTCGGCAGGCCGAGCGCAATACACGCGTCCGTCTGCTCACGGCCGACGGATTTGAGCGACGCACGAAACGTCTCGCTGGTGATGGCGCCCATATAGAGCGTCAGGGCTATGACGCCGGAAACGAGGTTGGAAAGTTCGACGCCGAGGATCAGCGGCAGACAGAAGAAGATCCAGAACAGCTGTATCAGCACCGGCGTGCCGCGAAAGAACTCGACATAGACGCTGGCAATACCGCGCACCACCACGTTCGACGAGGTTCGGGCAAGGCCGACAAGGAAACCGAGCGAGCAGCCGAGCACGACACAGATCAACGTCAGTTTGATCGTCGTCCAGAGGCCCAGCGCAAGTGCTTCCTGAAAGCGGAGAAGAGCGGAGAAATCGAGTGACATGGCTCTCCTCCTAGCTCGTCAGGATCTGGCGGCGGCGTTCGAGCCAGCCGACGACCTGCGTGACGGGAAATGATACGGCGAAATAGATGAGAGCCGCGATGGTGAATGTCTCGATTGGCCGGTAGGTCTCGGTTGCCAGCGTCTTCGCCTGGTACATGAGGTCCTGCACGGCTACGATGGCAACCAGTGCGCTTTGCTGGAAGATCACGATGCCATTGGTCAGAAGCACCGGAATGGAGGCGCGCAAAGCGTTGGGCAACACGATGTAAAGCACGCGCTGCAATGGGTTGAGGCCGAGTGCAATGCCGGCATCGAGCTGCTCGCGCGGTACGGCCTGAATGGCGGCGCGGTAAGCTTCCGCGTTGAAGGCCATAAGATTGAAGCCGAGCGCAAGAATGCCCATGGTCATCGAGCCGAGGAAGACGTTGAACAACATCGGCACGCAATAGAAGAACCAGACAATCTGCACGATGGCCGGTGTACAGCGGAAGAACTCGACGAAGAGCGTCGCCGGCCATCGGACAATCGCAATCCGGCTCATCAGCAGAAGCGCCAACGGAAAACCAAGGATCACGCCGATCAGATTGGCCGCGACGGTCAGCTCCAGCGTCACGGTCAGGCCCTCGATCAACGGGCCGAGCGAGACGGAATTGAAATCGAACGTGTAGTTCACCGCCTGCCCCTATTGCTTGATATGGAAGACGCGATCGATGAATTCGCGGGTTCGTTCTTCGCGCGGAGCGCCGAGCACCTGTTCCGGTGGACCGTCTTCGACGACGACCCCTCCGGCGCAGAAAATGACACGCGAGGCGATGTTCTTGGCGAACCACATGTCGTGGGTAACGATCATCATCGGCATGTTCTGGTTTGCAAGCTGGAGAATGACCTGCTCGACCTCCGCGACCAGCTCCGGATCGAGCGCCGATGTCACCTCGTCGAACAGCATCAGCTTCGGATCGAGCATCAGCGCGCGGGCGATCGCGACACGCTGCTTCTGACCACCCGACAGCTGCGCCGGGAAAGCATTCGCCTTGGCGCCGAGACCAAGGCGCTCCAGCAAAGCCTGCGCCCGCTGCATGGCACTCGCCTTCTTCTCGCCCCGCACCTTTTGAGGCGCGAGCACGAGATTCTGGATGACGCTCAAATGCGGAAACAGCGTGTAGTGCTGGAACACCATGCCGATGGAGCGGCGCACTTCGGTGTCGATCACCGTTTTCGCGCCCGCACCGGCCGAGGAAATATAAGGCTTGCCGCCGAAAGTGATCGCGCCACCGTCGATCTTTTCAAGACCCATCATCACACGCAACAGCGTCGACTTTCCTCCGCCCGATGGACCGATGACGACGACGCGCTCACCAGGCTTCATCTCGATATCAAGACCTTTGAGAACCTGGATATGCGGGCCGTAACTCTTGTGCAGCGAGCGGATGGCGACGAGCGGTGCGGATGCGGAGGTCATGCGATTTCTCCAGCTAGAGCGTTGGCGGGAAGCCGGGCAACCCGGCTTCCCCAGTGATCATTTGGACGCCTTGAGCACATCGTCGACGGCTTTCCTGATCAGGTCGTCCACATGGCCAGTGGCCACTCGCTCCTCCAAGAAGATATTGACGACCTCGACATCCGAGGCCGAGAGCCGGTGCGGCAGACCGAACGCGACGCCCTGCTTGGCAAGCGCGGGTGTCGGGTTCAGTGCGACAGCCCAATCCGGGTTCGACTGGGTGAAAAGCTGGTTGGTGTCCGACGCATCGACGAGGATGTCCGCACGGCGAGAGACGACGGCAAGACGTGTCTCGTCATTGCCGGGCAGGCGCAGGATCGTCGCGTTCTTGACGACAGCCGAGATAGCCTTGTCCTGCGCCGTACCGGACATGACGGCGAGCGTGACATCGGCCTTGTCGATATCGGCAACCGAAACAGCACCGGCAGGAACCTTCGGGTTCTCCTTGTTGTAGGCAAGCGAGATCTGGTATTCCATCGCGGGGACGGAGAACTGCACGGCCATGGCC
>NZ_CAMLFY010000069.1 GCF_946479415.1 uncultured Shinella sp. | reverse complement strand
TCTCCTCGCTCAAGGACCTCGGCGTCGCCGCTGCAGCTCCGGTCGCTTCCGCCCCGGTTCACGTCAAGAAGGTTGACGCCCAGGGCCGCGCCTACGCCACCGGCAAGCGCAAGGACGCTGTCGCCCGCGTGTGGGTCAAGCCGGGCTCCGGCAAGATCACCATCAACGGCAAGTCGTACGAAGCCTACTTCGCACGTCCGGTCCTGCAGATGATCCTGCAGCAGCCGATCGTCGCAGCTGCCCGTGACGGCCAGTTCGACATCGACGCGACCGTTGCCGGCGGCGGCCTTTCCGGCCAGGCCGGTGCTGTTCGTCACGGCATCTCCAAGGCACTGACCTACTTCGAACCGGGCCTGCGCTCGGTCCTGAAGAAGGGCGGCTTCCTGACCCGCGACTCGCGCGTCGTCGAACGCAAGAAGTACGGCAAGGCCAAGGCCCGTCGTTCGTTCCAGTTCTCCAAGCGTTAATCGCTCGGACATTTGGTTCAGGAAAGGCCGGGGTTCGCCCCGGCCTTTTTCGTTTTGGACGCGCAAAAATCCCTTGCCTTGCGCAAGCCGATTGGCGAACGTCCCGCCACATTTTGTTTGCGCATCTTTTGCTGGAAATGCTCTGGAGGGACTTTCATGGCCAACAAGACGATCGATCACGCCATCACCGGCAAGACGCTGAAAAGTGCGGCCTCCGACCCGACCCATGCGGGCATCCTGTCCTTCATGCGCCGGCGCTACACGAAGGTGCTGAAGGATGTCGATGCGGTCGTCTGGGGCATTCCCTTCGATGCCGCGACCTCCAACCGCCCCGGCACGCGCTTCGGGCCGCAGGCGATCCGGCGCGCCTCCGCGATCATGGACAACGATCCGCAATATCCCTTCGAACGCGACCTGTTCGAGGACATGGCCGTCATCGACTACGGCGATTGCCTGCTCGACTACGGCAACCATTCCAGGACGCCGGCGACCATCGAGCGCGAAGCGAAGAAGATCCTGAAATCCAGTGCCTATATGCTGACGCTCGGCGGCGATCATTTCATCACGCTTCCGTTGCTGCGCGCCCATGCCGAAAAATACGGCCCCCTCTCCCTCGTGCAGTTCGATGCGCACCAGGATACCTGGGCCGATGAGAAGGGCCGCATCGACCACGGCTCCTTCGTCGGCACGGCCGTGCGCGAAGGCCTGATCGATCCCGAGACGTCGATCCAGATCGGCATCCGCACCCATGCGCCAGAAGATTGCGGCATCCGCATTCTCTATGGCTACGACGTGGAGGAAATGAGCGCCGGACAGCTCGCCGATGCGATCATCCATCATGTCGGCGACAAGCCGACCTATCTCACCTTCGATATCGACTGCCTCGACCCGGCCTTTGCGCCCGGCACCGGCACGCCGGTCTCCGGAGGCCCGACCAGCGCGCGCATCCTCTCGGTCCTGCGCAAGCTCGGCGCGCTCAACATCGTCGGTTCGGATGTCGTTGAAGTCGCGCCTGCCTATGACCATGCCGACATCACCGCCATCGCCGCGTCCAACATCGCGATGTACATGCTCGGCCTGCATGCCGAGGCGCTGGCGGAGCGACGCTGAAACACGGCGTTGAATACGACAGGACAAGGGGCTATATCCGCCGCGAAGGCAAAAACAGGATTGGACGAGAGATGAAACCGAAGATCTTCATCGATGGCGAACACGGCACGACGGGTCTGCAGATCCGCACCCGCATGGCCGGCCGCGACGATGTGGACCTGCTGTCCATTCCGGAAGCCGAGCGCCGTAATGCGCGGCTGCGCGAAGACCTCTTGAACAGCGCCGACGTCGCCATCCTCTGCCTGCCGGACGATGCGGCCAAGGAAGCGGTCGCCATGGTCTCCGGCAACAATTCCGTGCGCATCATCGACACCTCGACGGCGCACCGCGTCCACCCGGACTGGGCCTATGGCTTTGCCGAAATGGACAAGGCGCAGCCGAAGAAGATCGCGGATGCGCGCTATGTCGCCAATCCCGGCTGCTATCCGACGGGCGCCATCGGCCTTCTGCGCCCGCTACGCCTCGCCGGCCTGCTGCCGCAGGATTATCCCGTCACGGTCAACGCGGTCTCCGGCTATACCGGCGGCGGCAAGCAGATGATCGCGCAGATGGAGGATGAAAATCATCCCGAGCATATCGACGCGCCGCACTTCCTCTACGGCCTGACGCTCAAGCACAAGCACGTGCCGGAAATGCAGGTGCACGGGCTTCTCGATCGGGCGCCGATTTTCTCGCCCTCCGTCGGAAAATTCCCGCAGGGCATGATCGTGCAGGTGCCGCTCTATCTCGCCGACCTCAACGACAACGCCTCGCTCGGCTCGATCCATGCCGCACTGGCCGATCACTATGCCGGCCAGGATATCGTCGAGGTCGTCGATCTCAAGGAAAGCGCCAACCTCGCCCGCGTCAACGCCGTGGAGCTGGCCGATACGGACCGCATGAAGCTCTATGTCTTTGGCACCGCCGGCAGCCCGCATGTCAACCTCGTCGCTCTGCTCGACAATCTCGGCAAGGGTGCTTCGGGTGCTGCCGTCCAGAACATGGACCTGATGCTGAAGGCATGACGACCGGATATCCGCACTTCCCGGCCGAATGGCGGATCGAAGACGCCAGCCTGATCGCCGATACGCCTGCGGGCAACGTCTATGATGTGAAGCTTGCCGACGGTAGCGAAGCAATCGTCAAGCAGCTCAAGCCCAAGGTTCTGGAAGACAGCCTGCGCGGCGCGGATTTTTTGACCTGGCGTGACGGCATCGGCTGCGTGCGACTGATTGCACAAACGGGCGACATGCTCCTGATGGAACATGCCGGCAAGACGACGCTCAAGGACCACATGGAGACCTATGGCGACGAGGATGCGACGCGCATCGCCGCCCAGGTGCTTCGGGAGTATCACCGCCCGTCCGACACGTCACCGCCTGCAAGCCTGCAACCGCTACAGCGCTATTTCGCGAGCCTGTTCGGCAAAGCCGAACGCGACCGCAAAGATGGCATTCCAGGTCCATATGCTGAAGCGGCAGAACTCGCCCAGACACTGATTGCCAATCAGCAGGACATCAAACCCCTGCACGGCGACCTGCACCACGAAAACATCGTCCACGGCTCGCGCGGCTGGCTCATCATCGACCCCGCCGGGTTGATCGGTGATGCAGCGCTCGATGTCGCCAACATGTTCTCAAATCCGCTCGACCGCTTCGACCTTACCCGCAGTGAAGAGCGTATCGCCGCCATGGCGGGTGTTTTCGCCGAAACGCTCGGGCGCGATGTCCGCACCCTCCTGCGCTACGCCTTTGCCTATGGCTGCCTGTCGGCCGCGTGGCATGAGGAGGACGGCAATGCGGAGGAACGCGACAACGAACTCGCCGTTGCCGCCGCCATCCGGACTGTCCTTAAACAGGCCTAAACTTCAGTCCCGCGGATACTCCCCCGCAAAGCCGCGCCAATGGGCAACAGCAAAGCCGAGCACGACGAGCGCCCCACCCTGATGCGCCAGCGCCCAGCCGAGCGGCACCTGCCACACCAGCGTCAGGATGCCGATCGTCGCCTGGAGACAGACGAGGCCGAAGAGCACCAGGGCGCGGCGGGTATGCGTCGTTTCCGGTGCTGCGCGCAGCGACGAGATCAGGTGGATCACGACGAGCGTGAAGAGCACATAGGCGCCGAGGCGGTGCACGAACTGCACGGTCTTCGGGTTCTCGAAGAGGTTGATCCACCACGGTTCCTGCAGAAAGAGCCCGCCGGGCACGACGCTGCCGTCCATCAACGGCCAGGTGTTGTAGGAAAGACCGGCATCGAGGCCGGCGACCAGCGCGCCGAGATAGATCTGGAAGATCGCCATGCAGGCGATGATGCCGGCCATGCGGCGGGAATTGCGCGTGGGGGCAGCGTCATCGCTGTGCGGCGAGAGCGCCCGCATCAGCCACATGGTCCAGGCGAAGATCAGGCAGGCGATGGTGAGATGCGTGGCAAGCCGGTACTGGCTGACGGAGACCCGCTCCGCAAGGCCCGATGACACCATCCACCAGCCGATGAAGCCTTGGAAACCGCCAAGCGCCAGAAGGCCGACGAGCGGCCAGCGCAGCTTCTTCTCGATGCGCCCGCTCAGCCAGAAGAAGGCGAGAGGCACGGCGAAGACGAAACCGATGGAGCGGGCGATCAGGCGATGCGCCCATTCCCACCAGAAGATCGTCTTGAACTCGTCGACCGTCATGCCCTTGTTGATCTGCTCATATTGCGGAATGCGCTTGTAGAGGTCGAATTCCTCCTGCCATTCCTGGGCCGTGATCGGCGGTATGACGCCGTGGATCGGCTTCCATTCGGTGATCGACAGGCCGGATTCGGTGAGACGTGTCGCGCCGCCGACAAGCACCAGCACGAAGAGCGTGAACAGCACGAAGCCCAGCCACCGGCGCACCTGGCGGCGGTTGCGGTCCGTCCTATCCGTGTCGTCGTTGCGGCGGTATGCGGTCGCGGTGGTCGCGCTCATCGTCTCTGCTCCTTTCCTGAAACGGCGATATCCGGCTGTTTCAGGCCAATGGTCCCGGCAGTCATGCCTGCAAAACCGCGTTTTGCGCTTTTACAGGTCTTGCTCCGGCGTTGATTTGCCTGACCGGGCCGTGCAAAACAAGGCCCGAAGCTTTGCGGCATGCCGTCGCGCCCCTTCGGGGCCGGGCAATGCCATCCTTGAGATCGAAAGACCGACCATGCCCCCTCGCCTGCGAAAACTGATCGGAACGGTGCTGATCATCATCCTCGTGCTATTTTATGCGCTGGTCGCCACCACCGTCGCCTCTGCCACGCTCGGCGCGTCGCCCTGGTATATCCACCTTCTCTATTTCACGGTGACGGGCCTGCTCTGGATCCTGCCGGCCATGCTGATCATCAAGTGGATGGAAAAGCCGGCGAAGCCGCGCGGCGAATAGGCGCCCGGCTTTTGTCGGTTCCCATTATGGAATTGCTAACCGCTCCGGCCAATTTCGCCGGGGCTCTCCGGCAAGGCCACTGGATTTAAACCCTTTTCCCAAGCCTAGTGCCTATTGTGCTGGTGCGGCGATGCTGCCGCTGGCCAGCTGACAAGGGTCGTGCCATGGGAGCGATGCAACTCAATTTCCAGATCATGCCGTCCGAGCGCGAGCTCGCGACCCGGTATTTGGGAAGCGTTGCCGATGAGGGGCGCACGCCCTCCGTCGTAGCCCTTTCGCTGCGCCTGCACGACCGCATGGAACCACTGGAAGCCAAGTGGCGCGCACTGGAGGCCGACAACAACCTGTCGCTCCACCAGAGCTACGACTGGTGCCGTGCCTGGGCTGAGACGCATGCCTGCAAGCTCCTGATCGTCGAAGGCTTCGTCGGCGGCAAGACGCATCTGATCCTCCCGCTCGAAATCAAGCGTCACGGCCCGGTACGAACAGCGCGCTTCCTCGGTACGGCCTTCAGCAACATCAATACGGGTCTTTATACCGAAGAATTCCGCTTCCTCGCCGCCCCACCCCGCCTGCGTCAGGCGCTAGAGCAGGCGCGCGGCCAGTTTTCACGCTATTTCGATCTCTTCATGCTGGAAAAGGTGCCGCTCGACTGGCGCGGCGAGACCAATTCCTTCGCCGACCTGCCCGCGACGCTGAACCAGAATGCCGCCTTCCAGCTCGAGCTCTTCGAGGATTTCGAGCGCACGCTGGCGCAGGTCAATGCCAAGCGTCGCCGCAAGAAATTCCGCACGTCCGAACGCCGGCTGGAACCGCTCGGCGGCTACGAGCATGTCGTGGCTGAAAATGCCGAGGATTGCCGCGCACTGCTCGAAGTCTTCTTCCGCCAGAAGGCCGCCCGTTTCGACACGATGGGCCTGCCGGATGTCTTTCGCAACGAGGAGACGCGCAACTTCTTCCGCGCGCTGGTCGCCGTACCCGCCATCGACGGCAACTACCCGCTCCAACTGCATGCCGTGCGCCTCAAGGGCGAAAACGACGGGCGGATCGTCGCGATTGCCGGCCTGTCGCGCAAGGGCGATCATGTGATCTGCCAGTTCGGCTCGATCGACGATACGATCGCCGCCGATGCCAGCCCCGGCGAATTCCTGTTCTATCTGGCGATCCGCAAACTCTGCGGCGAAGGCGTGCGCCTGTTCGATTTCGGCATCGGCGACCAGCCCTACAAGCGCTCCTGGTGCACGATCGAGACGGCGCAGCACGATCTGCTCTGGCCGACGACCGTCGCCGGCACCGCCATTGCCGCCGTGCACCGGGCAAAGGCGGGCGCCAAGCGCATCATCAAGCAGAACCCGCAGGTCTATGCGTTCCTGCAGCGCATCCGCTCCGGCAAGACGGAATTCATCCGCACCGAAGAGGCGGATTAAGCCGCGCGCTTGCCCGGATAGTGCGGCGGTTCACCTTCCTCGCCGGTCATCAGCACGATTTCCGTATAACCGGCCTCGCCGAAAGCGCCGATCAGATCGACGATCGCATCCTCGTCCGCATCCGGAATGGAGAGAATGATATCCGTCTCCTGCCCACGCGTCAGACGGCGCACACCTTCCACTTCCGCCGGGCCGCATTCCACGATGACCGTGTCATAGGCGTCGGACAGCGAATCGATCACCATCGACAGGCGATCGATGCCGCGCATGGCGCGCTTGATATTGGCATTGCCGCGCGGAATGATGTGGGCGTCCGACAGGCGGTCGCCGTGAATGATCTCGCTGAAGGCCGCGTCGCCGACCAGAAGATCGGTAATGCCGGGCACATGGGTGGACTGCGCCATCAGGCGTGTCGGGCAGGCCGAGCCGGTGAGGTCGATGATCAGCGTCTTGCGGTGTTCTTCCGCAATGCGGCGGGCCAGCATGACGGTTGCCGTCGAGCCGCTGTCGCCGGAGGGCGAGACGGAGATCGCGACGGAAATGTTGTTGTCGATCATGTGGCGCGCGACCGCAGCCACGGAGAAATCGCTTTCCTCTTCGAAGGCATCGACCAGCGACGAACGCGAGCCCTCGATCTCCCCTTCCTCGTCTTCTTCCGGTTCGATGCCGGACAGGAGGGATTTTGCAGGGGCATGGATGTCCTTGACCGCGCCGGGATCGATGCGGCTGACCGGCACCTTGCGGACGGCAGGCTCCACCACGACAACCGCCGCGGCAGGTTCGGCCTCGATCCCCTCTTCCTCCTCGCGCCGACGTGTCGACGCCGCGGCAACGCCGCCGACCGGCTTCAGGGCGCGGCCACTGAACAATTCGGCAAGCAGGATGACGATGGCGCTCAGTGCGAAACCGGCGATGCCGCCGACGACGGTGATCGGAATGATCTTCGGGAAATCGACTTCGGTCGGTTCGACCGCGGCGGAGATGACGCGGGCATCGGCCGGGGTCGAATTGCTGTCGGTGCGCGAGGTCGCTTCGCGGTAGCGCGCGAGATAGGTTTCGAGAAGCTGGCGCTGCGCCGTCGCCTCGCGCTCCAGTGCTTTCAGGCCCACCTCGTCTTCGCCGGCGCGCGCCGTATCGGCCTTCACGGTGTTGAGCTGCTGCGTCAGCTGGTTTTCGCGCAGCCGCGCCGTCTTCGCCTCGTTTTCGAGGCTGGAGAGGATCTTCTGCGTTTCCGACTTGATCTGCGTGCGGATGCCGGCAAGCTGCGAGCGCAGGCCCTTCAGGCGCGGATGCCCCTCAAGCAGCGAGGTCGAAAGGTCTGAAATCTGGCCCTGGATCTGCGCCTCATTTTCCTTGAGGCGCTGGATCATCTGCGAGCCGACGACTTCCGTCAGCGTATCCGGCGCACCGCCATTCTTCAGGACCGAGCGCACGCTTTCGGCGCGCGCCTCCGCCGTGGCGCGCTCGCCGCGCACCCGAGCCAGTTCCGTGGAAATATCGTTCAGCTGGCGCACCGCGAAGGTGGAGTTTTCGCCCGTCGGCAGGAGATCGGACTGCGAACGGTATTCGGCAACCTTCTGCTCAGCCTCGCGCACCTTTTCGCGCAGGTTTGCAATCTCCGGCTCCAGCCAGCGCGTCGCCTCGGAATTGGTGTCGAGCTTGGCGCCACTCTGCAGCGACAGATAGACCTTGGCCATCTCGTTGGGAATGGCGGCGGCGAGGGACGGATCCTTCGAGGTGAACTCAATAGCGATGACGCGCGATTTCTCCACCTGATAGACGGTGAGCTTCTCGTTGAATTCCTTCAACACACGCTCTTCCGGCGCCAGATCGAGCGGGTTCTTCTTCACGCCGAGCAGCACGAGCAGGTCGGAAATCGCCGACGGTTTGGAGGCCGCGTCGAATTCCTCCAGCTCATGCAGTTTCATATTGCGCGCGACCTGCTTGATGAGGTCGGCGGATTTGAGGAGTTGCACCTGGCTGGCGATGCCCAGTTCGTCGAAGGCCGGCTGTTCGCGGCCCTGCGCGCGGTCCGAGCCCGTCGTGAAGGCCGGTTCGCGCGTTTCGATGAGAAGGCGGGATTCGCTCTTGTATTTGGGCGTGATGAGATTGGCGCCGACAAAGGCCACGCCCGCACAGGCCACCGTCGCCAGCAGCACGCGCATGCGGTTGCGCCAGATCGCGCCGAACAGACCGCCAAGGTCGATATCGACATCCTGCTGGCTCTCGTGAACGCCCGACATATCCCAACTCCAAACACGACGAATTGCCCGCACGGTAAACAAACATGGTAACGCAAGAGTTAATTACCGCCGGTTGCCGAGCAGCCTTTTCGCGCCTCTTTCGCGAAAAATAGCAGTTCCGGGCCACGAACCTGCCCGGCCCTTTACCAGCCATTAACCCTAACGGAAGGATAACGGACGCCAGAGTTCTGATTTCCGGATTGGGAAAGCGAATGACGTTCGCAACGATCAACAAGGGTGTGCTGCTTGCGCTGGCGCTGATTGTGCCGGCCGTATCCGGCTGCAGCGGCTACCGCCCTGCCCCCAAGGCCTTCCATGAGGCGACCATCCAGCCCTACCGCCTCGACAGCGGCGATCGGCTGCGCATCACCGTGTTCGAGCAGGCCGGCCTCAGCAACACCTATTCGATCGACCAGGCGGGCTATGTCGCCTTCCCGCTCGTCGGCGCGGTGCCGGCGCGCGGCAAGACGATCCAGGAACTCGAAGGCATCATCGCCGCAAAGCTGCGCCAGGGTTATCTGCGTGATCCCGACGTCTCCATCGAAGTCGATCGCTATCGCTCCATCTACATCATGGGCGAAGTGGGCCAGGCCGGGCAGTACAGCTATGTCGCCGGCATGACGATCCAGAACGCCATCGCGGTTGCCGGGGGTTTCTCCGCGCGCGCCAACCAGGCCGACGTGGACGTCACCCGCAAGATCAACGGCAAGATCATCACCGGCCGCGTCTCCATCTCCGATCCGATCCTGGCCGGCGACACCGTCTACGTTCGCGAACGGCTGTTCTGAGCCTATGGCGGACGATGGGCCTCTGCGCATCATTCATTGTTTCCGGTCGCCCATCGGCGGAATCTTCCGTCATGTGCGCGATCTCGCGGAGTTCCACACCAAGGCCGGCCACGAGGTCGGCATCGTCTGCGATAGCCTCACGGGCGGCTCGTTCGAGGACACGCTGTTCGACGAGATCCGTCCCTATCTTTCGCTGGGCCTCGTCCGCCTGCCGATCAGCCGCGCGGTCAGCCTGCGCGATGTCGGCGCGTTCCGGCACAGTTATCGTGAAATCAAAAGTTTGCGGCCGGATGTGTTGCATGGGCACGGCGCCAAAGGCGGCGCCATTGCCCGGCTCATCGGCTCAGCCCTGCGGGTCAACAGGTATTGCGTAGCCCGCCTCTATTCACCGCATGGCGGCAGCCTGCACTATGACCGCCGCACGGCCACGGGGCTTTCGATCCTGACGGCGGAGCGCATGCTCGAACGGCTTGGCGATTCGCTGGTCTTCGTCTGCGATTTCGAGCGCGACGCCTACAGGGCCAAGGTCGGCAAGCCGCGCGTGCGCGCCGAGCGCATCTATAACGGCATTCACGATCGGGACTTCGAGATCGTGCATCCGCGCGAGGATTCCGTCGATTTCCTCTATATCGGCATGCTGCGCGACCTGAAGGGACCCGACGTCTTCGTCGATGCCTTCGCCCGCACCGAACGCCTCGTCGGGCGCCCGCTCTCCGCCCTGATGATCGGCGACGGGCCGGATCGGGAGAAATACCAGACCATGATGCTGCGCTGGGGTCTTGGCCGGCGCATCGCCATGATGCCGGCCATGCGCGCCCGCGATGCCTTCGCGCTCACCCGCAACGTCGTGGTGCCGTCGCGCGCCGAAGCCATGCCCTATATCGTACTGGAAGCGCTGGCTGCCCAGAAACCCGTCATCGCAAGCCGCGTCGGCGGCATTCCGGAAGTGCTCGGCCCAAACAGCATCGCGCTTTGCGAGCCCGACGATGCCGGCTCGCTCGCCAAGGTGATGATGGAAGCCGTCAACGATCCCGATTGGGTCCACAAGGTCATGCCGAACCCCGAGGCGTTCAAGAATACCTTCTCCGCCTCGGTGATGTCATCCTCGCTGCTCGCCCTCTACCACGACATTCTCGCGGGGCAGACTGGTGGAAAACGGTACGCATCCTGAACGGAGCGCCTTACGCCACGTAAACGTTTCTTAGGGGCTTCGTGCTATCTCCGGTACAAAGCTCCCACAGGTGCGTGCCATGAACCATGTCGACAAACCCGACTCCTTCGATCCCGAAGAACTGAGGCGGAAAGTTTCCGAAATCCGGACGATCGCGGCCAACAGCCCCTCGTCGGATTACGATGGCGGCAAGACCGTCGAGCTGAACCCGCTCGCCCAGAAGATCGCTCTGCAGTTCCGTGCCGACACCTATTCGCCGAGCATGATCATCGGCCTGCTGCGCCTGCTCGAATTCGGTGCGCTTCTCGCCGTCGGCTATTGCATTCACCTCGCCTATGTCAGCGCGCCCGGCATGAGCATGACGGTGTTCTATCTGTCGGTGCTGTTCGGCGGCTCGGCGGTCGGCGTGCTCCTGCTGCAACTGGCCGATGCCTATCAGGTGCCGGCGCTGCGCTCGCCCTGGCGCATGACGCCGCGCATCCTCGCCGCCTGGGCCGCCGCCTTCGGCGCGATGGCGCTCGTCGTCTTCTTCTTCAAGTCGGGCGAGGAATATTCCCGCGTCTGGTTCGCCTCGTGGTTTGCCGCCGGTGCCGCCTATCTGCTCGTCGAGCGCCAGGTCATCGCCTATTCGATCCGCCGCTGGGCCAGAAACGGCACCATGGAACGCCGCGCCGTGATCGTCGGCGGCGGCGAGCCCGCCAAGGAGCTTATCCGCACGCTCGAACACCAGCCGGAAAACGACATCCGCATCTGCGGCATCTTCGACGACCGCGACGAGCGCCGCTCGCCCTCCATCATCGCCGGCTATCCCAAGCTCGGCAATGTCGCCGAACTCGTCGAGTTCGCGCGCCTCGCCCGCATCGACATGCTGATCATCTCGCTGCCGCTGTCTGCCGAGGCCCGCATCCTCGCGCTCCTGAAGAAGCTCTGGGTGCTCCCCGTCGATATCCGTCTTGCCGCGCACGCCAAGGGCCTGCGCTTCCGTCCGCGCAGCTATTCGCAGGTCGGCAACCTGCCGATGCTCGATATCTTCGACAAGCCGATCGCCGACTGGGACAATGTCGCCAAGCGCATCTTCGACATCTTCTTCTCGGTCGTGGCGCTCTTGCTGCTCTGGCCGATCTTCCTGGGCGCCGCGCTTGCGGTAAAACTCTCCTCCCCCGGCCCCATACTCTTCAAGCAGAAGCGTCACGGCTTCAACAACGAGATCATCGAGGTCTACAAGTTCCGCTCGATGTACACCCACCTTTCCGACCCGACGGCGCGCGCCGCGGTCACGAAGGGCGATCCGCGCGTAACCCCGGTCGGCCGCTTCATCCGCAAATCCTCGATCGACGAACTGCCGCAGATCTTCAACGTGCTGAAGGGCGAACTTTCGCTCGTCGGTCCGCGTCCGCATGCCATCCAGGCGCAATCGCACGATCGCCGCTATGTCGATGTCGTCGAGGGCTACTTCGCCCGCCACCGCGTCAAGCCCGGCGTCACCGGCTGGGCACAGATCAACGGCTGGCGCGGCGAGATCGACCATGACGACAAGATCCGCTTTCGCACGGAATTCGACCTCTACTACATCGAGAACTGGTCGCTCTGGCTGGATCTGAAGATCCTCGTCCTCACGCCCTTCCGCCTGCTCAACACGGAAAACGCCTATTGAGCGACACGGCCCTCCCCTATGCCCCGCCCTTTCGGCCGCAGACTGCGGCCATCGGCATTGTGGGTTCGATGCTGGTCACGGTGGGCGTGTTTCTCTCGGGCTTCGTCATCAGCGAGCCGGCGCCCTATGAAGTCTTCATGGCCGGCCTTATCGGCCTGTGGGCGATCGTCGGCCTGCGCATCTCGCGCTATATCGCGCCGCTCGTCGTGCTCATCCTGCTCTTCAATGTCGGTGGCATGCTGTCGCTGACGGTGCTGGACGACCTCTCGGTCGGCCCGATGTATATCGCCGTCTCGCTGTTTCTGGCGCTCTCCAGCATCTTCTTCGCCTCGATCGTCGAGGCCAAGCATCAACGGCTGGAGCTGATCTTCCGCGCCTGGGTGGCAAGCGCCATCATCACCTCGCTGCTCGGCATTCTCGGCTATTTCCATGCCTTTCCCGGCAGCGAGGCCTTCACGCTCTACGATCGTGCCAAGGGCGCGTTCCAGGATCCGAACGTCTTCGGCCCCTTCCTCGTCGCTCCCTCGCTCTATCTCGTGCACGGACTGCTGGCCGGCCGCATTCTCGGCGCGCCGCTCAAGATCATCGGCCTGCTCATCCTGGCGCTCGGCCTGTTCCTGTCGTTTTCCCGCGCGGCCTGGGCGCTTTATCTCTTCTCGGTGGTCGCCCTCGTCTTCATCATGCTCCTGAAGGAGCGCACCGGCGCCTTCCGCCTGAAAATCCTCGTGCTCAGCCTTTCGGCCGCCGGCATGATGATCCTCGCGCTGGTCGTCGCCCTGCAATTCGACAAGGTCTCCGACCTGTTTTCCAGCCGCACCCAGCTCGTACAGGAATATGACGGCGGCCATCTCGGCCGTTTCGACCGCCACCGCATCGGCTTCCTAATGGCCATGGAAAAGCCGCTCGGCATCGGCCCGATGACCTTCAGCAAGATCTTTCCGGAAGACGAGCACAATATCTGGCTGAAGTCGCTGACCTCCTATGGCTGGCTTGGTTTCGCCTGCTATTTCACCCTCATCGTCTGGAGCCTGTGGGCCGGGTTCAAACTGCTTTTGCGCAACCGGCCCTGGCAACCCTACCTGATGATTGCCTTCATCACCGTGGTCGGACACACGGCCATCGGCTTCGTCATCGACACGGACCACTGGCGCCACGCCTATCTGCAGATCGGCGTGCTCTGGGGATGCATCGCGCTCGAAAAACGTCACAACAGAAAGACCGGATCGGGCTGATCGCATCATGACGACCTCTGAGGACAGGACCCCGCGGCACATGCGTCTCATGCAGGTGCTGGAGCCGAGCGGCGGCGGCTCCGGCCGGCATTTCATCGATCTGTGCCGCGGCATGCAGGCCCGCGGCCACGTCGTGCACGCCGTCTATTCGCCGCTCCGTGCCGAGGAACGCTTCGTCGAGGAGCTGCTGGCGCTCGATCTCGCCGGCGTGCATTCCGTCGCCATGGCGCGGTCGCCCGGCCCGTCCGACCTCGCCGCCTGGCGCTCGCTGCGCGCCGTCATGCGCCGCAGCGGGCCGTTCGATATCATCCACGGCCATTCGTCGAAGGCCGGCGCGCTGTCGCGCCTGCGCCTGCCCGGCCGCCACGTCGCGCGGGTCTATACACCGCACGCCTTCCGCACCATGGATCCCGGCCTCGGCAATCTCGGCCGCAAGGTCTACGGCTCCATCGAGAAGGTGCTGGCCCGCGCCTTCACCGATCGCCTCATCTGCGTTTCCGCCGACGAGTACGCCCATGCCCGCGCGCTCGGCATGCCGCGCGAAAAGCTGTCGATCGTCGTCAACGGCGTGAAGACGCCACCGACGGACCTGCGGGACGCCGTGCGCGCAGCACTTGCCATTCCCGCCGATGCCCTCCTCTTCGGCTTCGTCGGCCGCCTGTGCCACCAGAAGGCCCCAGAACGCCTGATCGCCGCCTTCCGGAGTGTGGCGGAGCGCGTGCCGAACGCGCATCTCCTGATGGTCGGGACAGGTGAAATGGAAGACATCGTCCGTCGCCAGATCGCGGCCAGCAGCTATGCCGAACGCATCTGCCTCACCGCGCGCTTCACGGGGCCGCAAGCCATGGCCGCCATCGACGTCCTGGCCATGCCGAGCCGCTACGAGGCGATGTCCTACGTGATGCTGGAAGCAGCCGCCGCCGGCAAGCCGATGGTCCTCACCAATGTCGGCGGCGCTTCGATGGTGCTGAAAGACGGCGAAAACGGCGTGCTCGTGGAAAACAAGGACGACCCCGAACGCTTCGCCGCCGCGATGCTGCACCTAGCCGACCCCGACCGCCTCGATCGCCACACCAACGCCGCCCTCGCCCGCAGCCACGACTACGGCCTGGACCGCATGATCAGCGAGACGGAAGCGATCTACCGCGGGCTGATCGCCTGAGGCTGAAGACAATTATCCACATTTGCCGCCAAGCCGGCTTTTTGGGCTTGCATCCAAAGGACCGAGACTATAGGGGTTTCGTCGGTCCGGAATGTAGCGCAGCCCGGTAGCGCACTTGACTGGGGGTCAAGGGGTCGTGGGTTCGAATCCCGCCATTCCGACCATTTTTCTCCTAAAATGTTTTCTCACGCTCGCAGTTCCCCAATGGAACTTCGCGGCGCTTTGCGCGTTTTCCAGCCGGCTATTCGTGCCGGTAGTTTTCAACGCTTGAGGAGATGGGAATGGAAGACGCGGGGATCGGCTGGATCGCAGCGATCATTATCGGCGGTATAGCCGGCTGGCTTGCCGAACGGTTCATGAAGAGCGACATGGGCGTACTGATGAACATCGTGCTCGGCATCGTCGGCGCGGCAGTCGCCAATCTTCTGCTTGGCCTGATCGGCGTCTCGCTTGGCGGCTGGATCGGCTATCTCATTGCGGGGTTTGCCGGCGCCTGCATCCTCATCGCACTTGCGCGCGCCATAAGGCGCTGAAGTCACTTACGATTTCTCCCAAAAAAACGAGCCCGGCCCCGCATTTGCGAGGCCGGGCCGTCAGCCGACTGGAGGATCAGGCTAACTTAGAACGAACGCTGGAAGCGAACGATACCACCCCAGGTGCCGCCATCGACGTCGCGGTCACGGTAGACCACTTCCGGCGTGACGACGAAGCCCGGAACGACCGTGAAGGCGACGTTGGCGTTGGCAACGAAGGTTTCGCTGTCATCATAGGCGAGCTGAGTGTTGAACTTCACGCGCTCGGTCAGAGCAACGGAGGCGCCGCCCCAGACAGCCCAATCGCCGTCCCAGGTCGCGTAGTCGTTGCGGAAGTCGCCGTTCGTGTTCCAACCGGCCATGACGAAGGCAGAGAAGCTGCCGAAGTCGCCATCCAGACGAGCCTTGATCGCGCCTTCTTCGAGGCTCGAATCATAACCGCCGAGGACACGCGCCTTGAAGGATTCACCAGCGTAGCCAACACCACCGACGATGTTCGGGACGTAGTCGTTACCGGCGCTGGCAAAGTCTTCAAGCGAGAGAACGGCGGTGATGCCGTTGTCGGACTTGTAGTTGTACTGGATGACGTTGGTGTCGTCCGTACCGAAGTCGATCAGGTCATCGACCAGAACGGCGCCGGCATAGTCGGCGAAGGTGAGGAAGGCCGAGTCGGTCTTACCGACGCGGAAGCCGGCGAGGTCGATATAGGCATGCTTCACATCGAGCGAAGTGTTGCCCTGGCGCCAGTTGAAGCGAATTTCGCTGTAGGTGGTCAGAGCGCCGTATTCGGTATCCGAAGCCGTCGACAGACGCAGCGAGAAGCGCGAACGCGTGTCCCACTCGTCGCCAACGCCGCTGGCGTTCGTGTCGAGGCCGAGAAGCTCGCCACCGCGGACGTCCATGCGAACGTAGCCGCCGATCTTGAGGCAGGTTTCCGTGCCGGGGATGTAGAAGTAACCCTTGCCGAACGCGTCGCAGACGCGAACATATTCCATCGGCTCAGGCTCAGCAGCGACGATAGCGTCTGCGGCGTGAGCGCCCGAAACCGTGACGAGGGCGGCGGCCGAGCCGATGAGGAGGCCCTTGATGTTCATTTTTAACTCTCCGTTTGATTCACGAGGCCGGACCCCTCTCCGCAGCACGAACTGTCCCGCGGATGCCCCGGCCACCGGCAAGCGGGAGTGCAATCCCGCAGCCGGCTGGCGGGAAACTATCCAGACGGAAAAGACCCTCAACCGCCAAAGCGAATTGTGACTAAAGTGTGACTATGGAGGACCGCTCGAGCGTTGCCGGAAAGACACGCATTTCGCGCATATTACAGCTACATGAAGAAACCTAAATAATTTTATGAAATAATTTCAATATTATAGAGGAAAAACGCACCCTCATAGATGGTGTTTTTCATGACAAATTCAGGTGGGCGGGAATTCTTTGCTGGTGCCCGGTCACCACGACTCGTGTTCGTCCCACCCATTGCTTGACTGCACGACAAAATGGAACATAATGAGAACAAAACAAGCGATGGAATGATATCAAAACCTTTTCCGGCGGAGGCCAGCGTGCAATCGAATGCGCAGCAAGAGGTCGCGTCCACATTTGCAAGCGATGCTGACGACAGCGCCGTGCAGCGCGTGCTGGAAGATCATCACGGCAATGCGTGCGCCGCCATCGCCACCTTGCTTTCCGACTGTGGGCATCTGCGCAGGCAGCTCGCCCTGGCCTCGCGCATGATGGGTTATGGCTTTTCCAGAGGCTGGGTTCCGACCCCCGACCGTATAGCAGGCGCTCCGCCGGATGCCGGTGCATCAGATTGAGATGCCGGCGGGTGGCGTCACCAAAGGGAGTGGCGGATCGTTCGGATTTTTTTGATCGCCAGGCGCAATGATCGGGGGAGGCACACCGTCCTCCTGCTTGCGATCCGGAATGCCGCCGGTTCCCTGCGGGCCACGGGGTGTTTCGAGCGCGTCGTCCCTGGTTTTCTCAATGGGCATATCGGTCTCCTTCAAAGGATGAACCGATAGACAGCCGCAAGGTTCCGGATCCGCGGCCCGGTCGCGTCAGCGAACCTGATCGAGCAGGCGCTTGCATTCCAGGAGATCGTAGAGTGCCTCCTGCAGGAGGGCGCGGTCTTCCTTGCCGACGCTGGTCTTGCCGAGCGAGATTTCCGGCGCCTCGTCACCGCCGCCGACGAAGGAGAAGAAGCGGCGGCTGGCCGGAGCCTTGGCGCGGCCGACGATCTGGTCCTCGTCGCTGCCGGCTTTCGGCGGCGTCGGTTCTTCGTGGCTTGCTGCCGCCAGCGCCTCGACGGTCGCCAGATCACCACTGGCGATGGCCGCGACGAATTTGTTGCCGTTGAGCTTCAACAGCTTCTGCACGCCCTTGATCGTATAGCCGTGATCATAGAGCAGATGGCGGATGCCCTTCAGGAGATCCACGTCCTCGGGACGGTAGTAACGCCGTCCACCGCCGCGCTTCATCGGCTTGATCTGCGTGAAGCGCGTTTCCCAGAAGCGCAGCACATGCTGCGGCAGGTCGAGATCGTCGGCGACCTCGCTGATGGTGCGGAAAGCGTCCGGACTCTTGTCCATTCTGTCCTCGAGAAAGCTCACGGCGGCCACGCAAAAGGCGCCTGCCGAATCGTATGCATTTCAGCGGCTTGCCGGCTTACATTCAAGTTTCAAATTGCTTGAATAGTGTCAAATCGGTGCAAAACGCACCGCATTCTAGCGGAAACGGATAGAACGGCACCCGTTTCACCAAAAGGTTGCCCTTCTATCCACGCTCCGATGAAGGGCGCGCGTCAGGAAGCGGGCGATGCCGGCTTCTGCTTCGCCTTGCGCGAAAGGTGTTGTTTCAGCACCCGCTGCTTCAGAACGTTCGAGGCCTTGAAGGTCATGACGCGGCGCGGCGAGATCGGCACTTCCTCGCCGGTCTTCGGGTTGCGGCCGATGCGCTCGTTCTTGTCGCGCACCTGGAAGGTGGCGAAGGAGGAGAGTTTGACGCTCTCGCCCCGGACGATGGCATTGCAGATCTCGTCGATTACGGTTTCGACAAGTTCCGCCGATTCGGTTCTGGAAAGGCCGACCTTACGGAAAACCGATTCGGCCAAATCTGCACGTGTTACCGTCTTGCCGCTCATCGTCCCTCACCGATTTCCCATTGAAAGCGTATGGTTAGTGGCAGGAGAGTATTGTCCTTGCCCCCTTCGGTCAAGCGGTGCAACGGCGACGCCTTTCCTCTACCAGCGAAGCAGCACCGCACCCCAGGTAAAGCCGCCACCCATGGCTTCCAGAAGCACGATATCGCCTTCCTTGATTCGCCCGTCGCTTGCCGCAGCGGCCAGCGCCAGCGGAATCGATGCAGCCGACGTATTGCCATGCTGGTCGACGGTGACGACGACTTTTTCCAAGGGAATGCCGAGTTTCTTGGCCGATCCGTCGATGATGCGCTTGTTGGCCTGATGCGGCACCAGCCAGTCGATATCATCAGCCGTGAAGCCGGTCGCATCGAAGGACGAGATCACCACGTCGGTGATCATGCCCACGGCATGTTTGAAGACCTCGCGGCCTTCCATGCGCAGATGGCCGACCGTGCCCGTCGTGGAGGGGCCGCCATCGACGAAGAGCTTGTCGCGGTGCGCGCCGTCGGAGCGCAATTGCGTCGTCAGCACGCCGCGGTCCGCATTGGTCCCCGCCTGCTCCTGCGCTTCCAGCACGATGGCGCCCGCGCCGTCGCCGAACAACACGCAGGTCGTGCGGTCCGTCCAGTCGAGAATACGCGAGAAGGTTTCGGCGCCGATGACGAGCACGCGCCTGGCAAGGCCGCCGCGGATATAGGCATCCGCCGTGGTCACCGCATAGACGAAGCCGGAACAGACGGCCTGCACGTCGAAGGCGAAGCCGTGATGCATGCCGAGGCGGTTCTGGATGTTGACCGCCGTCGCCGGAAACGTGTTGTCGGGCGTCGAGGTTGCGACGATGATCAGGTCGATATCGGCAGCCGTCAGGCCGGCCTTGTCGAGGGCCGCGCGTGCAGCACCCTCGCCGAGCGAGGCGGTCGTCTCGCCCTCACCTGCGATGTAACGCTGGCGGATGCCGGTACGCTGCACGATCCACTCATCGGACGTGTCGACCATGCTTTCCAGTTCGGCATTGGTGAGTACCCGCTTCGGAAGCGCTGTTCCGAAACCGCGGACCACTGAACGGATCATTCTATACCTCGTCGCTCATGCCCTGGGCGGCGCCTTCAACGGGGCGGCCGGCATGATACTTCTGCAAATCGTTTTCGATCTTCTGCTTCAGGCCGTTGCGGGCCATGTCGTAACCGACGTCGACAGCCGCCGCGAAGCCCTCGGCATCCGTACCGCCATGGCTCTTGATGACGATGCCGTTGAGGCCGAGGAAAACACCACCGTTGACCTTACGCGGATCCATCTTCTCACGCACCCGGTCGAATGCGCTTTTCGCAAGAATATAGCCGAGTTTGGCCAGCCAGGTTCGCGACATGGCTGAACGCAGATATTCCGCGATCTGCCGCGCCGTACCTTCCGCCGCCTTGAGCGCGATATTGCCGGCAAACCCTTCCGTGACCACCACGTCCACCGTGCCGCGACCGATATCGTCGCCTTCCACGAAGCCATAGTAGTCAATCGTGTCGAAATTGGCCTCGCGGATCAGCTGGCCGGCAGCCTTCACCTCTTCCTGGCCCTTGATCTCTTCTACGCCGACATTGAGCAGGCCGAGCGTCGGCTTGTCGATCTCGAACAGCGCGCGCGCCATGGCGCCGCCCATCAGGGCGAAATCGAAGAGCTGGTTGGCATCCGCGCCGATCGTCGCGCCGATGTCGAGCACGATGCTCTCGCCCTTCAGCGTCGGCCAGATGCCGGCAATCGCCGGGCGCTCGATATTGGCCATCATGCGCAGGCAGAACTTGGACATCGCCATGAGCGCGCCGGTATTGCCGGCGGAAACCGCGACATCGGCCTGATCCTTGGCGACCGCATCGACCGCCTGCCACATGGAGGATTTACCGCGGCCGCGGCGCAAGGCCTGGCTTGGCTTCTCGTCCATGGCGACGGCGACGTCGCAGTGATGGAAGGTGCTTGCGGCTTTCAGCTTCGGATGCTGCGCCAGGAGCGGTTCGCATTCGGCGGCATTGCCGAAAAGGACGAAGCGGATTTCGGGATGGCGCTCAAGGGCCTTGGCTGCGCCAGGGATAGCGACCTTCGGACCGAAATCGCCTCCCATGACGTCGATGGAAATTCTGACCACGCGTGTCTTGCCTTAGTTCTCGTTTTCCAGCGGCGGAGAAATTACCGCAGCGGAATTGCGCCAAAATACCGCTTTTCGCGGGGGTGACAACTGAATTATCAGGCGCTCATGGAGCCGTTCAGTCTTTTTTCCAGTCCTTAAGAACGGCAAAAGGCGACGGTTTTTTGTCGGTCTTGTCGGTGCTTTCGATATGGCCGGAAAAGGCGGTATCGGCCTTGCGCGGATAGGGCTCGATGGCGAGTGCGGCATATTCGGCAGCAACCACACCGGCGTCGATCGTATCGCCGGTGAAGATTTCCGGCGCGTCCGGCCCGTTGGGATCGAGCAGCATCTCACCGGTCTCGGTGGCAATCGGCATACGCGCAAGCTTGGAACCCTCAGGCACGAAGACGGCTTCGACCGGCTCGTCGATATGGGCTTCGACGGGATCGAGCGTGACCACGCAGGCCTGCACGATATCCGCCGTGACACGGCCCTTGAGCCGCACGCCATCCCGCTTCCAGCGCTGCACCGTGAAGGTCGCGGCAAGCGCCTTCACCTCGAGCACGGACCAGAGTTCGGCCAGGCCGGCCCGCTCCTTGTCATTGGCGCTCAGCGTCACCTCGACAGGGTTTGCCGAGATGTGCCCGACCTTGACCGGGTAGGAGAACGGCGCTTCGTCGTCTTTTTTCATTGCTTCGCCTTCCGGCCGCCCTCAGGCGGCATATTCGTCGCGGCCGGGCTCGAGGACCGCGAGCGCGCCCGTCTTGATGTCGTCGTCGCTGACCTTTGCCATCGCCGCTTCGGCCGCGAAGAGATAGTCCGCAAGCCCCGCCATGGCAGGCGCACCCTCGCCTGCCTCGGGATGGATATTGCGCCGGAGCGCTGCCGCAAGCCCTTCGCGGTCGCCGCCATTAAGCGCGGCCGCATAGGATTCCAGCCGGCCATAGAACATGCCGGCAAATTTCTTCATGCGCTTTGGCACGCCAACATCGCCGACGCCGAGCTCGCGAATCGAGTGATCGACGTCCTCGAAGAAGGCGTCGACGATCTCCTGGGCGATTTCCTGCCCCGATGTGCCGCCCGTGCGGGTCCTGCGGAAATACAGGATCAGCATCGCCGAAAGCATCTCGAAGCGGCCCATCACGGTGTCGGGAACCTCAAGTGCTTCATAGAGATAGGGATGGCGCGCGGCCGTTGTAAGCGTCGCATATTGCTTTTCGACGATGCGCCGGTTGCCGTTTTTTTTGCCGAACAGGCCGAAAATCATCATAAAGCCTAGTTTTGCCCGATTCAAACCATGGAGCCATTGCAAGTCATGTTGCATGAGGCTTGAAGCTGGTTTACCGAAGCAGGCATGAATTGCAATGGCTGCGCGGCCATCATAGTCCCTGGGATGTTGTGAAGAGAGATTCTGTGAAGATGAAGCTGTTGCGTAATGCCGCCATTGCCGCCACCCTCTCCGCGTCCATCCTTGCGGGCTGCCAGGGCACCGGCGAAGTCCTGAACCAGGGCTATATCGTGGATGAGCAGACGCTGGCGCTGGCACCGGTCGGCTCCTCGCGCGAGCAGGTTCTCCTGTCGCTCGGCTCGCCGTCCTCGACGGCCACCTTCGACAACGAAGTCTTCTACTACGTTTCGCAGAAGCGCACCCGCCCGGTCGCCTTCATGAAGCCGAAGCTCGTCGAGCAGAGCATCCTCGCCGTCTACTTCAACAAGGACGGCAATGTGGAGCGTCTGGCCCACTATACGCTGCAGGACGGCAAGGTCTTCGACATGATCGCCCGCGTCACGCCGACGGGCGGTGCGGAACTCACCTTCCTCGGCCAACTCTTGAAGGGCGGCGCAAACCCGGCCAGCCTGGTGCAGAACGCGCTCGGCGCACAGAAATAAGCTCGGCTTTTCTGTCGATGGAATCAAAAAACCGCGGGGATCGCTCCCCGCGGTTTCTTTTTGAGCATCGTGCCGGTCAGGCGAGAACGGCGAGCAGCAGCAAGGCCACGATATTGGTGATCTTGATGGCCGGGTTGACGGCGGGGCCGGCGGTGTCCTTGTAGGGGTCGCCGACGGTGTCGCCGGTGACGGAGGCCTTGTGGGCTTCCGAACCCTTCAGGTGACGCGTGCCGTCCTTGTCGACGAAACCGTCTTCGAAGCTCTTCTTGGCATTGTCCCAAGCACCACCGCCAGACGTCATGGAGATCGCCACGAACAGGCCGTTGACGATGACGCCGAGGAGCGAGGCGCCGAGTGCCGCAAAGGCCGAGGCCTTCGAGCCGGAAATCAGCAGCACGCCGAAATAGACGATCAGCGGCGCCAGCACCGGCAGCATCGACGGCACGACCATTTCCCGGATCGCCGCCTTGGTCAGAAGGTCGACTGCGCGACCATAGTCCGGACGTTCCGTACCGGCCATGATGCCGGGCTTTTCGCGGAACTGCCGGCGCACCTCCTCGACGATCGAACCCGCCGCACGGCCGACGGCCGTCATGGCGATGCCGCCGAAGAGATAGGGGATGAGACCGCCGAAGATCAGGCCAGCCACCACATAGGGGTTGGAGAGATCGAAGGAGATCGAGCCGACATCGGCAAAGTACGGATACTTGTCGCCGTTCGCCGCAAAGTAGGCCAGGTCGTTCGAATAGGCGGCGAAGAGCACCAGAGCACCGAGGCCCGCCGAACCGATCGCATAGCCCTTGGTGACGGCCTTGGTCGTGTTGCCGACGGCGTCGAGCGCGTCGGTCGACTTGCGCACTTCCGGCGGCAGGTGGGACATTTCGGCGATGCCGCCGGCATTGTCCGTCACCGGGCCGAAGGCATCGAGCGCCACGATCATGCCGGCAATGCCGAGCATGCCCGTCACCGCGATGCCGGTGCCGAACAGGCCGGCGAGCTGGTAGGTGGCAATGATGCCGCCGACGATGACGATCGCCGGCAGCGCCGTCGATTCCAGTGAGACGGCGAGGCCCTGGATGACGTTGGTGCCGTGGCCGGTCACCGAGGCCTGGGCGATGGAGTTCACCGGGCGCTTGTTGGTGCCGGTGTAGTATTCGGTGATCACGACGATGAGCGCCGTCACCACGAGGCCGAGCAGGCCGCAGATGAAGAGGTTCGTGCCGGTGATTTCCTTGCCGGCGACGGTGCCGATGGTGCCCCAGCCGACCGTCAGCGACGTCGCGGCAGCGAGACCTGCGATGGAAAGCACGCCGGTGACGATGAGGCCCTTGTAGAGGGCGCCCATGATCGAGCCGTTCGAGCCGAGCTTGACGAAGAACGAACCGATGATCGAGG
>NZ_CAMLFY010000068.1 GCF_946479415.1 uncultured Shinella sp. | reverse complement strand
ACGCGGTTCTGCACCAGCTGCTGGGCCTTGTCGGGGTCGGTGCCGAGCTTGAAGGTGACGGTCAGCGTCAGCACGCCGTCCGACGTCGCCTGGCTGTTCATGTAGAGCATGTCCTCGACGCCGTTGATCTGCTCTTCGAGCGGGGTCGCGACGGTCTCGGAAATGACGACGGGATTGGCGCCCGGATAGACGGCGCGCACCACGATGGAGGGCGGCACGACTTCGGGATATTCGGAAATCGGCAGCGATCGCATGCCGATCAGGCCGGCGACCACGATGAGGATCGACAGCACACCGGCAAAGACCGGGCGATCGATGAAGAAACGGGAGATGTTCATTGCAGCACCCTCTCCAGGATGAAATTCGGACGAACGGTCCTGTCCGGCGGGCAAGGCTCCGCCGGCGGACATTGATTTGCTTGGGTTACGGGGCAGGGCGCGCTTGGCGCCCGGCCGGCCGCCGTTACTTCACGGAGGCGACGCTTTCCTGCTCCTGCGGATCGACCACGACGCCGGGGCGCACGCGCTGCAGGCCGTTGACGACGACCTTGTCGCCATTGGCGAGCCCGCTTTCGACGATGCGCTCGCCGCCCGAAAGGCTGCCGAGCACGATCGGCCGGTAGGTGACCTTGTTGTCCTTGTCGACGACGAAGACGAACTTCTTGTCCTGGTCGGTGCCCACGGCCTTCTCGCTGACGAGGATCTTGCTCTCGGGCTTCGGCTCGCCCATGCGGATGCGCACGAACTGGCCGGGGATCAGCCTGCCGCCGGGATTGTCGAAGACGGCGCGCACCGTGATGGTGCCGCTGGCGGCATCCACCTCGTTGCCGATGAGCTGGAGCTTGCCGTGGATCGGCGTGCCCTCGTCGGCAAGCGTGCCGACTTCGACCGGGATCTGCTCGATCGGCTGAAGCGCGCCTTCGGAGGCGGGGAGCGCCGCAAGCGCTGCGGCGACCGTTTCTTCGCTGACATTGAAGCCGGCATAGATCGGATCGACGGAGACCAGCGTCGTCAGCGCCGGGGAGGCCGAGCCGCCGGCCACGAGATTGCCGGTGGTGATCTCCACCTTGCCGACACGGCCGGAAACCGGCGCACGGACCTCGGTATAGCTGAGTTCCAGCTTGGCGGCATCGAGCGTCGCCTGCGCCGTCTTGAGGCTTGCCTCAGCTTCCGACAGCGCGTTCTGGCGCTGGTCGATCTCGCTCTGCGAGACGCTGTCGCTCTGGGCGAGGCGCTCGCCGCGCTCGAGCTGCGTCTTGGCAAGTTTGACGCGGGCCTCGGCCGAGGCATATTGCCCCTCGGCCTGGGTCACCGCGGTCTGGAAGGGTTGCGGATCGATCGTGAAGAGCAGGTCGCCGGCCTTCACCAGCGCGCCCTCGCGAAAATCGACGGACTGGATGGCGCCGGCGACGCGCGAGCGGATCTGCACGCGGTCGATGGCTTCCAGGCGGCCGGAAAACTCCTGCCAGGTCACGACATGCCTGTTTTCGACCACCGCGACGGTGACCGGCACGGCGGGCACTTCGGCCGTCGCCGCAGCTTCGGCCTTGGCGGGTTTGCTCGGGACCTGAACCATGAGGGCGGCGCCGAAAACGGACGCAGCCAATCCCAGGCCGGTGCCCGTGAGGGCCCAGCGTTTGCGCTTCGATAGCATTGTTTTCTCCTTGTGGCCTCAGGCCACGCTATGCTTTGGGTTCCATAAAATCAGTGAATGCTAATATTTTGAACAAAACCGGAAAACTGGCTGGCTAGGCTGCCGGCCCATGGCCCGGTTCCATTGGATGTCCCGCTGTAGATCGTCGGCCAGCCTGTTCCTGCGGGAAGGACATGCTGCTGAACCTTGACGCCGGCCTGGGCGAGGCGATCGGCATAACCCAGCGCCTCGTCGTGCAGCGGATCGTCCGCCGCCGTCAGCACGAGCGCCGGGGCAAGATCGGAAAGACGCGAACACAGGCAGGGCGCGGCATAGGGGTGGCACACGCCGCCGCTGAGATAGTGGCTCCAGCCATCCGCCCAGCGCTGGCGCATGCCGATGGCGTCGGCCTCGCGGAAGGAGCGGCTGGCCATGAAGGGATCGAGCAGCGGCGAGAGCAGCACCTGGCCGTCGAGTTCGTCGGCGAAGTGGTCGCGCGCCTTCAGCGCCACGCCGGCTGCGATATTGCCGCCCGCCTCCTCGCCGCCGATGAGGAGCGGCGACTTGCGGTCGCCGAGGCCGGCGCGCTTCTTGGCGAGATAGGAGAAGATCGAGAAGCCGACTTCCAGCGGCTTGGGGAAGACGCCGCCGCCAATCGCATTGTAGTCGGGCACGGCGACGATGGCGCCGGTCGAGGCGATGCATTCGGCAAGCGGGCAATGCTTGAGCCCGGTTTCCGTGAAGGCGCCGCCGTGGAAATAGAGCAGGACGGGCGCGCCCTTGGCGTATTCGGCGCCCTGATAGACGCGCACCGACACGGGGCCGATGGCCACCTTGTCAAACGTCATATCCTTGATCTCTACCGGCATCGATTTTGTCCTGTGGGCCGCTTGGAAATAAGCTGGTCCCTCACCATTTATATCGTCAGTCATTTTGCCCAGATAAGTGTGGTAAAACGGATTTCACTGTCCAAGATTTCGAACAATCATAGCTTCCAACGTGGGAATGTTCCATGGATCAGCTTTCTGCGATGCGCGTCTTCCTTCGTGTGGTGGAGACGGGCAGCTTCACGGGCGCTTCCGCAGCACTCGGCATGCCCAAGGCAACCGTCAGCAACCTGATCCAGAATCTCGAAACGCATCTTCAGACCAAACTGCTCAACCGCACCACGCGCCGCGTCATGGTCACGACGGACGGCGCGCTTTACTATGAGCGGGCAAACCAGATCGTCACCGAGATCGACGAACTGGACGGCAGTCTCTCGCATTCCCGCATGAGCCCGAGCGGGCGCCTGCGCGTTGAAATGTCCGGCGCCTTCGCGGACCTGCTGATCATTCCCGAACTCAATGATTTCCATGAGAAATACCCCGATATCAACGTCGATCTCGGGGTGGGCGACCGCACCGTGGATTATCTCGCCGAGAATGTCGACTGCGCGCTGCGCGCGGGATCACCGGGCAATGCCTCGCTGATCGCGCGGCGCGTCGGGGAGATGGGCCTAGTGGCCTGTGCGGCACCCGCCTATATCGACCGCTTCGGCATGCCCGAGCATCCCTCCGACCTGGAGGCGGCGCATCATTGCGTGAACTACTTCCTGGCGCAGATCAACCGCATCATGCCCTTCGAATTCACCCGGGATGGCGAGACGGTGGAGATCAACAGCCGGTATATTCTCTCGGTCAACGACGCGCGCAGCTATCTGGCTGCGGCGCTGTCCGGTCTCGGCGTTGCGCCGCTGGCCTGCTTTATGGCGCGCGATGCGATCGAAAGAGGCCAGCTTGTTCCGGTTCTTCCGGGCTGGCGGATGGAGCCTATCCCGCTTTACATCGTCTATCCGCCGAACCGGCACCTCAGCAACAAGGTGCGCGTCTTCGTCGACTGGGTCGTGCGGCTTCTGGCAAGGACCGAGCTGACCGGTGTCGGCAAGCCCTGACGCTTCAATCTTCGACCGCAGCGACCAGACGTTTGCAGGCGCCGACGAGGTCCGGTTCGGATAGCAGCGCACCGCCGACGAGATACATGACGTCATTGCCGTAGGCGTCGCGCATTTCGGGAATGCGGGCAAAGGTCATGCCGCCGCCGGGGGCGGCGACGATGGCCTTCGGGCCGCCCATGTCCACGGCGCAGGCCCTCGCGATCGACTGGCATTCTTCACGCGTGAAGCCGAAGCGGCCGCCGAAATTCGGATAGACCACGGCGTCGGCGCCCATCAGGCGGTGCAGCGTGCCGAAAAAGGCGCGGTGCGAGAAGCCGCAATCGGGCGAGACGACATTGGTGCCGGAAAAGGCGGGGTGCGAGACAATCGGCAGGGAAAAATCCGGATCGGCGGCGAGCGTGCGCACGATGTCGTAGCCGGCGAGCGCCGGTGCGATCATCACGCCGCCCGCGCCAAGTGCCTGCGCCTGCTTTGCCCGTTCGATGATGGCGGTGGCGGGGCCGGTGATGTTGGGCACGAAGCTCGTTTTGCCGCCGCTCTTGGCATTGGCGTCGCCGACAGCGTCGATGCAGGCCTTCAGCCGCTCATCGAAGGGCGCGGTCTTTTGGTCGACGAGGCCGTGGTCGTCCTTCACGAAATGCATGCCGCCCAACGCGAAATCATGGGCAAGGCGGGCAAGCTGTGCGGTCGACAGACCGACCGGCTTGATGGCGGACATCAGAAGCGGCTTTTCGCCGATGCCGGCACGGGCGCGCAGGCCCGCTATGCCATGGCGTGGCCCCGCGCAGAGGGTGAGCAGGCCGGGCGAGAGACCGATATCCTCGACCTTCAGGCCCGGCTTGATCGAGCTGTTGCCGAAGACGATATTGAGGAACTGCAGGAAATCGCCGCCGACATCGTCCTCCGAATAGGAGATCGTAGCGAGAAAACCCGGCCGGCCCTCGATATCCCTGTTCAGGCTTTCCAGCCGGCCGAGGATTTCGTCCTCGACATAGCCCTTCGGCACGACGCTGCGCGGAATTTCGACGGTCTGTTCCAGCGCGATGTCGAGCGCGCGCGCCCTGGCTTCCGCCTCGTCGGCGGCGCGCACGAAATAGGTGACCGTGAAGCGCGCCGCCATCAGAGCGCCTCGGCCTTCTGGGCGGAATGCACGTGGTCGAGACGCACTTCCGCCAGTTCCTCCTCGCCGATGGCAAGGGGCTTGCCGACGAGGCTTTCGATGGCTGCAACAAGCGCGCCAGCATCAAGGCCGTATTTCTTCATGAGATACGGCTTGGATGCACCATGCGCGAAAGTGTCGTTGAGGCCGAGGCGCTTGAGGCGGATGCCGAGCCCTTCTTCCGCGAGGATTTCCGCGACCAGCGAGCCGAGGCCGCCGACGATCGTGTGGTTCTCCAGGGTCACGATACCCTTCTTGCCGCGCGCGGCTTTCAGCAGGCCGTCTCGGTCGAAGGGCTTCAGCGTCGAGGCATGCAGATGGTGGACGCCGATGCCGCGCGCGGCGATCGGCCCGGTGGCGCGCAACGCCTCTTCGGTGCACACACCGGAGGAGACGACGAGGATGTCGTCGCCTTCCGAGAGCGTGCGCAGCCTGTTGAATTCGAAGGGCGTCGAGAACAGGCGCGGCACCTCGCCACGCAGGATGCGGACATAGACGGGGCCGTCGATGCTGTCGGCAACCTCAAGCACGGTCTCGACTTCGGTGGCGTCGCCCGTTTCGAGGATCGTCATGTTCGGCACGGCGCGCAGCACCGCGATATCCTCGATGGCCTGATGCGTGATGCCGCCCGGCGTGGTGATACCGGGCAGGAAGCCCATCAGCCGGACCTTGCGGTTGGAATAGGCAATCGAGTTGATCAGCTGGTCGTAGGGCCGGCGATACAGGAACACCGAGAACGTATGGATGAACGGCCGAAACCCCTGCATGGCAAGGCCGCCGGCGAAGGACAGCATGTTCTGCTCGGCCATGCCGAGAGACAGGAATTTTTCAGGATGCCGGTCGCGAAAACCGTCGACCTCGCAGGACGAGGTGAGGTCGGCCGACAGGCAGAGGACTTCGGGACGTGCGGTGGCGAAGGCCTCGAAGGCTTTGGCGTAGGGGCGGTTGACGATTTCGACCATGGTCAGGCCCCTTCCATCGCGGTGAGATCGATGCCGAGTTCGACGGCGAGCGCGTCCCGCATTTCCAGCCGCTCCTCCGCGCTCTTGAAGCGCACATAGTGCAGGCGGGGGAAGCGCTTCTTGAGGAAATCCATGCCCTGATAGGGCGAGGTGTTGGCGAGGATGACGAGCGGCTTGCCGGGTTCGGTGCTTTCGGCCGCTTCGCTGAGCGCGCCGAGATCATGGCCGTCCACCGAACGGCAGGTCACGCCGAAGGACGCGACGCGGGCGGCGAGATCGCCAAGGTCGAGTACCGAGGACATGGCGCCGTCGCATTGCTGGCGGTTCACATCGACGATGACGCGGATATTGTCGATCTTGTGATAGCTCATCGCCGCAAGGCATTCCCAGGTCTGGCCCTCCTGGAATTCGCCGTCCGACATATAGACCCAGACCTTGCCGGGTTCCTTCTTGCGCAGCCGCGCCCAGGCGACGCCCGAGGCCATGGAAAGGCCCTGCGCCAGCGAGCCCGTCGTCACTTCCATGCCGGGGCTGTGTTCGGCGCCGATCATCTCGACCGAGCCGCCATCCTTGTTGAAATGGTCGAGCGCATGCTCGTCCATGCGACCGGTCTCGATCAATGCGGAATAGATGACGAGCGCATAATGGGCGGGCGAGATGAAGAAGCGGTCGTAGTCCGGGCCGACGGGGCCGTGGTAGCCGGCGCCGGTGAAGGCATCCGGATTGTGCGCCGAGGGCACGCCGCGGAAGGGCAGCGGCACCTTCGGCAATGTCGGTTCGCCGAGCTTCAGCACCTCGTTATAGAGCAGCGCAAGGCTTTCGGCGGCCGAACAGGCCTGGCTGAGATAACCGCCATTGTGCTTCATCGTGTGGAAGAACACGCGGCGGCGGATGCCGAGCGCAATCTCCTCGGTGGATTTTCGGTTGGAAAGGCTCATCGTCTCAGCTCCGTTCCGGGAAGAGCGCCTTCAGGCCCTCGGGCGAGGGTATGGCGATGCCGCGCTCGGTGATGAGGCCGGTGATGAGGCGGGCGGGCGTGACGTCGAAGGCGGGGTTGGCGGCGGGGCTTCCCTCCGGCGAGATGCGCACGCTGGCAATCGAGCCATCGGCGGCGCGGCCCTGTACAAAGCTCACCTCATCGGCGGTGCGCTCCTCGATCGGGATTTCCTTGACGCCGTCATGTACCGTCCAGTCGATGGTGGGCGAGGGCAGCGCGACATAGAAGGGCACGTTGTTGTCGCGCGCGGCAAGCGCCTTCAGGTAGGTGCCGATCTTGTTGCAGACGTCGCCATTCGCCGTGGTGCGGTCGGTGCCGACGATCACCATGTCGATATCGCCATGCTGCATCAGGTGGCCGCCGGCATTGTCGACGATCAGCGTGTGCGGCACGCCGTGGCCGTTCATCTCCCAGGCGGTGAGATAGGCGCCCTGGTTGCGCGGGCGGGTCTCGTCGACATAGACGTGGACGGGAATGCCCGCCTCGACGGCCATGTAGATCGGCGCCGTTGCGGTGCCGTAATCGACGGTCGCAAGCCAGCCGGCATTGCAATGGGTGAGGATGCGTACGGGCTCACCCTGCTTCTTCTTGGCGGCGATCTTGCGGATGACGTCGAGGCCATTGGCGCCGATGGCGCGGTTGAGCTCGACATCCTCTTCGGCGATCTCGGCGGCGCGCGCATAGGCGGCGGCAGCGCGCTCGGCTTCTGGCAGCGGGCGCAGATGCTCGCGCATCGCATTCAGCGCCCAGCGCAGGTTGATAGCGGTCGGGCGCGTTTCATTCAGCTCTTCCCAGACGGCATCGAGATGCGCATCGGACGGATCCTTTGCCATGGCGATGGCGACGCCATAGGCGGCGGTGACGCCGATCAGCGGCGCGCCGCGGACCCACATGTCCCGGATGGCGACGGCGACATCGGCGACGGTCTTCAGCGTGACGACGCGGAATTCATGCGGCAGCCAGCGCTGATCGATGATGTCGACGGCGCGGCCGTCCTCGTTCAGCCAGATCGTATGATAGTGGCGTTCTCCGACTTTCACGCGAGGATCTCCTTTTCAAGCCGCTCCACCGTCTCGCGGATATCGCGGAGGCTGTGGATGCGCTGCCGGTTGACGGCGAGGTGACGCCCGAACTTCAGCGCCTTGCTTTCGCAGGGCGCGCGGCGGTCGGGGTCGGCGATGGTTTCGAAATCGGCATTGTGGGCAAGGCCGAGGATGCGGCGGTGGATCTCGATGCCGGCAAAGCCGAGCATTTCGCGCCAGATCTCGTCGATGACGATGTTGAGCGCCTGCTCGGCCGCGAGCGGGTCGTTGCGGTCCTCGAAGAGGCTCGCCTGATAGAGGATGCCCTTGCGCTCGGTGCGCCAGAGATGGGAAAATTCCGCCCGGAACGTCTCCCAGAGCGTATCGATCGTGTCGAGCAGATAGGCGCGCATGCTGTCGCGCGCGCCGAGGGAGGCTTCGTGGCCGGCCTGCGAGAAATAGCTCATCCAGAAATTGGCGATCAGCATGCCGACATCGAAGCTGATCGGGCCGTAGAAGGCGAATTCCGGGTCGATGACGCGGGTCTCGTCGTCGGTCACCATGACGGAGCCGGTGTGCAGGTCGCCATGGCAGAGCGTCTCGGCCTTGGCGGAGAACAGGTGCTTCAGCCGCTGCGCCTCGACCTTGAGGTCGCGGTCGGCACGCAATTCGGCAACGAGCGGATCGAGCTGCGGCGTGGTGTGACGGTTGAGCGCGGCTTCGAAATAGGGATCGGAGAAGACGAGGTTTTCCGAGATGTCGCAAAGCTCGACATTGTCGGAAAACAGCGCGACATCCGCCTTCTTCTCGCGCGTCACCATGGAAAGGTCGGAGCCGCGGAACAGCGTGCGGGCGACGAAGAGGCCGAGGTCGCGGCCGATCTTCGGCAGTTCGCGCCCATCGATCAGCGCACGGCGCAGGATGACATGCGGCGTCAGGAATTCCATGACGATGATCGCCTGCGCCTCGTCGAAGAACAGGATGTCAGGCACCATGCCGGGATCGCGCGCGCCCTGGCGCTTCAGCGCGTGATATTCGAAGAAGGAGCGCTTCAGCGGCAGCGGCCAGCTCTCGCCGACGAGCCGCACATAGGGCAGCGCCTGCTTGACGATCACCGCGCCCGTTTCGCCCGTGACGATGAAGACCAGATTGAGGTTGCCGTCACCGACTTCCTTGACCGTCCAGCGCGACGTATCGCTGCCGATCGTCTCGGTGAGGGCGGCGTTGCTGCCAAGCCTTTCCGGCAATGTCTCAGCGCTCAGCGCCTCGAAGACGGGACTGCTCATAATGTTCTCCTCCTGCGCACGGGGCTGCCTCCATTGCCTGCCGCCGTGCCGTCCATGCCCACAGCTAAGGCATCATTCTGTCAAATGTCAACGTCCTTGACATTTGATGAGAGCCTATCCTAACGTGGCGTCATTGGGAGGATTGAATGAGCGAACAGGCAGTGTTTCGCATTGAGGGCGTGCGCAAATCCTTTGGCCCGGTTCCCGTGCTTCAGGGTGTGGACCTCGACCTCAAGGCAGGCGCAGTGACGGTTTTGATGGGCGCCAACGGTGCCGGCAAATCCACGCTCGTGCGCATCCTCTCCGGTGTCTACACAAGGGACGCCGGTACAATCACGCTGGCAGGCACCGCCTTCGAACCGGCAACGCCGGCCGAGGCGATCCGCGCCGGCGTCGTCACCGTGCACCAGAACATCAATGATGGCGTCGTCGCCGATCTCGATGTCGCGACCAACCTGACGCTCGACCGGCTGAATGGACGCGGTGCGCGGCTGTTCTTCAATCCGCGCCGGGTGCGTCGAGAGGCGGCCGTCGTCGCCTCCCGCATGGGCCTGTCCATCGATCTCGCCGCCAATATCAACGACCTGACGCTGGCCGACCGCCAGATGGTGGCGATCGCGCGTGCCATGGCGCATGAACCGAAGGTGCTGATCCTCGACGAGCCGACCTCGTCGCTGTCGAGCGCGGAGGCTGACCGCCTGTTCGATCTCGTCGACCGCCTGAAGGCGCGCGGCGTCGCCATTCTCTATATCTCGCACCGCATGTCGGATATCCGCCGCCTCGCCGACAGCATTCTTGCGCTGCGCGACGGTCGCATCACCGGCCGTTTCGAAGGGCCGGAGCTCGACTATGAAGGTGCGGTCAATGCCATGCTCGGCCGCAAGGTCTCGGCCGGTGCCGTCGCGGTGCGCGAGGCGGGCCGTCCGGTCTTCAGCGTGCGCGGCTTGAAACTCTCCGAACAGACGCGGCCCTTCGATTTCGATCTCGGTGACGGCGAGATCGTCGCCGTTACCGGCCTTGTCGGCGTCGGCAAGACGGCGCTTGCCGAAACGCTGTTTGGCGCGCGCCTGCCTGTGGCCGGCGAGATGATGCTGGACGGCAAGCGCTATGCGCCGAAGACGACGGGGCAGGCGATTGCCCAGGGCGTCTTCCTCGTCGCCAAGGATCGCGCGATCAGCGGCATCGTGCCGGATTTCAATATCTACGAGAATATCAGCCTGCCGTTCCTTCGCCGGCTATCTTCCTTCGGCATTGCCAGCCGCCGCGCGGAAAAGACCAAGGCGCGCCAGCAGATTTCCGCGCTCGGCGTCGTCTGCCGCAGCGAGCGCGATGAGATGCAGACGCTGTCGGGCGGCAACCAGCAGAAGGTCATGGTCGGCCGCTGGCTCTCCGAGCCGTCGCGGCTGCTGATCCTCGACGAGCCGTTCCAGGGCGTCGACATCGCCGCCCGCCGGGATATCGGCGAGAAGCTGCGCGCCTCCGCCGCCGGGCGCACCACCATTCTTTTCCTGACGGAACTCGACGAAGCCTTCGAGGTCGCCGACCGCATCCTGGTGATGTCGGAACAGACCATCGTCGGCGCGCACCGCAATGCCGACATCGATGTTGAGCGGCTGCTCTCCGAGATCGCCGGGCAATTCTATCAACAGGTCAGTGCATGATGACGAGCGAACAGAGCAACTCCGCCGCAAACGCAGCCACGGGCGCCGTTCCGCCGGCCGCCTTCAACCTCCGGGAAACCGCGATCAAATACGGCTTCCTCGTGCTGCTCGCCGGCATGGTGCTCTATTTCTCGGCGGTGACGGGCGGTTTCGCCTCGCCGCAGAGCGCGGTCTTCATCCTGCAATCCGTGTCGATAACAGGCATTCTGGCGCTCGGCGTCACCGCAACGCTCGTCGTCGGCGGTTTCGACCTTTCCATCGGCTCCGTCGCCACCACGGCCATGATGGCCTCGTCCTATGTGATGGTGGTGATGGGCGGCGACGCGCTGACGGCGACGCTCGTCTGCCTTGCCGTCGGCGTGCTCGTCGGCCTGATCAATGGCATCATCATCGTCTATATGCGCGTGCCGGATCTTCTGGCCACACTCGGCATGATGTTCCTGCTGGTCGGCCTGCAGCGCATCCCGACCGAGGGGCGCTCGATCGCGACCGGCATGACGCTGCCCGACGGCTCGACGGCAACCGGCGCCTTCAGCCCCGCCTTCCTGGCGCTCGGCCGCCACCGTTTCGATCTGATCCTGCCCAATCTCGTGCCCGTCTCGGTGGTCGTGCTGATCGTGCTCGCCATCGTCATCTGGTTCTTCCTCGAATACACCCGCTTCGGCCGCATGATGTATGCCGTCGGCTCCAACGAGCGCGCCGCGAGCCTCGCCGGTGCGCCGGTCAATGCCTACAAGATCTCGGCCTATATCATCTCCGGCGTCTTCGCCTCGATCGGCGGCATCCTGCTCGCCGCCCGGCTCGGGCGCGGCGATATCGCCTCGGGCAACAACCTGCTGCTCGATGCCGTCGCGGCCGCACTTATCGGCTTTGCCGTGCTCGGCGCCGCCAAGCCGAATGCCTTCGGCACGGCCATCGGCGCGCTCTTCGTCGGCATCCTGCTGCAGGGTCTGACGATGATGAACGCGCCTTACTACACCCAGGATTTCGTCAAGGGCGCCGTGCTCGTCATCGCCCTGATCTTCACCTTTGCGCTCTCGAAAAGAGGCAAACGCTGAGGGGGAGCCTCGGCGGATAACCAAAGTTCACCAGTGGAGGAGACTGACATGAATTTTACGCGCAGAACTCTGGGCAAGCTGACGCTCGGGCTGATGGCCGCGGCCTCGTTTGCCGTGCCGTCCTTTGCGGCGGACATGCCCAAGCCGTTCGACAAGCCCGGCGACGTCAAGATCGCGCTCGTGCGTTATCTCTCGACCGGCGACTTCTTCCAGTCGTATCTGGCCGGCGTGGAAGCGCAGGCCAAGGCGCTCGGCGTGCAGCTTCAGGTCTTCGACAGCCGCCAGGACGCGGCGCTCCAGGCCGACATGGTCGATCAGGCGATCGCGCTCGGCGTGCAGGGTATCATCATCCAGCACGGCCTGACGGAATCCATGAAGGAAGCCGCCCAGCGTGCCGTCGATGCCGGCATCAAGGTCGTCGCCTTCGACGTCAATGTCGAAAACGACAAGATCCCGCAGGTCGAGCAGTCGGACCGTGACCTGGCCCGCCTCGCGCTCGAGCAGGCGATCAAGGACAATGGCGAGAGCTTCAAGGCAGGTTACGTCTATGTCGCCGGCATTGCGCCGCTCGACCGCCGCGACGAGACCTGGAAGGAATTCAAGGCGAAGTATTCGGGCATCAACGAGGCCGCCCAGTTCGGCACGATGGACAACCCGATCGCCAACTCCGTCGCCAACCAGGCGCGCTCGGTGATCTCCGCCAACCCCGACATCACCGTGATGTTCGCCCCCTATGACGAATTCGCCAAGGGCGTGAAGATCGCGGTCGACGAAGCGGGCCTGTCCTCCAGCGTCAAGATCTACTCGGCCGACATCTCGACGTCGGACATCGCCGCCATGCGCGAATCCGGCTCGGCCTGGGCCGCGACGGCTGCGACGAACCCGGCCGTGGTCGGTCAGGTCTCGGTGCGCTCGCTCGCCATGCTGCTCGCCGGTGAAGATCCGGGCAAGCAGGTCATCGTGCCGCCGACACTGATCACGCAGAAGGACCTGAACGATCAGGACATCAAGAACATGGAAGAACTCGGCACCAAGTTGCCGCAGTTCGCCCATGCCGATGTCGCCATGCCCGCATGGATGCCGAAGCCCTGATTTCGGCATGATGGAGTGAAGAAGGGGCGGTCCATCGGGCCGCCCCTTCTGTTGTGTCCGGTCCTTTAAAAGACTATATTTGGTCCGAAGGAGCCCTCCATGAAGCTTTCCGAACAAGTCCGGCCGATCAGTTACCTCAAGGCGCATGCTCCCGAAGTCGTGCGCTCTCTTTCGGAAAACCGCCAGCCGGTGGTTTTGACCGTTCACGGCGAAGCCAAGGCTGTGCTTCAGGATGTCGGCCAGTACGAGGAAACGCAGGAGACGCTCGCGCTCCTGAAGGTGCTGGCGCTGACGACGCGACAGGTCGAGGACGGTAAAGTGCGTCCCGCCGGTGAGGCTTTCGCAGACATCCGCAAACGCCTGTCCACACGCTGATGGGCTGGCGCGTTCTTGTCTCGCAAGACGCCGAGCGGGACATCGAGGACCTTTATCACTTCATTGCCCGCCGGGATGGCGCAGACACGGCAGAGCGCGTCCTCGGCGAGATCGAGACGGCGATCACCGGGCTTGATGCATTTCCCGAGCGTGGGAACATCCCCAAGGAACTCGTCTCCATCGGGCTTGGCGAATATCGCGAAATCCATCACAAGCCGTGGCGCGTGATCTACCGCATCATGGGGCAGGATGTGGTGATCTATTGCGTCGTCGATGGACGGCGCGACATGCAGTCGTTTCTGGAGCGCCGCCTGCTGCGTTAGTGCGGGTTAGCTTTTTTAAACCAACCCGCACTCAAGCTTCAGCGCATCGCCGCGGCGATATTGCCGCCGTCGACGGTCGTGACGTCGGCGGTGGTGCGGTCGGCGAGCGCGTGGTGCACGAAGGCGCGGGCGACGTCTTCGGCGGTCACTTCGAGGCCGAGCAGGTTGCCGCCCATATAGTCCTTCACGGAGAGGCCGCGCGCGGCCGCCCGGTTGGCGATCATCTCGTCGTTCAGCAGGCCGGAGCGGATGCGGTCGGCATTGACGGCGTTGACGCGGATATTGTCGGCGCCGTGTTCCAGGGCGTATTGCCGCGACAGGAAGAGCGTCGCGGCCTTCGGCAGGCCGTAGGCGCCGAATTTCGCACCCGGATTGACCGCCTGCTTGGAGGCGTTGAACAAAAGCACGCCGCCGGTCTTCTGCGCCTTCATGATGCGAACGGCATTCTGCGCCACCGTCTGGTGGGCGAAGAAGTTGAGTTCGAAGCTCTTGCGCAGCAGGGCGTCGTCCATCGTGGCGATCGGGCTTTCCCAGGCGGCACCCGCATTGGAAACCACGATGTCGACGCCGCCGAAGGTGGCGATCGCCTTGTCGAAGGCGGTGCGGACGGAGACGGGATCGGTGATATCGCAGGCGATGCCGATGGAATTATTGCCGGCCGCCTTGGCGACTGCCGCCGCCTTCTCGCCGTCGAGGTCGAGCGCCACGACATGGGCGCCCTCCGCGGCAAAAGCCTTGACGACGGCCGCGCCGATGGCGCCGGCCCCGCCGGTAACGATGGCGACCTGGCCCGTAAACGGCTTCGGCTTGGCGCCGGCGAGCTTGGCCTGTTCCAGAGACCAATATTCGAGATCGAAGAGATCGGGACGGCTGACCGGCTCGAAGCGGCCGATGGATTCGGCGTCCCGTGCCGCCTCGATCCACATCTCGCCGACATCGACGGCGATGGCCGCATCCTTGAAGGTCCGGCCATGGCCGAACATGCCGAGACCGGGCACCAGCGTCAGGCGCGGCATGGGATCAAGCATGATGCGCTTGACGTCGTCGCGGGCGTCGTTGCTGTGGAAGTATTCGGTGTAATCGGCGGCGAAGGCGGCGACGTGCTGGTCGATGACGGCGCGGTAGCCCGAGAGATCGTCGCTCGCCGGTGCCGGCAGCACCATCGGGCCGGTCTTGATGCGGATGGAAAGATCGGGCGTCGAGACGCCGCGCGCCGCCATGTCCCGGACTTCGGCCGCATTGACGAAATCGAGAATGGCCGGAGAGGCGCGGAAGACGCTGACCATGCGCTCATAGCGGCCTTCGCCCTTGTCGACGGCGACGGCGCCGCGCAGCATCGGGGCGATGTCGGCCGGGCTTGCGAGCTTCGCGGGCAGGGTGGCCGGCGTGAAGGGATTGCGGCCGTTTTTCCTGACGTGATCCTCGGCGACCGTGACGTAGTGGATCATCCGGTCATAGGCTTCCTTTGCGGTGTCGCCGAAGGTGAAGATGCCGTGTTTGTCGAGGATCAGGCCTTCGACCGTCGGGTCCTGCTCGAACACTTCGGCGGCGGCCTTGGCGAGCGCGAAGCCCGGCATGATATAGGGTACGAAGCCCATCTTCGTGCCGAAGAGTTCGGCGCTCATCTCGCGGCTCTTCGCCTGATCGGCGATGGCGAGAATGGCGGTCGAATGGGTGTGGTCGACGAATTTGTGCGGCAGGAAAGCGTGCAGCAGCGCTTCCACCGAGGGGTTCGGTGCCGAGGGATCGATGAGATTGGCGCGCAGCAGCGTCACCATGTCCTCGTCCGAGAGTTTGTCGAGCTTGCGGCTTTTCAGCAGTGCGGTGATCTTCACGGCAGGCAGGCCCGGCGGCTCGATTACGCCCATGTCCCAGCCGCTGCCCTTGACGCAGAGCACGGCGTGGGTGTCGCCGACGAGGTCGGTCATCTCGGTCTTCACGGAGGTGTTGCCGCCGCCATGCAGCACAAGCCGCGGCTCGCCGCCGAGCAGGCGGGTCGTATAGGTGCGCAGCGCCAGATCGCGGTTGACGCCCTTTGCGGCATAGCTCGCGACGACCTTTTCCGCCTCGTCGTCGCGCCAGAGATTTTCCATCGTGTCAGCCTCCCGATAAACCGGCCCGGCCGGCATCGGCGGACCCAACAGTCTTGGCTCAAGCCTTGCCCGAACCACCCTTTTCCCAGCGTTCCAGAATGCGGCGCGCCATCGACGTGGTAACGACGAGGTGCGAGACGAAACCGCCCTTAAGCGCCGCCAGCAGCGGCTCGAACTTGTTGTCTTCCTGCACGACGAGCATGCGCTTTTGGATCGACCTGATAGAATCGAGATCGGCGGAAATGCAGCGCCGGTTGTGGTTGCAGTCCATCCACTGGCCGTCATGGTCGATCAGCTGGCCGGCGATGACGCCGGCCGCCCCCTTCTCGCCCATGGCATGCATGTCGGCGGCCGATAGCGCGCCGCATTTGACGAGGTGGCTGTCATCCTCGATGCCGCCGACGGAATAGAGCGCGAGATTGCAATCCGAGATCGTCGCAAGCTGTTCCTTGATGACGGGCTCGCCGCGCAGTTCCTCGGCGAGACGCTCGGAGGAGAGCACGAGCGGCGCATAGAAATTGATGCCCTCGGCATTCAGCCGCCGGGCGATTTCCGTGGTGCACTGGTCCGGGCGGTAGGAATAGGGTGCGCCGAGATTGCCGCAGAGCTGCACGACGGTGACGCCGCGCAGGTCGGCAAAGGGCATGACGTCGGCGATGTGATAGACGGTGCGGCCCCAGGCCACGCCGATCCGGTCGCCCTTGTTGATGAGCTCGAGGAAGACTGAAGCCGCGACGACGGGCATTTCCGCCGCGGGATCCATCGCCTGGCGGTCTTCCGGCACCAGCCAGGCCGTCGTCAGCCCCGTGGCGTCTTCCAGCTCGCGCGCCAGCACGTCGTCGGAAAACAGTTCCGAGGAGGTCGAGATCGTGACGATCCCCATCTCGCGCGCCTTGCGCAGATACATGGCGATGGAGGCACGGGAGATGCCGAGCCGCTGGGCGACCTCGTCCTGCCGCAGGCCATGCGTGTAGTAGAGCCAGGCGGCCTTGTGAATGATCTGGTCGTTCGGTCGGACGGGCATCAACGCTCTTTCGCTTCTTGTTCTGACATTAGTCATCGACGCTGACAAAAGTCAACGCGGCTCTTTCACAAGCGTAGCAGATTGATGAGCTGTTGCGGATATTCATGCCGACCTAAGGCCGCGGAGCTGCGGCCGCGCGCCGAAAAGAACCCTGCCGTTTTCCCCGCATGGGCGGCGCGCATTAAAATCGTCCGGAAGCAAACTGGAACCGGACGACCATGGACGCGAGCGAAAACCTGAACCTGCCCTATATCCTTCCCTCCCAGGCCCAGAAACACGTCACCCACAACGAGGCCATCAAGGCGCTCGATGCGATCGTGCAGCTTGCCGTGGCGAGCAGAACTGTTACGAGCCCGCCACCGACGCCCGGCGCCGGCGCGCGCTACATCGTGCCGGCTGGCGCGACGGGTGCCTGGACCGGCCGCGAAAAGCACGTTGCCGCCTGGCAGGACGATGTCTGGGTCTTCTACATGCCGCGAACCGGCTGGCTCGCCCACGCCGTCGACGAGAACAGGCTTCTCACGTTTGGCGCGACCGACTGGGCGCTTTCCGCCTTCAATGTCGCCTTGCCCGACAGGATCGGCATCAATGCGACCGCGACCGCTCCCAACAGGCTGGCGCTTGCCGGGGACGCCTCGCTGTTTTCTCATGAGGGCGCGGGGCACCAGCTCAAGATCAACAAGGCAGCCGCTGCGGACACCGCATCCATTCTCTTCCAGACGGCTTTTTCTGGCAGGGCCGAGATCGGCACGACCGGAAGCGACGATTTTCGCCTCAAGGTGAGCCCGAACGGCTCCACCTTTCTCGATGCCATCGTCGTTGATCGCACATCGGCGCGCGTCTCCTTCCCCGCCGGCGCGACGGGTCTTCGCACGCAGCTGACCGCCGCGCGGACCTATTATGTCGCGACATCGGGCAATGACGCCAATACCGGCCTCACCGCCGGCGCCGCCTTCGCCACCTTGCAGAAAGCCGTGGACGAGGCGCACAAGCTGGATTGCGCGAGCTTCGACGTGACGATCCAGCTGGCGAACGGCACCTATGCCGCCGGTGCCACCGTGGCGCGGCCGCTTCTGGGCGGCGGCACGCTGATCATCAGGGGCAATGAGACGACGCCGGCCTCGGTCGTCATGAGTTCGGGGTTGAGCTTTCGCAATGGCGTGCAGGTGCGCGTCGCCGGGCTGCGCTTCGTCATCGCCACGGACCTCATCAACGCGCTCACGGTGGGCAACGGCGTCACTCTGCGCACGGGCAAACTCGAATTCGGCGCGGTGGGCGCCAATGCGGACCATATCTTCGCCGACAATCCCTGCCATATCGCCATCGAGGAGGACTATACGATCTCCGGCGGCGGGCGGCGGCACATGAATATCGGCGCAGGCTACGTTGCGGGCGCAAACCGCACGATCACCCTGACGGGCACGCCCGCCTTCACGCACTTTCTGGCGGCAGCCAATTGCGCCGCGATCGCGCTGTCGAACCTGACGATCTCGGGTGCTGCGACGGGCAGCCGCTACATCGCCGAGACGAACGGCGTCATCAACACCTATGGCAAGGCGACGACCTTCCTTCCCGGCTCCGCTGTCGGCACCAATCCGACGGGCGGCATCTATGCCTGACGGAACATCGTATGCATTGCTTTCCGGCGGCCCTTGCATCGGGGCCGCCGGACTGGTTATGAAATGCACTATGTCTCTCGAATCCGTCCGCACCTTCTTCGCCGAAAATGCCCCCGACATCGCCGTTCTCGTCACCGAGCAGAGTTCGGCGACCGTGACGCTCGCGGCCGAGGCGCATGGCGTGGCGCCCGAGCAGATCGCCAAGACGATCTGCCTGCGGATCGGCGAGGAGACCGTGCTTCTGGTCGCGGCCGGCACGGCGCGGCTGAGCAACCGGAAATTCAAGGATCGTTTTGCTGCAAAGCCGCGCATGCTCGACGCCGAGCAGGTGCTGGCCGTCACGTCGCATCCCGTGGGCGGCGTCTGCCCGTTCGGCCTGCCCGCGCCCGTTCCGGTCTATTGCGACGTGTCGCTGAAATCCTTCGACGAGGTGGTTCCGGCGGCGGGCGCGACGAATGCGGCGGTGCGGATCGCGCCCGAACGCATGGCGAGCCTAATCAGGGGCGAATGGGTCGACGTCTGCGAGTGATGCGACAGGCATCGTGAAAGAGTTTCGCGAAAATCCGGGGAAATGCCCGGCTGGCAAAATTCCGCTCAAACAAGCAATATGACGAAACTGTGATCAACCGCGGCCGGCTTCCGGCGGACAGCGGCGCGCGGACGCGGGGTAAACCCGCGGGCAGGCGGTTTGCAGTTGCGAAGCGTCGGCTTGGTTTCGGGCTGCTGGAGGAGCATTTGCCCGGAGGTTTTGCACGGCGCGCCTCAGGCAGCGCCAGGGGGAGAAAACATGTTCGAAAAGCTTTTCAAGCTGAGTGAGCACGGCACGTCCGTGCGCACCGAAGTGCTGGCGGGTCTCACGACCTTCCTCACCATGTCCTATATCATCTTCGTCAATCCGGACATCCTGTCGACCACGGGCATGGACCGCGATGCCGTCTTCGTCGCGACCTGTCTGGCGGCAGCCCTCGGCTCGCTCGTCATGGCGCTCGTCGCCAACTGGCCGATCGGCATGGCGCCCGGCATGGGCCTCAACGCCTTCTTCGCCTTTACCGTGGTGGCGGCGCTGGGCTTCACCTGGCAGCAGGCGCTGGGCGCCGTCTTCATCTCCGGCCTCATCTTCGTGATCCTGACGGTGACCGGGGTGCGCAGCTGGCTGATCGAAGGCATTCCGCATTCGCTGCGCAGCGCCATTGCCGCCGGTATCGGCCTGTTCCTCGGCATCATCGCCCTGAAGAACGCCGGCATCGTCGTCGACAATCCGGCAACGCTCGTCGGCCTCGGCAGCCTCAAGGCGACCGGCCCGCTGCTCGCCATCCTCGGCTTCTTCATCATCGCCGTGCTCGATGCGCTGCGCGTCAAGGGCGCGATCCTGATCGGCATCCTCGCCGTCACGATCCTCTCCTGGGTCACCGGCGTCAGCCAGTTCCAGGGCGTCGTCTCGGCCCCGCCGTCGATCATGCCGACCTTCCTGCAGCTCGACATCATGGGCGCGCTGCATGGCGGCCTGCTGCATGTCATCCTGGTCTTCGTTCTCGTCGAAGTGTTCGACGCGACCGGCACGCTGATCGGCGTCGCCAAGCGCGCCAACCTCATCCAGGAAGGCAAGAAGAGCCGCCTCGGCCGCGCCCTTCTCGCCGACAGCACGGCCATCGTCGCCGGCTCGCTGATCGGCACCAGCTCGACCACGGCTTACGTCGAAAGCGCCTCGGGCGTCCAGGCCGGCGGCCGCACGGGCCTCACCGCCTTCACCGTCGCCATCCTGTTCCTCGCAGCCCTCTTCATCTCGCCGCTCGCGGGCTCCGTTCCGAGCGTCGCGACGGCGCCGGCCCTGCTTTATGTCGCCGGCCTGATGATGCGCGAACTGACGGAAATCGAGTGGGAAGACCTGACGGAAGCCGCACCGGCCGCGCTCACCGCACTCGCCATGCCCTTCACCTATTCGATCGCCAACGGCCTTGCCTTCGGCTTCATCAGCTACGTCGTCATGAAGCTCTTCACCGGCAAGTGGAAGGACATCCACCCGGCAACGGCGATCGTCGCGATCCTCTTCGTCATCCGCTTCGCCTTCTTCGCCGAGTAAGACGACAGCTATCCATCCAAAGGAACGGGCCGCGCTCACAGCGCGGCCCGTTTGCGTTTCGGCTGTGTGTCAGGGGCAATAAAGCCAATGCCGGCGGCGAGTGGGCAAAGAAAAACCGCTCCCGACATGGCGCGAACGGTGCGCGGTGTCGGGAGCGGCGGGATGGTCCTTGTGTGAAGACGAAAATGCCGGCCCGTGGAGGCGGGCCGGCGGATCCGCGTCTCCCCGGTGGTGGATCAGCGGACCAGGAAGGATTCCTGGTAGAAATGCTCTTCGAGGTTCACGCCCTCGCCGCCGCGATCGACCACGGCGAAATCCGAGGTCTTGTCGAGCGGCGTCAGGATGCCGTGCCAGACATTGCGGCCGATATTGACGCCCTGGCCGGGCAGGGTGCGGAAGGCGATGGGCTCGGCCGGGCCGCTTTCGGTTTCTTCCGCCACGACGACGAGGAAGGTGGCGTCGCTCAGCGGAATGAAGGCCTGGCTGCCGAGCGGATGGCGCTCCACCATCTTGAGTTCCAGCGGCAGCGGATAGGGTTCGCCGCGCAGCAGGCTGATCATCGGGCGGGCCTTCTCGCCCGTCGTCTCGATATTGGCGAGATCGTGGAAACGCGTGCACTTGCCCGCATTGATCGGGAAATTGTGTGCGCCGTCCTGTTCGATGACCTGGCCGAAGGGCGCGAAGGCCTCGCGGGTCAGCTCTCTGATTTCGATGGTCTTCATGTCTTTCCTCCCTCGGCCGGATGGCCAAAAACCCTCAGACGGCTGATGCCACCGTCCGGATGAATGTTCAGGCGGACATGGGTCACGGCACCCGCCTGCTTCACGAGATGGCCATCGAACGTGTGAATACGGTCGGCGGCCAGTTTCTGCTCGGGCAGGATTTCCTGCCAGAACATCGACGCGGCGGTGACAAGGGTGGGGAGGTCCCCCGTCGTGCCCGTCAGATCGGCGGCCTGCAGCGAGCAGGCATCCGGATAGTTGCCCTTGAAATGGGCGGTATCGACGACGATGCTTTCGACCGTCGCGCGTGCGGCGAGCTTGACCACGATCCATTCGTGGCCCGGCTGCCGGCGGCGGCTGGTTTCCCAGCCGTCACCCATATTGACGCCACTGCCGGGCGCGAGCAAGCGCTGATGGCCGTAGTGACCGTTGGAAAATGCGACGACCTGCCCGCCGGACAGGGCGGACGCCAGATCGATCGGCCCTTCGGCCGGCGCAAGGGCAGGAATACCATAGACGCGCAGCCGCGCCACCCCGCCATCGGGATAGATTCGCAGCCTGACATGGCTGATGAGAATGTCCGTGGCGCAGTCGAAGAAATGCTGGGCGCCCGGCCCGAGCGGGCTCGGTGCCAGAAGCTCCACCCATTGCGTCGCCTCGTCGGGACCATCGGGCGCCAGACAGCCCTCGATGGCGCAGGCCGTCGGATAATTGCCGGTGAAGAAGGCGGTATCGACATCGAAGCCGCGGATGCGGCCTGCGGTCGCGAGCGCGATCACGGCGTGGTCATGCCCCGGCCCGCGCCGCCGGCGGGTTTCCCAGCCGTCCATCCATTTGCCATGCGCGTCATAGACGCCGGCATGGTAGACGGCGGGCTCGTCGGAGAGCAGCCGCGACAGCGGGCCGAAAAACTCGTCCGTCGCGAAAAGCCCCTTCGCCCCGAGACCGGCCGAGGCCAGGTTGATCGTTCCGCGCGCGAAGGCGGGCAGGGCGGCGGTCGACATGGCCGCGTCTCTCAGGCCGGCAGCAGCGCCTTGAGCCGCAACAGCCCGATGCGCTCCACCTGCTTGCAGGCGGTGGCGAATTCGGTGTCGCGGTCATGGGCGATGCGTTTTTCGAAGGCGGCGAGGATGCTGGCTTTGGTGTTGTCGCGCACGGCGATGATGAAGGGGAAGCCGAACGTCCTCACATAGCGCTCGTTGAGATCGGTGAAGCGCGCGCGCTCCTCGTCCGTCAGGGCATCGAGGCCGGCGGAGGCCTGTTCATCGGTCGAGCTTGCCGTCAGGCGCTTGGCCTGCGCCAGCTTGCCGGCAAGATCCGGGTGGGCGATGAGCACGCCGAGGCGCTGTTCGTCACTGGCGGCGCGGAACTGGAAGGTCAGCGCGGCGGCAAGGCCGACGGCGGTGTCGTTCGCCGGCGAAAGTTCGCCCGCCCAGGCGCGCCGTGCAATCCACGGGGAGTGCTCGAAAATGTCGCCGAAACGCTGGACGAAGGCCTCTTCCTCCATCTGCGAGGGACGCTCGGCCTGCGGCCGCGGCGGATGGGTCTTTGCCCAGTGCTCGGCAATGTCGACGCGCCGGGGAATCCAGACCTTCTCGTGGCTCTGGATGTAATGGATGAAGCGGGCAAGCGCCATGACGCGGCCGGGGCGGCCCATCAGGCGGCAGTGCAGGCCGATGCTCATCATCTTCGGGTGGCCGGCCTTGCCTTCGGCATAGAGCGCGTCGAACGAATCCTTCAGATAGGTGAAGAACTGGTCGCCGCTGTTGAACCCCTGCGGCGTGGCGAAACGCATGTCGTTTGCATCCAGCGTATAGGGGATGATCAGCTGCTGCTTGCCGTCGTGTTCGGTCCAGTAGGGCAGGTCGTCGGCATAGGTGTCGGAAATATAGTCGAAGCCGCCGGCCTCGGCGACGAGATCGACCGTGTTGACGGAACAGCGGCCGGTGTACCAGCCGCGCGGGCGTTCGCCGGTCACCAGCGTGTGCAGGCGGATGGCTTCGGCAATCGCTTCGCGCTCCTCCTCCGGCTTCATGTCCTTGTGCTCGACCCATTTCAGGCCATGCGAGGCGATTTCCCAGCCGGCCTCGATCATTGCGGCGACCTGCGCGGGCGAGCGCTGAAGCGCGGTCGCCACGCCATAGACCGTCACGGGCACGTTCTTTTCCGTGAGCAGCCGGTGCAGGCGCCAGAAGCCGGCGCGGGCGCCGTATTCGTAGATCGATTCCATGTTCCAGTGGCGCTGGCCCGGCCATTGGGCGGCGCCGACGATTTCCGACAGGAAAGCTTCCGAGGCCCCGTCGCCATGCAGCACGCAGTTCTCGCCGCCTTCCTCGTAGTTCAGGACGAACTGCACGGCGATGCGCGCATCATCAGGCCAATCGGCCTGCGGCGGGGTCTGACCATGTCCGTGCATATCGCGGCAATACCGCATGGAACGCTCCTCCAAACGCTTTCGATTGCCAAATGCTAACCCGAAATTTGCGCGTGACATTCCTCAGGAAAATTTGAAAGTCTCGAACGATCTCGCCGCTTTTCAGGGGATAAAGGGTGACGGATAGTGATGGCAGGCGTAGTGTGCTCGGGAGGAAAACATGCAGTCTCATAACCAGGGAGCCGGGCGGCTCACGACCCACGTTCTGGACACGGCGCGCGGCAAGCCGGCGGAAGGCCTGCGCATCGATCTCTTTCGGGTCGAAGGCGAGACCTTCCACCTGATCAAGACCACCGAGACGAATGACGACGGCCGCTGCGACGCGCCGCTTCTTGCCGGTGAGACGATGAAATCCGGCATCTACGAGCTGCGCTTCCATGTCGGCGACTATCTCGGCCGTCAGGGGGAGGGTCC
>NZ_CAMLFY010000067.1 GCF_946479415.1 uncultured Shinella sp. | reverse complement strand
CTTCGGCTTCAAGCAAATCCACTTCTTCGACATCGACGGCCGCATCACCGGCCTCGTGTCGCGCGCCATCACCTCGCCCTGCGGCAAGATCCGCATTCCGCTCAACGAATCCAAGGACGAGACGAGCCAGATCGTCGAGTATCTGAAGAAGTACAAGGGCGAAGGCATCCAGCACATCGCCGTCGGCACGGACGCCATCTACGATGCCACCGACAGGCTGGCCGCCAATGGCATGAAATTCATGCCCGGCCCGCCGGACACCTATTACGACCGCTCCTATGTCCGCGTCGTCGGCCATGAAGAGCCTGTCGAGCGCATGAAGAAGCACGGCATTCTCATCGACGGCGAAGGTGTCGTCGATGGCGGCATGACGAAGATCCTGTTGCAGATCTTCTCCAAGACCGTTATCGGGCCGATCTTCTTCGAATTCATCCAGCGCAAGGGCGACGAAGGCTTCGGCGAAGGCAATTTCCGCGCGCTCTTCGAATCCATCGAGGAAGACCAGATCCGCCGGGGCGTCATCGCAGCAGAATAAAAACCGCGGCAACCAAGCCATGCGGGGAAGGAAGAGGCGGCCGTTTTGCGGCCGCCTCTTTACATTCGCGCCCCTGAAAAACCCGGTGCACTTCGCACACGGGAAAATTGACTTATCCCGGATTTGTCCGCACGCTGCGGATGCCGAATTTTTCGGCGACGGGTGCGCGGGCTCCAGACCGTGCCCCGGTAGCGAGGCCAGCGTCCGGCCCGGCCACTCTCATTCCGGGCGGACCTTTCGGAGGGGAAGTCATGGAAGCATTGATGCCCATCATCACGCAGATCATCGCCGGTGCCGTTGGCGGCAACGTGGCGGGTGCGGCCCTGAAACAGGCGGCCGTGAGCGTGATCGTCCGTACCATCGTCGGCGCCATCGGCGGTATCGGCGGCGGTTTTCTTCTCCAGATGCTCGGCGGTGAAGCCGGCCTTTCCGGCCTTGTGGCCAACGGCATCGGCGGCCTCGTCGGCGGCGGCGTGCTGACCGGTATCGTCGGCGCGGTGCTCGGCAAGAAATAAGCGACGAGCGTCACAAACAAAAGGCGGCCCTTTCGGGCCGCCCATTTCGTTCGCTATCCTGAAAACCGGTTATTCGGCAGCCGCCGCGACCGGATAAACTTCCTTCATGTAGTCGTTCATCAGGTTTTCGCAGATCGTGCCCGGCGTGAAGCGGTAGGGGCCGACTTCCGAAACCGGCGTCACTTCGGCGGCCGAGCCGGTCAGGAAGCATTCGGAGAAATCCGACAGCTCCTCGGGCAGGATCGCCCGCTCGACGACCTGATAGCCGCGGCGCTTGGCCAGTTCGATCACCGTGCGGCGGGTGATGCCGTCGAGGAAGCAATCCGGCACCGGCGTGTGGATGACACCGTCCTTGACGAAGAAGACATTGGCGCCGGTCGCCTCGGCCACCTGGCCGCGATAGTCGAGCATCAGCGCATCGGCATAGCCCTTGGCTTCGGCGGCGTGCTTGGAGATCGTGCAGATCATGTAGAGGCCGGCAGCCTTCGACTTGGAGGGCGCGGTCTTCGGATCCGGACGGCGGTACTCGGCGATGTCGAGGCGGATGCCCTTCAGCTTCTCGGTCGGGTTGAAGTAGCTGCCCCACTGCCAGATGGCGATGGCCACGTTGATGCGGTTGTTCTGCGCCGAAATGCCCATCATTTCCGAACCGCGCCAGGCGATCGGGCGTGCATAGGCCTCGGAAAAGCCCTGGCGCTTCAGGAGCTCGACGGTCGCCGCATCCAGCTCCTCGACGGAATAGGGAATCTTGAAGCCGAGGATTTCGGCTGATTTGTGCAGGCGCTGGTTATGCTCGGTGAGCTTGAAGATGCGGCCGCCATAGGCACGCTCGCCTTCGAATACGGCGCTTGCATAGTGCAGGCCGTGCGTCAGCACGTGAATCTTCGCGTCCTTCCAGTCGATGAATTCACCGTTGAACCAGATTTGTCCGTCCAGCTGATCGAAAGGAACTGCCATCGTGTCATCCTCCAGCGCTCTCACGCCATTCTTTCTGTTGATTGTTTCGCCAGTTGCGGTCTAACCAGAAACGGGCAGGATTACCTGCGTACAAAGGTAGTCCAGATTGGGAATCGGGAAAACACCTGAAACATCGCCCGGGACTGCAATTACGGCGTAATCCGTAACAAGGGCGGAAAAATATGTCAACAAACCTGACATATTTTGCTATAAATTACGCGGGGACGGCAAGGCATGAAAGGAAATGACAACGTGGCCCGACAGATGCCGGACAAAAACGGCGCAGACGAGCTGCACCAGGACGTCATGACGGGCGACGGGCGCATCGACTTCGAGATCATCGAAGGGCTGTTTTTCGCCTATCGCGACTTTATTTCCGACCCGGATGCGATCCTGGAAAAGAGCGGCTTCGGCCGCGCGCATCACCGCGTCGTGCACTTCGTCAACCGCGAACCCGGCATGACGGTGGCGGACCTGCTCGATACCTTGAAGATCACCAAGCAGAGCCTGGCGCGCGTCTTGAAGGAACTCATCGATTCCGGCTATATCCAGCAGGTGGCAGGCCCCGAGGATCGCCGCCAGCGCAAGCTTTACCCGACCAAGGCGGGTCGTGAACTGGCGCTGGCGCTCGCCGAGCCGCAATCCCGCCGCATCGCCCGTGCATTCGAGGATATGAATGCCGGTGATCGCCGGGCGGTGGTGAAATTCCTCGCCGGCATGCAGAACGCCAAGAGCGAGTGACAAAATGACAAGGAGGAGAAGACGATGACCGCTGCCGGCGCGCCCTCCGATGACGCATCCCATTTGCTCGTCGTCGACGACGACACCCGTATCCGCGAGCTTCTGAACCGCTATCTCAAGGAACAGGGTTTTCGCGTGACGGTCGCCGGTGACGCGGACGAGGCGCGGCGCAAGCTGCGCGGCCTCGATTTCGACCTCATCATCATGGACGTGATGATGCCGGGCGAAAGCGGCCTGTCGCTGACCAAGAGCCTGCGCGATATCCGACCCGTGCCGATCCTCATGCTGACGGCACTCGCCGAATCCAAGGCCCGCATCGAGGGGCTGGAGGCCGGCGCGGACGATTATCTTTCCAAACCCTTCGAGCCGCGCGAACTGGTGCTGCGCATCAACAATATCCTGAAGCGCAATGCCCCGCCGACCACGCCGAAGATCGAGCAGGTGATGTTCGGCCCCTACACTTTCTCCATCGTGCGCAAGGAGCTGAAGCGCGGCGGCGACGCCATCCGCCTCACCGATCGCGAACAGGAGATCATGCTGCTTTTCTCGCTGCGTGCCGGCGAAACCATTCCGCGCCACGAGTTGATCGGCGAAGAAACAGAGGTGGGCGAACGCACTATCGACGTGCAGATCAACCGCCTGAGGCGTAAGATCGAAGACGATCCATCCAATCCGGTCTGGCTGCAGACGGTGCGCGGCATCGGCTACCGACTGAGCGTAGAGCAGGGCTGACCGTGTGCAATCCCACGCATTTCCAGGAACAGTGTGAAGCGGTTTTCCGTTCGCAACCGTCCGTGCGCACGATTTTGGAAACCGTCGTCCGATGACCACGTTCGAGACCTTCAAGCGCGATATCGAGCGCGCGCCCGCGGCCGGCTGGAAGCGCGTGGCGCGCTGGCTGCGCCGGCAATTGCCGACGGGCCTCTATGCCCGCTCGCTGCTCATCATCATCATTCCGATGGTGCTGCTCCAGTCGGTCGTCGCCTTCGTGTTCATGGAGCGCCATTGGCAGCTCGTCACCCAGCGCCTGTCGGCGGCCGTCACGCGCGACATTGCCGGCGTCATCGATCTCATCGAGACCTATCCGCAGGATGCCGACTATTCCCAGATCACCCGCATCGCGCGGGAGCGGCTGGACCTGATCATCTCCGTCGAGCCGGGCGTGGACCTGCCGCCGCCGCGCTCGAAGCCGTTCTTCAACATCCTCGATGAAATTCTGAGCGAAGAGATCGTCCGCCAGATCCGCCGGCCCTTCTGGATCGACACGGTGGGCGAGAGCAATCTCGTCGAAATCCGCATCCTGCTCGACAACAAGATCCTGCGCGTCTACGCCCGGCGAAACCAGGCCTATGCGTCGAACACGCATATCTTCCTGCTCTGGATGGTCGGCACATCGCTGGTGCTCATCGCCATCTCCATTCTCTTCCTGCGCGGGCAGATCCGCCCCATCCTGACGCTGGCCAAGGCGGCCGAAAGCTTCGGCAAGGGCCAGAAAATGCCGGAGGATTTTGCGCCGCGCGGTGCCGACGAAGTACGCCGCGCCGGCCTTGCCTTCATTCTGATGCGCGAGCGCATCGAACGGCAGATGGAGCAGCGCACGGCGATGCTGACCGGCGTCAGCCATGACCTGCGCACCATCCTCACCCGCTTCAAGCTGCAGCTGGCGCTCGCCGGCGACAATCCCGACCTGCAGGGCCTCAACAAGGATGTCGAGGACATGCAGACCATGCTCGAGGGCTACCTCGCCTTCGCCCGCGGCGATGTCGAAGAAGACGTCCGCGAGATGCGTCTCTCGGACTTCTTCGACAAGCTGGCGATGGAAGCGGAACTGCACGAGCGGGCCTTTTCCAGCGATATTGACGGCGAAGACGAGGTCCTCGTGCGGCCCAACGCCTTCAGCCGCCTCGTCGGCAATCTCGTCTCAAATTCCCTGCGCTATGCCAAGACCGTGCATGTCGAGGCGCGCCACCGTGCCAAGTGGTTGACGATCACCGTAGACGATGACGGGCCGGGCATTCCGGAACGCTCGCGCGACGACGTCTTCAAGCCCTTCTTCCGCCTCGACGAGGCGCGCAATCTCGACGCTTCCGGCACCGGCCTCGGCCTCGCCATCGCCCGCGACATCGCCCGCAGCCATGGCGGCAATGTCACGCTGTCGGACAGCCCGATGGGCGGCCTGCGCGCCACGATCCGCATTCCCGCCTGACGGATTTTTCGATGAGCGCCTTCAGCCTCGACGACCTGACCTGGCTCAACCCGCCGACCGAAAGCGATCTGCGGGACGGCCATCTGCATGTGAAGACCGCGCTCAAGAGCGACTTCTGGCAGCGCACCTATTATGGGTTCCAGCCGGATAACGGCCATTTCCTGCACCAGACCTGGACCGGTGACTTCACCTTGGAGACGACGTTTCGCGGCGCCTATGAAGCGCTCTACGATCAGGCCGGCCTGATGATCCGCAAGGACGAGACCTGCTGGGTGAAATGCGGCATCGAATTCACCGACGGCGCCAAACATTTCAGCGTCGTGGTCACGCGCGGCCATTCGGACTGGTCGGCCTTCCGTATCGAGCATGATTTCGATCTGATTTCGGTGCGCGTGACGCGCAATGGCGACGCTCTGTTCATCCAGTATCGGACGGATGCGATGACCGAGTGGCGCATGGCGAGGCTCGCCTATTTCCCACCGGAGTTTTCGCAAGTGTCGGTCGGCGTGATGGCCTGCTCGCCGCAGCGCGAAGGCTTTCAGGCGGAGTTCACCGACTTCCGCCTCGGACCGCCGCTGTCACGCGATATTCACTGAGCAAAAGCACGCAGCGCAAGAATGATCAGCACATCTTCTTGCCGTTCGGCACCGGCTGGCCGACGCCGGCGAGCACGATGGCGCCGGTTTCATCCTCGAAACCGAGGGTGAGCACTTCCGAGCGCACCGGGCCGATCTGGCGCGGCGGGAAGTTGACGACGGCCAGAACCTGACGGCCGACAAGCTCTTCCAGCGTATAATGCACGGTGATCTGCGCCGACGATTTCTTGGTGCCGATCTCGGGGCCGAAATCGATCGTCAGCTTATAGGCCGGCTTGCGGGCTTCCGGAAAAGGCAGCGCCTCGACGATCGTGCCGACGCGAATGTCGACCCGCTCGAAATCGGGATAGGTGATGGTCTCGGTCATGGGAATTTCCTTGGAGACTTAAAGCAATCCCAGGAAACGTATGAAGCAGCTTTCCGTCGGGAATTGCGTCAAAAGAAGCTCAGCCCGCCAGCTCCTCGGCGCGCTTGCGGGCAGCGGCGATCGCCTTGTCGAGCAGCGGCTGCATGCCGTCCTCGGCCATCAGGACCGAGAGGGCGGCGGCGGTGGTGCCGCCGGGCGAGGTCACGTTCTGGCGCAGACGGCTGGCGTCGTCGGGGGACTGATGAAGCAATTCACCAGCCCCCGCGACGGTTTCCCGTGCGAGACGCATGGCGAGGTCCGCCGGCAGGCCTGCTTTGCGGCCTGCCTCCGCCATGCACTCCACGAGATAGAAGACATAGGCCGGGCCGCTGCCCGAGACAGCCGTCACGGCGTCAATATCACCCTCGGTCGCGACCCATTCGACGGGGCCGCTCACCTTGAGCAGGGAATGCACGACATCGCGCTGCGCGGCGCTGACGCGCGCATTGGCGAAGGCGCCCGTGACACCGCGGCCGATCATCGCCGGCGTGTTGGGCATGGCGCGCACGGTGGCGGTTTCGCCGAGATGGCTTTCGAGATTGGCGATCGTCTTACCGGCGGCGACCGACACGACAACCGTCTCCGGTCCGACAAGCCCCTTCAGCGGCGGCAAAACCTGGTCGATGACCTGCGGCTTGACGGCGACGAAGATCACGCCGGCCTTCACATCCGCTGGAGCAGAGGTTTCATGGCGTGCGCCGTTGTCGGCGATCAGTTTCGCCATGGCCGGCGACGGGCCGGGATCGATGACGAGGACGGAAGAGCCGGAAATGCCGCTCTTCAGCCAGCCCGCAAGCATGGCACCGCCCATATTGCCGGCGCCGATGAGAACGATGGGGCCTGAAACCGACATTCCTACGCTTCTCCAACCGTCTCGAAGAGCACCGCATCGACGGCGGACTGGGCGTCCATGCCGGACCAGACGACGAACTGGAAGGCCTGGAAATAGGCTTCGCAGGCTTCGAGCGCGCTGGACAGCAGCACTTCGACCTGGCGATTGGTGGGTTCGGCGCCGCCGGCAAGCAGCAGCGACTGGCGGAAGATCACGACGTCCTCGCGGCGCCACAGGTCGAAATGCCCCATGAGCACCTGGCCGTTCACATGCGAGAGCAGGCAATGCACCTCGTTGACGCGGCTTTCGGGAACCTTGATGTCGAAGGCGCAGGCCAGATGCAGCGCCTCGAACTCTTCCATCCAGGAGAAGGAGACGTGGTAGTCCGTCCATTTGCCTTCGACGGTCATCGCGATCTCGTCTTCGCCCGAACGTTCGAACGACCAGTCATTGTTGGCCGCGACGAACTCGATCATATCGACCGGGTTGGACTGACGTCCGATATCCAATTCCATAAGGCTCATGCATCACCTTCAAGGCCGGAAGGCATGCGCCATCGTGCTCACACACACGACGCGGGCAAACCATACTCCGGATACAACACTGAATGATTGCTCGGCACTTTGCGCAATCTGGACGACTTACCCTGCCCGAAGCTTACGCTGCCTGTCTCGAATCATCATTTAAAATCAGTGTATAACGGCGGAGTCACGACGCCAGCCCCCGGCTCGCCATTTTCTCCGCCCGGTTGTGGACAGAGCCTGCCAAAAAGATTCAGGACGAAGGCTTAAGAGACTCTGCCGAAAGAGCTTTTCGGGAGTGTCCACAGGGGTAAAATTTTTATTAAAAAAAACGGTTGGCGCGAGGTGAATCACGCCAACCGAGTCTTATGGGTGAAAAGCTGTCCTGAAACGGTTCAATTCCCTGCGCTGAGGCGGGCTTCCAGCGCCTCGATACGCTTCAGGAGCGCATCGTTTTCATCGCGTGCCTTGATAGCCATTTCGCGAACAGCTTCGAATTCCTCGCGCTTGACGAGGTCCATGCCGTTGATGAAGCGCTCGGCCTGCGCGCGAAACACCGTCTCGGCCTCCTTGCGCACGCCCAGCGCGGCGCCTGCGGCATCGGTCACCAGCTTGGCGAAGTCGTCGAGAATGCGGTTTGCACCTGTCGTCATGGTCAGCCCTCTCTTCGGGGATCGATGGTCCTGCGGGCCGTCAGCGCCGCGCTCTGTCCCTGAGGTAGGGTCTGACGGGGCGCCTTGCAAGCGGATTCCGGTGGATCGCCGCCCGCTCCGGCCCTCCGAGGCCGGTGTATCTCGATTTATCGCCTTGACCCTGCCATGCCGCGCCGCCATCTTCCCCCGCGAAAACCGGAAGACAGTGACCTTGACGACTATCGCAAATCTCTTCGCCATCATGCCTTACCCGGAGATCGACCCGATCGCCTTCTCGATCGGCCCGGTCGATGTGCACTGGTACGGCATCGCCTATGTCGTCGGCATCATGCTCGGCTGGTTCTACGCCCGCCGGCTGGTCGAGACGCCGCGGCTGTGGGCCGGGCAGGCGCCCGCGACCCGCGTGCAGCTCGACGACTTCCTCGTCTGGGCCGCCGTCGGCATCATTCTCGGCGGCCGCATCGGCTATATCCTGTTCTACGATTTCCCGAATGTCGCGGCAGATCCGCTGCGCGCCATCCAGGTCTGGAACGGCGGCATGTCGTTCCACGGCGGTTTTGCCGGCACGACGCTCGCCATGATCCTGTTTGCCCGCCGCAACAATATTCCGATCTGGAGCCTGTTCGACATCGTCGCCGCCGTCGTGCCGATCGGCCTGTTCTTCGGCCGCATCGCCAATTTCGTGAACGGCGAGCTCTGGGGCCGCCTGTCGGACGCCCCTTGGGCGGTGATCTTCCCGGAAGCCGGCCCCTTCGCCCGCCATCCGAGCCAGCTCTATGAAGCCGGCCTCGAGGGCATCGTGCTGCTCGTCGTGCTCGCCATCGCCATCTACCGCTTCGGCGCGCTGAAGCGCCCCGGTCTCGTCACCGGCCTCTTCGTCGCCGGCTACGCGCTGTCGCGCATCACGGTGGAATTCTTCCGCGAGCCGGATCCGCAGCTCGGCTATCTCTTCGGCGGCTGGCTGACCATGGGCATGCTGCTGTCGTTGCCGATGCTTCTCGTCGGTCTCTGGGCGATTTTCCGCGCCCGTGCGGCCCACCCGGCCAGCGCCTGAGCGGACGCCGCCATGACGACACCGCTTTCCCAGAAGATCAAGGCGCTGATCCGCACCAACGGACCGATCAGCGTCACCGACTATTTCGCGCTGTGCCTCGCCGATCCCGAATACGGCTACTATCGCACCCGCGATCCCTTCGGCCGCGCCGGCGATTTCGTCACGGCACCCGAGGTCAGCCAGCTTTTCGGCGAAATGCTCGGCATCTTTCTCGTCCATGCCTGGCAGAAGCATGGCGCGCCGGAGACCGTGCGCATCGCCGAGATCGGCCCCGGCCGCGGCACGATGATGGCCGACATGCTGCGCGTCGTGCACAAGCTCGCCCCGCAGCTTTATGAAAACGCGACCTTCCACCTGATCGAGACCAGCCCGAAGCTGCGCGCCGTCCAGCAGGAGACGCTCGGCACGCAGGCAGCCCGCGTCACTTGGCACGACAGTTTCGAGGAGCTGCCCGAGGGCTTCGTGCTGCTCGCCGCCAATGAACTGTTCGACGCCATCCCGATCCGCCAGTTCATCAAGACATCCTCGGGTTTCCGCGAGCGCCTTATCGGGCTGGATGCCGAGGACGAGCTGACCTTCGCCGCCGGTGTGGCGACGCTCGATCCGGCCGCCTTGCCGGAACACCACAAGGACGTTCCAAACGGCACGATCTTCGAGATCGCCCCCGCACGCGAAGCGGTCATGGCAACGATAGGAGAGCGCATCGCGCGTTTCGGCGGCTCGGCCGTCATCATCGACTACGGCCATTTCGTCACCGGTTTCGGCGATACGCTGCAGGCCGTGCTTAAACACGATTTCGACCCGCCGCTTGCCCATCCCGGCGAAGCGGACCTGACGAGCCATGTCGATTTCGAGCGGCTGGCCGGCGCGGCGGCAGGCGCCGGCCTGCATGTACACGGCATGCTGCATCAGGGCGATTTCCTCGTCGGGCTGGGGATCGGCGAACGCGCCTCGGCGCTCGGCCGCCACCGCGACGCTCAGACGCAGCAATCCATCCTGGCCGATGTCGACCGGCTCGCCGGCTCCGGCGCCGGGAAAATGGGCGATCTGTTCAAGGTTCTGGCCGTCGGCAGCGCGCCCCTATCGCTCTTCCCCTTCCGCCAGCCGGATTGACATGCCGGAAAAGGCCGGACAACATCCGGCCCGATTTCCACCCCGCATGCCCGGTCGCGTTCCTGCCTGGCGGCCCCTCAAAAGCCCAGCCGAGAGACCATGAAGGACCAGACGCTTCCCTCCCCGATCGAAAGCCCGCTTCTCTCCGAACGCGCCGGGAAAGCCGTACAGCACGGCTTCTTCACCCGCATCGGCGGCGTGTCCGACGGCATCTATCGCGGGCTGAATGTCGGCCTCGGCTCGCAGGACGAGCGCGAGAACGTGCAGGAGAATCGCGCCCGCGTCGCGCGTTGGTTTTCCGCCGAGCCGGGAAAACTCGCGACCGTGCACCAGATCCACTCGCCCGATGTCGTCGTGGTGGACGAAACCTATGACGGCGCGCGACCGCAGGCCGATGCGCTGGTCAGCGCCACGCCCGGCGTGGTCCTCGGCGTGCTGGCGGCCGATTGCGGCCCGATCCTGTTCTGCGACCCGCAGGCCCGCGTCGTCGGCGCCGCCCATGCCGGCTGGAAGGGCGCGCTCTACGGCGTGCTCGAAAACACCATCGCCGCCATGGAAAAACTCGGCGCGAAACGCGAAAACATCGTCGCCAGCCTCGGTCCGTCGATCAGCCGGCGCAACTACGAGGTCGGCCCGGAATTCGTCGCGCGCTTCCTCGCCGTCGACAAAGCCTATCAGCGCTACTTCACGCCTTCGGGCAAGGACGGGCATGCGATGTTCGACCTGCCGGGCCTGACGACGCAGCGTCTGACCGATGCCGGGGTGACGGCGGAAAATCTCGACATCTGTACCTATCCCGACGAGGATCGCTTCTTCTCCTACCGGCGCACCACGCACCGGCAGGAGCCGGACTACGGCCGCCAGATTTCGGCGATCATGGTCAGAGCCTGACGCCTAGCAATAACAAACGGACGAGGGAGACACCCATGGCACTTCACTTCGACAGCGAGGAATACGCCAACCGGCTCCAGCGCCTCACCTCCCGGATGCGGGAGGAAAAGCTCGACGCAATGCTGCTCTTCGCGCAGGAGAGCACCTACTGGCTGACGGGCTACGACACGTTCGGCTACTGCTTCTTCCAGACGCTCGTCGTGAAGGCGAGCGGCGAGATGGTGCTCCTCACCCGCTCGGCCGACCTGCGCCAGGCGCGCCGCACCTCGACCATCGAGAAGATCGAGGTCTGGATCGACCGCGTCAACGCCGACCCGACGATGGACCTCAAGAACCTGCTGTCCGATCTCGATCTGCTCGGCTGCCGCATCGGCGTGGAATACGACACGCATGGCCTGACTGGCCGCAATGCCCGCCTGCTCGACAACCAGCTCCAAAGTTTCGGCCAACTCGTCGATGCCTCCGCGATCGTCAGCCGCCTGCGCCTGATCAAGAGCCCGGCCGAGATCGCCTATGTCGAGCGCGCCGCTGCCCTTTCGGACGAGGCGCTGGACGCGGCCTTGCCGCTCATCAAGGCCGGCGGCGACGAAGCGGAAATCCTCGCTGCCTTGCAGAATGCCGTCCTCGCAGGCGGTGGCGATTATGCCGCCAACGAATTCGTCATCGGCTCTGGCGATGACGCGTTGCTCGTGCGCTCGAAATCCGGCCGCCGCCGGCTGGAGGCGCAGGACCAACTCAGCCTGCAATGGACGGGCGTCAGCGCGCGCTACCATGCGCCGATGATGCGCACCGCCGTGATCGGCACGCCGACCGCCCGCCACCGCGAACTCTATAGCGCCTGCCGCGAGACCATCCAGGCGATGGAAATGGTGCTGCGCCCGGGTAATACGTTCGGCACGGTCTTCGAGACCCACGCCCGCATCCTCGACGAGCGGGGCCTCGCCCGCCACCGCCTGAACTCCTGCGGCTATTCCGTAGGCGCGCGCTTTGCCCCCTCCTGGATGGAGCACCAGATGTTCCTTGCCGGCAATCCGCAGGAAATCGAGCCGAACATGTCGGTCTTCGTGCACACGATCCTGCTCGATTCCGACAGCGGGACCGCCATGACGCTCGGCCAGACCTATCTCACCACGACGGACACGCCCAAACCGCTTTCCCGTTATGGTCTGGATTTCATCGAGGTATGATCGCTCACCAGATCCTGTAATTGACAGGACTTTGAGGGCCACCCATAAATCGTTGCGGGGAACGGGCGCGGCAAAGCGCTGCGAAGGACACGGACGATAATGACGCACGAGCTGATGAAGCGGCTGGCAGTGATCGGCCTCATCGCGATCCTTTCCGGCTGCAACAGCACGGATGCGCTGACGCCGCAGGTCGATGTCGGCGGAGGCCTGAATTCGTCGCCCGTCACCCAGCGCGACCTCGACCAGATGAGCGCCCAGACCACGCCCGTCACCACCACCACGCAGCAGACCGCCTTCACCACACCGGCCGAAACCGGCACGACGAGCGGCCGGGACACGGCCGGCACGCTGCAAGGGCAAGCGGATGCGCTGGCGCGCAACAACACCGGCAACCAGACTGCGTCCGACACCGCACTTGCCCGCGAGACAGCCGAACGTTCGCTGGCGGCCGAAACGTCCGGCGGTGCGGAAGAAGTCGCTGTCGCGACTCCTGCAAAATCCGCGGAGACGATCCGCTTCCTGCCGATCATCGGCGCGCCGGTCGAAGCCGTGACGCCGCTCTCAAAAAGGCTGGGCGCGGAAGCCCGCTCCAACGGCCTGACCATCCGCAGCGCCTCGGACAATTCCAGCAAATACATCCTGAAGGGTTATTTCTCGGCGATGAACGACAATGGCGGGACGACCGTCGTCTATGTCTGGGACGTGCTCGACGGCAGCGGCGCGCGGCTGCATCGCATTCAGGGCCAGGAAACCGTGTCCGGCACGGCGTCCGATCCCTGGTCGGCGGTGCCCGCCCGCACGATGGAAGGCATCGCGCAGAAGACCATTCGCGAGTATCTCGACTGGCGCGGTTCGGTGCCGGGTTAAGAGCATCGAAACGGTAAATCACAGCGAAATGCGAAGATTCGCCTGGTGATACGGGCAAGCCCCTTGCATTCGAGGGGCTTGCCCCTTAAACGCCCCCCCATCAGCAGAATAACAGGCGGACCATAGATGAAGGTTTTCGCGGGCAATTCGAACCGGCTTCTGGCCGAAGCGATCTGCAATTATCTGAATGTTCCGCTCGGCCGTGCCACGGTTCGACGCTTCGCAGACCAGGAGATCTTCGTTGAAATCCAGGAGAACGTGCGCGGCGAGGACGTTTTCGTCGTCCAGTCGACCTCGTTCCCGACGAACGACCACCTGATGGAAATGCTGATCATGATCGATGCCATGCGCCGCTCTTCGGCGCGCCGCATCACGGCCGTGATCCCCTATTTCGGTTATGCCCGCCAGGACCGCAAACCCGGCCCGCGCACACCGATTTCCGCCAAGCTCGTCGCCAACCTGATCACCGAAGCCGGTGCCGACCGCGTGATGACGCTGGACCTGCATGCCGGCCAGATCCAGGGCTTCTTCGATATCCCGACCGACAACCTCTACGCTGTGCCGATCCTGGCGCGTGACGTGAAGGAAAACTACAATCTCGAAAACGTCATGGTCGTCTCCCCGGACGTCGGCGGCGTGGTGCGTGCCCGTGCACTCGCCAAGCGGCTCGATTGCCAGCTGGCGATCGTCGACAAGCGCCGTGAGCGCGCCGGCGAATCCGAGGTCATGAACGTCATCGGTGACGTCACCGGCAAGGACTGTCTGCTGATCGACGATATCGTCGATTCCGGCGGCACGCTCTGCAACGCGGCCGAGGCGCTTCTGAAGAACGGCGCGACCAGTGTCACCGCCTATATCACGCACGGCGTGCTCTCCGGCGGCGCGGTAGCCCGCGTCACGTCGTCGAAGCTCAAGGAACTTGTGATCACCGACTCGATCCAGCCGACCACGGCCGTCCAGTCTGCGCACAATATCCGCGTTATCTCGACTGCCAACCTGCTCGGCGAAGCCATCAACCGCACGAGTGCGGAAGAGTCGGTCTCCAGCCTCTTCGACTGATCGAGCCGCAATTTTTGCCTTTCCGAGCCCGCGCACCCTTTTCGGTTGCGCGGGCTTTTTCGTGTCGCAACCACGCCCTGCTTTTTTGTTCACGGCCGATATCGGGCCGATCAAATTTGCGTTAGGGTCCGCTCAGATTCGCGAGGAGGAATCCTATGATATCAATGTCTTTGTTCAGCCGCCTGACGGCACGCGTCGCCATCCTTCTTGCCGCCGGCACGCTTGCGGCCTGCCAGGTCGATGAGGGCGGCCCGGACTACCGTCCCCGCCCGCAGGTCTGCACGATGGAATATATGCCCGTCTGCGGCATGCGCGGCGGCGAAATCCAGACCTTCCCCAATGCCTGCGAAGCCCGTTCGAACGGCTACAACATCGTCGGACGCGGCGAGTGCCGCTTCGACGGCCGGCCCGATCCGCGACCGGACGAAGGCCGCGTCTGCACACGGGAATATGCGCCGGTCTGCGGCTCGCGCGGCCGTGACCGCCAGACCTTCGCCAATGCCTGCGAGGCGCGCTCGAGCGGCTATGACGTGATCGGCCGCGGCGAATGCCAGTTCCGCCGTCCGGACACGGGCTGGGAGGACAACCGCGAGCGTCCGCGTGACCGCGTGAAGATCGGCTGGCAGGACCAGAGCGAGGATCGCGGCAGCAAGTGGGACCGTACCCGCGAGGAACGCTCGGACCGTGACCGGGACAGGGAGCGTGACCGCAGGGGCAAGGACCGCGAGCGCATCGACAACAGGCGCCAGGATGCGGATATCCAGCTCGGCCTTGATGACAGCGGCACGCGGGCGGACCGCTCCGGCCGCGAAGAGCGCGAGGATCCGCGCTGCGCGGACAAGCGCCGGGCAAAACGCGACCCGGCCTGCGCGGTAAACTGAGACCGCAGTTTCCGGAATGGAAAAGCCCGCCATTCACATGGCGGGCTTTTTCATGCGTTGAGCGCTTCAACGCTGTGGCAGCGGACAGGCTACGCCCCCGCCGAAAATTCGGGATCGGGTGAGGAAACGCCTCTCCCGCCCATTGTCGAGCGAGAACATGCCGCCGCGCCCAGGCACGACGTCGATGATCAGTTGCGTATGCTGCCACACGCTGAACTGGCTCTCGCTGATATAAACGGGCACGCCGCCGATCTCGCCGAGCTTCACGTCCCGATCGCCGACGATGTAGTCGTCCGCCGGGTAGCACATGGGCGAGGAGCCATCGCAGCAGCCGCCCGACTGATGGAACAGGATGTCGGGATGATCCGCCTGGATTTCCCGGATGAAATCCAGTGCCGCCTCGGTCGCCACCACGCGCGGCTCGGTCGGGATATCGGACATAGCGCCTCTCCTTTAAAGCGATTTCCCTCTCCCCGGGCAGGTGGGGAGAGGGAGCGGGCGAGAGCCCATGATGGATGGCCCTGCCCTTCGTTCGCCTTCTCCACGGTGGGCGGGGAGAAAGCGGCGGTCGCTCAGAAGAAGCCGAGCGCCTTGGGAGAGTAGCTGACCAGCATGTTCTTGGTCTGCTGGTAGTGGTCGAGCATCATCTTGTGCGTCTCGCGACCGATGCCCGACTGCTTGTATCCGCCGAAGGCCGCATGCGCCGGATAGGCATGGTAGCAATTGGTCCAGACGCGACCGGCCTGAATGTCACGGCCGAAGTGGTAGCAGCGGTTCGCGTCGCGGCTCCACACGCCGGCACCGAGGCCGTAGAGCGTGTCATTGGCGATGGCGAGCGCTTCCGCATCGTCCTTGAAGGTCGTGACCGAAACGACCGGTCCGAAGATTTCTTCCTGGAAGATGCGCATCTTGTTGTGACCGCGGAAGACCGTCGGCTTGACGTAATAGCCGCCTGCGAGATCGCCGCCGAGATCATTGCGCCCGCCGCCGGTCAGCACTTCAGCACCTTCCTGCCGGCCGATGTCGATATAGGAGAGGATCTTCTCCAGCTGTTCGGAGGACGCCTGCGCGCCGATCATCGTCGCCGTGTCGAGCGGGTTGCCCTGCACGATCTTCTCCACGCGCTTGACCGCCTTTTCCATGAAACGGTCGTAGATCTTCTCATGCACCAGCGCGCGGCTCGGGCAGGTGCAGACCTCGCCCTGGTTCAGCGCGAACATCGCAAACCCCTCAAGCGCCTTGTCGAGATAGTCGTCGTCCTCGTTCATCACGTCGGCGAAGAAGATGTTCGGCGACTTGCCGCCGAGCTCCAGCGTCACCGGAATGAGGTTCTGGCTGGCATATTGCATGATCAGGCGGCCGGTCGTCGTCTCGCCGGTAAAGGCGATCTTGGCGATACGCGGGTTGGAGGCGAGCGGCTTGCCGGCTTCCAGGCCGAAGCCGTTGACGATGTTGAGCACGCCGGCCGGCAGGAGATCACCGATGAGTTCGGCCCAGACGAGGATCGAGGACGGCGTCTGCTCGGCGGGCTTCAGCACCACGCAATTGCCGGCGGCAAGCGCGGGGGCGAGCTTCCAGGCGGCCATCAGGATCGGGAAATTCCACGGGATGATCTGGCCGACGACGCCGAGCGGCTCATGGAAGTGATAGGCGATGGTGTCGTGATCGACCTCACCGATCGTGCCTTCCTGGGCGCGGACGCAGGAGGCGAAGTAGCGGAAGTGATCGATGGCGAGCGGAATGTCGGCCGCCATGGTTTCACGCAGCGGCTTGCCGTTGTCCCAGGTCTCGGCCCGGGCGAGCAGGTCGAGATTGTCCTCCATGCGCTGGGCGATTTTCATAAGGATGTTGGCGCGCTCGGTGCTTGAAGTACGGCCCCACTTGTCCTTGACGGCGTGGGCCGCGTCGAGCGCCAGCTCGATATCGGCAGCGTCGGAGCGGGCGACTTCGCAGAGCTTGCCGCCGGTAATCGGGGTGATGTTGTCGAAGTAGCGGCCGGCGACGGGCTCCTTCCACTCACCACCGATGAAGTTGCCATACTTTGCCTTGTACGGGTTTTCGACGATCTTCTGATGCAGCATGTCATTCCTCCCAAAAGAGACCCGGATGGGCCGTGAGGAGAATGGTGCTGCGCTTCGGCGGATTGCGGTAGAGCCTGCGCGGCGATGGCTGCGGCGACTGTTTCAGATTTGAGACAGGTCGATGGCACCAACTGTGCTGCGCCGCAACATCAGTTGATCGAAAGCTTCTTCATCTTGCGATAGAGCGTTGCGCGGCTGATGCCGAGTAGGTCCGCCGCCTGGCTGACATTGCCGCCCGCCCGCGTCAGCACCCGGCGAAGGGCAGCGCGCTCGGCGTCATCGAGGTCCCGCCCCTCCTCCGCCCGGTTCTCCTGCAACAGGTCGGACGCGGCAATGCCGGTGGCGATGCGCCGGTCATCGAGGCCGAGCACCTGGCGGGCCGCGCGCGTGGCGCCGAGCACAAGATCGTCGCGGTCGACGGCGAGAAGCGCCGGCGCGGCGCGGCCATCGACGGGCACGAGCAGAATGCGGGCCGCCGAAAAAGCCCGCCGGAAGAGCCCGGCCTCGATGCGCGCGGCGGCATCGCGGATCGCCTGCGAGAGGATCGCCATCGTCATCTCGTTGGCATCGTCGCGGCAGGTGGAGATGTCGATGGCCGCGGCAATGCGGCCGGTATGGTCGCGGATCGGCGCGGTCGTGCAGGACAGGCCGGTGTTCTGCGACAGGAAATGCTGGTCGCGCAGGATGAGGACCGGTCGCTCGTCGGCCAGCGCCGTGCCGATGCCATTGGTTCCGACGCTCGCCTCGCTCCAGACCGTGCCGGACCACAGGCCGACGCCGCGAAACTCCCTGTCGTCGCCCGCCGCCCCACGCCGCTCGAGCGCGATGCCGTTTTCATCCGTCAGCAGCAGGCAGCAACCGGCCTTGCCAACGGTCGCAAACAGCCGATCAAGTTCACCCGAGGCCTCCTCGACGAGAACACTGGAGCGCGTGCGGGCATGGCGGAATTCAGCCTCGCTCAACCGCCAAGGCGCGCGGGCTTCCTCCGGAGACAGACCGTGCAGCGTGAGGCAGCGCCGCCAGGAGGCGGCGACAGGCGAACTGGCCGCGGCGGACGCATGGCCCGCCACGGTGTGCACATGATCCGCGTGATCGAAATGCAGGGGCATCCGCTCTCCTCCCGAAAGCTTCCGACCGATCGTCGCACAAGAATATAACGCCGCGCACTATAACCGTGTTTGCCGCGGCAGGTCCAGCGCGACCATGGTCCAAGATCCGGCGCATCCGCGAGCGGCACGCCTCCAGGTCACAAGCCTGTTTCCAAGCCCCACGCCGCCTGTTACGACTGCGCATCCTTTCCTTTATCGATCTCGCCATGCTTCGTGATTTTTCCGCCCAAGCCCTGTTCATGGGTATTCTCACCGCCTTTGTCGGCTTTGCCAGCTCCTTCGCGGTCGTCCTGCACGGCCTGACCGGCGTCGGCGCCACGGAGGCGCAGGCGGCGTCCGGCCTGATGGCGCTCTGCGTCTCGCTCGGCCTGTGCATGATCCTGCTTAGCGCTACAACGAAGCTGCCGATCGCCATTGCCTGGTCCACACCGGGGGCGGCACTGCTCGCCAATTCCGGCAACATCGAAGGCGGCTTCCAGACGGCGGTCGGCGGTTTTCTCGTTTGCGGCGTGCTGATCGTTGTCGCAGGGCTCTGGCGGCCGCTCGGTCGCATGGTCGCCGCCATCCCCGCGTCGCTTGCCAATGCCATGCTCGCAGGCGTGCTGATCGGCCTCTGCTTCGCCCCGGCAAAGGCGATCGCCTTTGATCCGCTGCTCGGACTTCCGATCTTGCTCGCCTGGGCAATCGTCGGTGCATTCAACCGGCTCTATGCCGTGCCGGCGGCGCTTGCTGCTTTCATCGCCGTGCTCGCCTTCGGCATTGAGGTGCCGCCGGAAGCGCTCGCCGGCCTTGCCGACGCGCTAGTGCCGAACCCCGAGCCGGTCATGCCGATCTTCAGCCTCGCCGGTTTCGTCGGCATCGCTCTGCCGCTCTTCATCGTCACCATGGCCTCGCAGAACATTCCGGGCATCGCCGTGCTGAAGGTCAACGGTTACGAGCCGGATCCGGCGCCCCTCTTCGCCACGACCGGCGTTTTCTCACTGCTGTCAGCCCCGTTCGGCAGCCACGCGGTCAATCTTGCCGCCATCACGGCCGCCATGTGCGCCGGCAGCGACGCGCATCCCGATCCGAAGAGACGCTATTGGGCGCCGATCGTCGCGGGCATCTGCTATGTGGTCTTCGGCCCTTTCGCCGGTGCGGTCACCGCCTTCGTCAGCCTCGCCCCGCCCATCCTCATCCAGGCCGTCGCCGGCCTCGCGCTGATCAGCGCCTTCGCCAATTCGGCGCTCAATGCCTTCAAGGAAATCGAAGGACGGGAGGCCGCTGCGGTGACTTTCCTCGTCACCGCCTCGGGCGTCTCCTTCGCCGGCATTTCCGGCGCGTTCTGGGGGCTGATCGCCGGTGGCCTGATGCTGGCGCTGTCGCGTTTCACCGCAAAGCGCAAGGCATAGGGCTTATTGCTGGAAGGGCAGCGGCTGGCCGTTGATCAGCACCTTTCCATCCTCGCCGACCGTCAGGTCCCAGATCTGCGCATCACCGCCGCCCTTGCGGGCAAGGCCCTTCATCATCAGGAGGCCGAAGGAGGCCTGGCCGAACTGCGGAACCTTTCCGGCATTTCGTTGCAGATAGGTGATCGTCTTGTCGAAATCGCGCATGGTGATCGTGATGTCGGCGCTGCGGCGGTCCTGCTGGTCGGGATAGACCGTCATCTTGCCGGAAACCTGCAGGTCATAGATCGGCGAAGCCGCCGAGACATCCTCGAACTCGACGGTCATCGCGCCGTTCGGCAGGACGATGCGGCCGAGCGCCTTGTTCTGCTCTTCCGTCAGCGGCTCAGTCTTGGTGAAGTCGGCATGATCGATGAGGTAGTGCACGGCGCCGGCAAGATCGAGATTGGCCACCGCCACCTTGAAATTCGCCCGCTCCGGCAGTGCCTCGGCAAATTCCGCCGGCAACACGCCGGCCGGCGGCTTCGGATGCTCCACGCCGAAACCGAAGCCGACCCGTGTCGAATGGCCGATGCCGTTCATGTCGATATTGTAGGTCACCGCATCGGCGCCGAAGGTGCCCTTATCGGTGCCGACGGTGACGTTGGACGCCTTGATCGTCTCGGTCAGGTTGTCGAAGACCGGCAGCGAGGCGCGCAGCAGATCCTTCAGGCGCGCGGCATCCTGCGGGTCGAGCTTGTCCTTCTTGATGTTTTCGAGCACGAAGAAGACGAGGTCCTGCAGGACCTTGTAGCGCGCGCCGTCCATGCTGACATCGATGTCGAGCGTATCCGCGCCGATATCGACGCGGCCGGAAGGCCCGCCGGTGATCGTCTCGGCAAAGGCCTTCATCACGCCGGTGCTCGCAATGTCGATCGTGCCGGGCGCCTTCTTTTCCGAGGTGATGCGCATAGCCGATTCGCCGAAGCTCGCCGTCACGCTCTCCTGCTGTGTGGTGCTGGAGAAGGCGATGCGTTTCGTCGACCATTCCCCCGACGTGAGATAGAGTATCTCCGGATCGTAGATCCCGTCCAGCTTCATCGTGTCGATGAGATAGGTGAACGCGCCCTGGCCGGGCAGCGTGCCCTTGATGTCGAGGGTTTCGTTGGCCTCGACGCGGTAGGTGCCTTCCGGCTGCGGCCGCAGATAGGCCGTCGTCGGCTTCAGGCCCTCGATCCGAACCTTGCCTTTCCCCGCCTTGTCGAGGAGAACGGTCGGATCGAAACGCACCTCGTAGAAGGAGGAGGCCGCCTTCACCGTGACGACGCCGGCATCGACGATGTCCTTCGGCAGGTATTGCGTCAGGCGCTGCTGGAGGCTTTCCGCACCGGCAGGCGAAATCTCCTGGGCGGCGGCGGGGCTTGCCGAAACAAGCGCAAAGGCGGCCGAGGCCATCAGGATCCGTCGTCTCATGTCATTCTCCTTCAGCGAAGCTTTCGCCACCGAACATCCAATCGCGGCGGCGGCATGTCAATCCGCTGTCAACCCGGTCCCGGCCCTTGCATTTCCGGGCATTCTTGTTTATGGAGCCCCCGTCCGCGTAGACACCCTTGGAGGCAACGTGGATGAGGCTTTCACGAAATCCTCAAGCCTTTTGCATCGCCGGGCGCTGCCCGATGCGCGAAAGGCTCTCCAGTAACACACGAAAGGTAAAGCCATGAGCCACGAAACTTACGAGCTCAAGGCCGAGACGCGCGAACGGGTTGGTAAGGGGTCCTCCCGTGAACTTCGCCGCAACGGCCTTATTCCTGCAGTAATCTATGGCGACAAGCAGGCCCCCCTGTCGATCGCCCTCTCGACCAAGGAAGTTACCCAGCGTATCCACGCTGGCGGCTTCAAGACGACGGTTGCCACGATCGACGTCAACGGCGAGAAGATCAAGGTTCTGCCGAAGGACTTCCAGCTGGATCCGGTCCGCGACTTCACCATGCACGTCGACTTCCTGCGCGTTTCGGGTAACACCCACGTCGTCGTCGAAGTGCCGGTTCACTTCGTCAACGAAGAGAAGTCCCCGGGCATCAAGGTCGGCGGCGTCCTGAACATCGTTCGCCACGCAGTCGAGCTGCACGCTCTGGCCGGCGACATTCCGGAATTCCTGACGGCTGACCTCTCCGGCCTCAAGGTCGGCGACGGCATCCACATCTCGAACATCAAGCTGCCGAAGGGCACGAGCCCGGTCATCTCCGACCGCGACTTCACGATCGCCACGATCGCTGCCCCGGCAGCCGGCGTGAAGGAAGAAGAAGCCGAAGGCTCCGCAGAATAATCCCATTTCAGGGATCTTTCTCGAAACCCCGCGCCTTACCCGAGGCGCGGGGTTTTTCTTTGCCGGTGCAGAGCCGCGCTACCGTTGCGGGAAGTTTGAATTATCAGCACTTTTGCGAACGACCATTTTAGCAACATTTAAGACTTTGGTGGAAATCTAACCCCTGGGGAAATTGGCAAAAAGCCAAAGAGGGGCACCATGGATCGGCTTTGCAACGCGGCAGGGGAACGACCGGCATGAAAATGCATTCGGTTGAAAGCCGCTTCATCGCCATCGTCATCGGCGCCCTGCTCGTTTTCGTCGCCCCGCTTTTCGTTCTTTTCCTGATCCTGTCGTCCGACCGCGTCGCGCGCGAGCGCCTGCAGAACACCGAAGTGCTGCTTCAGGCCAATGTCCAGGCACTCGGCAAGCCGCTGTGGGATTTCGACAAGGACAGCATCGACCAGATCGTCGCGGCGCTCCAAGCCGATGCCGACATCAGCTATGTGCATGTCCGCGATACGTCTGATGTCATAGACATTCGCATGCCCGCCGTCTCGCCCAACCCGAATGACGCGCGCTCCATCGTCAAGACCGATATCCTCTACAAGGCGACCGACGGCATCAAGAAGGTCGGCACGGCGGAAATCTGGATCCGCAAGGAAGGCCTCTTCTCGCGCTTCTCCAAGGATGAGCTGAGCATCTTCGCCATCTTCTTCTTCGCCGTCGCGACAGTCTTCACCGCCGCCATCATCGGCAACCGCATCACCGTCATCCGCCCGCTGATGCGGCTCACCGCGGCAATCGAGGCGACGCGCCGGCTCGGCTCACGCCACCATGTCGACTGGACCTCGAACGACGAGATGGGCGCGCTTGCCCATAACTTCAATGAGATGCAGAGCAAGCTGGAGCGCGAGGAAAACGAGCTGAAACTCGCCCATGCCCGCGCCACCGACATCTACAACCTCACCCCCGCCATGCTGTTTTCCATCGATGCGGAAAGCCGCATCACCGCCGTCAGCGACTACTGGCTGACGGCGACGGGCTATCGTCGCGGGCAGGTGATCGGCCAAAACTTCACCGATTTCGTCGAAGAGGGGACGCGCGCCACCTATCGCAAGCGCCACGAGACGTCCGATGCCGGCATCTGCGAGGTCACCGTGCGCTTCCGTTGTGCGGACGACAGCGTCATCGACGTGCTGATCCTTGAAACGGGCGCTGCCGCCACCAATGGCCGGCAGGCGCTGTCGCTCTCGGTCATGACCGATGTCACCGACCTCAAGGAGGCGGAGACCCGCAACCACCGCCAGGCGATCACCGACCACCTGACGGGCCTGCTCAATCGCCAGGGCTTCGAGACCGTGCTGGACGAACTGATCGGCGAAGTCGATACGCTCGGCCAGCAGATCGCCTGCCTCTTCGTCGATCTCGACCGCTTCAAATGGATCAACGACAATCTCGGCCATGCCAGCGGCGACGACGTGCTGTGCCAGGTTGCGATGCGCCTGCGCCGGCAGCTGCGGGCCAATGACGTGATCGCCCGCCTCGGCGGCGACGAGTTTGCCATCCTTCTGTCTGCCCCCAATGCCCGCCAGCTCGCCATGGATGTCAGCGACCGGCTGGTCGCAAGCCTGCGCACGCCGCTGGTGGTCAATGGCGCGGAACTCAATGTCAGCGCCAGCATCGGCATCGCTGTTTATCCCGACCACGCCACCACTGCCGCCTGCCTGCTGCAGAAATCCGACATGGCCATGTATGCGCGCAAGCGCAGCGGCAAGAACGGTGTCCAGCTCTTCGACAACAACATGGTCGATATCGCCCGCAAGCGGCTCGAAATCGAGCAGTTCATCGATCAGGGCCTGCGCGACGACTGGTTCACCGCCCATCTCCAGCCGATCGTCAGCCTCGCGGATGGTCGCGTTGCCGGTTTCGAGGCGTTGATGCGCCTGCATCATCCCGAGCGCGGTATCCTACCGCCCGCCGAAATCATCGGCATTGCCGAAGAGAATGGCTCCATCGGTCGTATCGGTGACTGCATCCTGTCGAAATCCATCGCCAGCCTTGCCGTCATTTCCAAGCTCGACGGTCTTGGCGACACCTATCTCGCGGTCAATTTCTCGCCGCTGCAGTTCGAGCCGGCGCTTCCTGCCCGCATCGCATCGCTCCTCCTCGAAAGCGGCGTCACGCCCTCGCGCATCGTCGTCGAAATTACCGAAGCCGTGCTGATGCTGGACAATCCCGTCGTGCGCGAGGTGCTCGACGCGCTCT
>NZ_CAMLFY010000066.1 GCF_946479415.1 uncultured Shinella sp. | reverse complement strand
GTTAGTTGACGGCGGTCTCAAACTCGTTCTTCGTGCCGGCGTCCTTGAGGTATTCCAGAGCCTTCTTGGCGGCTGCGACGAGCGCGCCGAAAGCTTCGGTCTCATGGATCGCCATGTCCGACAGAACCTTGCGGTCAACTTCGATGCCGGCCTTGTTCAGGCCGTCGATGAAGCGGCCGTAGGTCAGGCCGTGCTCGCGGACGGCAGCGTTGATGCGCTGGATCCAGAGAGCGCGGAAGTTGCGCTTGTTGACCTTGCGGTCGCGGTAGGCAAACTGCTTGGAACGGTCAACCGCGGCCTTGGCGGCGCGGATGGTGTTCTTGCGGCGGCCGTAGAAACCCTTGGCTGCCTTCAGCGTCTTCTTGTGCTTGGCGTGGGAAGTTACGCCGCGTTTTACACGTGCCATGTCATGATCTCCTTAACGTTTCAAAAGCGCGATTAGTCTCAGAGACCGTTCGGCAGGTAGTTCTTGACCACCTTCTTGCCATCCGGCTCGGCCAGCACCATGGTGCCGCGTGCGTCGCGAATGAACTTGTTGGAACGCTTGATCATGCCGTGGCGCTTGCCGGCAGCGGCAGCGACGACCTTGCCGGTCGCGGTGATCTTGAACCGCTTCTTGGCAGACGATTTCGTCTTCATCTTGGGCATTTTGCTACTCCATTCTTCTTGAATTCGAGAGACACTGACGAAAGTGCCTCTCCAGCGTAAAGAACGGCCACGGCATGCCCTGCCGGACCGTTCGGACGGCGGCTTGTAACCGAAGTCCCCGGAAAGCGCAACCGGATTCCGCAAAGCGGGGGTTTCGGAGGCGAAAATGGAAAAGCCGCCCCGAAAGGCGGCTTGATCCGTGCGGTCCGGGGACCGATGGGCTCACCGCGGCGCGAGCACCATCATCATCTGGCGTCCCTCGAGCTTCGGCTCGGCTTCGACCTTGGCGATGGTCAGCGTGTCTTCCTTGACCTGCAGCAGAAGCTTCATGCCGAGTTCCTGGTGGGCCATTTCGCGGCCGCGGAACTTCAGCGTCACCTTCACCTTGTCGCCTTCTTCGAAGAAGCGGTTCATCGCCTTCATCTTCACGTCGTAATCGTGCGTGTCGATGTTCGGGCGCATCTTGATTTCTTTGATCTCGACGATCTTCTGCTTCTTGCGCGCTTCGGCTGCTTTCTTCTGGTTGGAATATTTCAGCTTGCCGAGGTCAAGGATCTTGCAGACGGGCGGTTCGGAGTTCGGCGAAATCTCCACGAGATCGAGGCCGGCTTCTTCCGCCATGCGGAGCGCCTGATCGGTGGGAACGGTGCCGTGGTTGGTGCCTTCGGCATCGATGAGCTGGACGCGGGGAATACGGATTTCCCGGTTGGAACGCGGGCCGTCTTTGACGGGGGCTTCCGCTTTAAAGGGTCTGCGAATGGTCGTGTTCTCCTCGAACTGTTTCGAACGATATGAATCTGTGCGGCGACCAGGCCGTTTTGCCGGATAGACGGCGTTTTCGGCAATGTGTTGATCGCGCTTGTGAAGTCAATAGCACGCCGCGCGGAAAAAATCACCACCTGTCCTTGCGCGTGCGAATCTGGTCTAGCTCGGGACCAAAGACCGGCAAAAACGCGCTTTTGCATGGGGTCGGCGCACAGACAGGAGATAGGAACGATGGCGGCAAACGGCAACGGGGCGGGTGCGGATTTCATCACGGTCGGCATGGGCGATGCAGCGCGGGACATCGCCATGGCACTCCAGCCGGCCACTAGCGGCAACACGCTTGCCCATCTCGTCTGGCTCGGCGGCTACCGTTCGGACATGAGCGGCACCAAGGCCGTGGAGCTCGCCGCCCTTGCCGAACGGATCGGCACGGCCGCGATCCGCTTCGACTATTCCGGCCACGGCGTTTCGGGGGGCGCCTTCGTCGACGGCACGATCTCGCGCTGGCTGGAGGAGGCGCTTGCCGTCATAGAGCATGCCGTAAAAACACTCGGCACCCGTCGCGTCGTGCTGGTCGGCTCGTCCATGGGCGGCTGGATTGCGCTGCGCGCCGTCGCCGAGCTTGCCAAGCGCAAGGATGTCGCGATTGCCGGCCTCGTGCTGATCGCGCCGGCGCCGGATTTCACCTCGGAGCTCATCGAGCCGAACCTGACGGAAGCCGAGCGCACCGCGTTGGCCGAACGCGGCCAGTTCGAGGAGCCGACGCCCTACGGCCCCGATCCGAACATCTATACATTGAAGCTGATCGAGGACGGGCGGAAAAACCGCGTGCTGACAGGCGTCATCGAAACCGGCTGCCCGGTGCATATCCTGCAGGGCATGGCCGACCCCGATGTGCCCTATGCCCATGCGGTGCGGCTGATGGAGCATCTGTCCGGCGACGACGTGGTTCTGACCATGATCCGCGACGGCGACCACCGCCTGTCGCGGCCGCAGGATATCGCAAAAATCCTCGAGGCGGCGGAGGGGTTTGCGCATCTCCCGTAACGGGGGAGCGTGGCGCGCCGATCACATCTTAACCATATTCCGGCATCGCCAATTCTGATGATTGACGAAACGCCCCCTGCACCGTTAACTCTTTGTTAACGATTAGGGGACGTTACATGGCACGAATGATTGGTGCGAAGGCTGGGGCGGCGGCGTTTTTTGCTCTGCTCATTTCTTCTTCCTCGGCTTTCACGGCGCCCGCTTCTGCTCTGTCCATGAAGACAGGCAGCGTGACCTCGCAGCCGATCGGCCATTACGAATTCTGCCAGACCAACAAATCCGAATGCCAGGCCGGCGTGCGCAACCAGGCGCCCGCCAAGGTCACGGAATTCGGCTGGTCCGTCGTTCGCCAGATCAATGCCAGCGTCAACCGCGACATCACGCCGATGACGGACAAGGAACTGCACGGCCGCGACGAATACTGGTCCTATCCCGATGGCGCCGGCGACTGCGAGGACTTCGTTCTCCTGAAGCGCAAGAAGCTGATGGAAAAGGGCTTTGCCGTCGGCGACCTGCTGATCACGGTCGTGCGCAAGCCTGACGGTGAGGGCCATGCCGTGCTGACGCTGCGCACTACGCAGGGTGATTTCATTCTCGACAACCTCAACAATGAGGTAAAACTCTGGACGACGACGCCTTACCGCTTCCTGAAGCGCCAGGCCTCGTTCCATGCCGGTCGCTGGGTCTCCATCGAAAACGGCGATGCCGTCATGGTATCGTCGGTCGGCCAGTAAACATTTTTTCCGGCGGGGGGCTGCCGAAAGGCCGCGGAGCGATCCGCGGCCTTTTTGTTATGAAGTGTGTAAGCCTCCACGTCCGATGGAGGACTGGACGCGTTCTACATATTGATGGAGAGACCTCCGGGTTTGGACCGTTGGGCTGGCCCACACATAGAACAGAGGTTTTATGGAAGAACGCTCACAATCACACGCGACGTGCACTTGATGCCCGGCCGTGTGCATAAGCTGATATCAATCCCGCCGAAATATTCTGTGTCGCATATCGTCGGCTTTTTAAAGGGCAAGACTGCCCTTTACGTGGCCAACAAATATGCGTGCAAGCGGTGCTGCAGGGATATCACTTCTGGGCGCGAGGATATTTCCTGTCCACGTCTGGCTATGAGGAGCAGGTCGTCAGACGCTATATCCGTAATCAGGAAAAGGTCGATAAGGCTTCTGACTCTGCCGACCTCTTTAACCGTAGCTACCAACACATAGCAAAGCCGCTTCTAGCGGTTAAAGCGTAGCGCTTCAAATCTCCACCTCAGGTGGAAGTCATGACTCTCGTGAGGGACGGTCGCAATTTGTGAACGGACCGTCGCTGGTATATGCATTGCGCATTGGTTAGCAAAACCTTAATGCCTCTCCGAAAGGGGGGGGGGGACAACGAGGTCGAAATGGAAGCTATTGCCAATCTCCTGCCAGTGATCGCCATGGGCGCCGGCATCTTTTTCTTTTTCCGCTGGGTCGTGCGCGACATGAACCGCCCCGCCGGGCAGTGATCACGCATTGCCGATGAGCACGCCGGCCGCCAGAACGAGGCTGCCGCCCAGCACGACCTGCATGGCGGCCCGCCAGAACGGCGTCTCCATGTAGCGGTTCTGGATGAAGGCGATGGCCCACAGCTCCACGAACACGACGAAGACGGCAATGGTCGTCGCCAGCATGAAATTTGGAATGAGATAGGGCAGCGCGTGGCCAAGGCCGCCGAGCGCCGTCATGATGCCGGAGGCCAGACCGCGCTTGACCGGCGAGCCGCGCCCCGACAGTTTTCCGTCGTCATGGGCGGCTTCCGTGAAGCCCATCGAGATGCCGGCACCGACCGAGGCCGACAGGCCGACGAGGAAGGTCTGCCAGGTATCCTGCGTGGCGAAGGCGGCGGCGAAGATCGGCGCCAGCGTCGAGACGGAGCCGTCCATCAGGCCGGCAAGGCCGGGCTGCACATAGGTCAGCACGAATTGCCGCCGCGCCGTCTGGTCCTCCTCCTCTTTCACGTCTGATGGCGTGTGCTCCTCGCCGAGCCGCCGAGCGAGTGATTCGTGCGATTTCTCCGCCAGCGCCAAGTCCCCCAGCAGCTTGCGCGTTGCCGCGTCCTGCGTGCGTGCCGCCGCCGTCAGGTAGAAGCGGTGCGCCGCCTCCTCCATGGCCTCCGCCTGTGCCCGAATACTCTCGAGCGGCATATTGCCGATCAGCCAGTCCGGCTTGCGCTCGGGAAAATCCCGCACATATTCGCGCCGGACCAGCGGAATGCGGTCGCCGAAACGGGCAATATGCCGGTCGATCAGCATCTGGCGGTGGTGGCTCTCCTCCGCCGCCATTTCCTCGAAGACGCGGGCGGAATTCGGATAGGCATCGCTCAGCGCATCCGCATAGGCGAGATAGATCCGCCCGTCGTCCTCTTCGGAGGTGATGGCGAGTGCCAGGATTTCCTGCTCGCTCAAGGATTCAAGGCTGCGTTTGCCGGGGCGGAGAAGGCGGGAGAACATCGTCGAGCATCCAGTTTAGAATAATTCTAAATATAGGAACCAATGGGATTTGGTCAACCTCGACAGGAGGCCGCATGTAGCGTTAGAGTGACCATCGCAAAGACTGCAAGGGATGGGACGTGACCGCCGCACTGAAGCCGCTTTCCGCAAGCCGCGACACGCTGATGGACCGTCTCGGCCGAAAACTCGCCGACCGGCTGCAAAGCCAGACCTCCGGCTACGAGCCCTACACGCCCTCCGATCCCGAGACGCTGGCGCGCACGCTGAGGCCCGGCGATATCCTGCTGGTCGAGGGCAATCAGAAGGTCTCGGCGGCGATCAAATATCTGACGCAATCGACCTGGTCGCATGCCGCCCTCTTCGTCGGCGACCAGGTGCCGCTGACGCTCGACCAGGCCGCGTTGCGTGCGACGGAGCGGCCGCAGCTGATCGAGGTCAATATCGGCGAGGGCTGCGTGGCCGTGCCGCTCAACAAATACCGCACCTACAATACGCGCATCTGCCGGCCTGTCGGCCTGACGCCCGAGGATCGCGACATGCTGGTCTCCTTCATGGTCTCGCGGCTGGGGCTGAAATACGACATGAAGAACATCACCGACATGCTGCGCTATTTCCTGCCGACACCGCCGATCCCGGTGCGCTGGCGCCGCCGGATGATCGCCTTCGGCTCCGGCGATCCCACGCGGGCGATCTGCTCGACGCTGATCGCCGAAGCCTTCGAGCGCATCCGTTACCCGATCCTGCCCGACGTGACGCGCGCGCCCGGCCACGCGGCGGCAACCTCGACCTATTCGCGCGAAGAGATCCTCCACATCCGCCACCACTCGCTCTACACACCGCGCGACTTCGATCTCTCGCCCTATTTCGAGATCGTCAAGCCGACGCTGGAATACGGTTTCGACTACAAGCGGCTGGAATGGGCGCCGGAGCGGGAGGGGCCTTAATTCGGTTCCAGTCTCACCCCGCAGCGATCGGCCGGATTGTACCGGCCCTGAAAGCTTCCTATCTTCCGGCCGTGAGCGAAACCGATCCAGACCGTCTTTCCCACTTCGCCGCCATCCGCGCCCGCGCGGAGACTGAAATGCAGGCAATCGGCGTCACCGCCGATTTCATTCCGCTGCTGGTGGAGACGTTTTATGGCCGCGTGCGGGCGCATCCGGAGCTCGGCCCGGTCTTCGACGGCCGGCTGAACGGTCGCTGGCCCGAGCATATGCAGAAGATGAACCGCTTCTGGTCAGCGGTTGCCTTAAAGGACGGCGGCTATGCGGGAAAGCCGGTCATGGCGCATCAGGGCGTGGCGGGTATGAACCCGCCGCTGTTTGAGACCTGGCTCGGCCTGTTTTCCGCCACGCTCGACGATATAGCGCCCTCGCCGGAGGCGAAGGCATGGTTTATGGCGACGGCCGAGCGGATCGCGAAGAGCCTCGTGCTCTCCCTGTTCTACAACCCGGCCGACGACGACCCGCGGCTCAGGCGGGCCTGACGCGACTTCGAGCACGTTTTCCGGGTGTTCCGGCAGGCTTATTCCTGCTGACCGCCGATATCCAGCCAACCGGTTTTGCGAAGAATTATCCCTGCCAGTTCCGCGGGTGTCTTGCCGTCCGTAGGCAGCAGGATGATGCCGTCGGCTTCCTCGCCTGCCATGCGCCTTGCCTGCCGAAGCGAGCGCTGTGCTTGTTCGTCTGCTCCGGAACCGACCTCGCGTTGCGCGAGCCGCGCCAGCAGTGTCGGCTCGGCAGCCAACATACGGACGACCGTAATCCGCGCTTCGGGTATGGCGGAAAGGATCCATCGCTTGTCAAAATTCAGGTGCAGCATGACGCCCGACATGATCAGGCGCGTGTGACCCAGGGCTTGATATGTCGACCAGATCGCAGCCAGGTTGATGCTGCTGACGTCAACAGCGCCGGGCTGAATTTTCCCGAGATCATCGGCATTGGGGCGCGGAAACACCCTGTCCAGTTCATCGCTTTCGACAACGGCATGGGCGACGTCAGCCGCGGCAAGTTGCGCGCTCATTTCCCAGCTCAGCGTGGACTTCCCCACGCCGGCTGGCCCGGTAATCAGCAACAGTTGCATGCCACTTCGGCTTTCGATACCGGTCACTTCGAAGTCACGCGCTGAGGGCCTACCCCTTGAGCGGCGAGATGGAAATCTCCACGCGGCGGTTCTGCGCGCGTCCCATTTCCGTCGCGTTGGAGGCGATCGGGCGCTCCAGGCCGTAGCCCATGGCCGACATGCGGCGCTGGTCGACACCGCGCGAGGCGAGGTAATTGGCGACCGAATTGGCGCGGCGGTTGGAGAGATCCATGTTGTAGCCGGCATTGCCGACCGAATCGGTATGTCCGTCGACATCGATCAGCGTCTTGTCGAACTTGCGCAGCACGAGCGCCACCGAATCGAGCGTCGGATAGAACGGCGGGATCACCTGATCGCGGTCCGTTGCGAAGGTGACATTCGAGGGCATGTTGAGCACGATGCGGTCGCCGACGCGGCTGACCGAAACGCCGGTGCCCTGCAACTGCGCGCGCAGCTCCGATTCCTGGTTGTCCATGTAATTGCCGATGGCACCACCGGCAAGCGCTCCGACACCCGCGCCGATCAGCGCGGCATTGCGGCGCTGCACGGGGTTGTTGCCGATCAGCAGGCCCGCGACCGCGCCCATGCCAGCGCCGATGGCGGCACCGCCGGCCGTGTTGGAAACCTTCTGCTCGCCCGTATACGGGTCCGTCGTCGTGCAGGCGGAAAGGTAGGTCGCGGCGAGCGCGACGAGCGCAACTTTCTTCAACATGGAGTGTCCCCGGAAACGTCGATGATTCTGCTTGAACCTAGCGATTGCGGCAGGAACATGAAAGAGGCGGCATTTCAGGCCGTTTTCCCCTCGCCTTCGCCGTTTCCGCTGGAGGTGACGCCCGCACTCGCCGCCACGACAAGCGCCGTGCCGAGCATCTGCAAAGGCGTCATCGGCTGGCTGAGCACGAGGAAGCCGGCCAGCGCGCCGAGCGCCGGCTCCAGGCTCATCAGGATGCCGAAGGCCGACATGGGCATGCGGCGCAGCGCGATCATCTCCAGCGCATAGGGGAAGAGCGGCACCAGGATCGCCAAGCCGAGCATCATGCCCAGCCCTTGCGGGTTCAGGGCCTCGCCGACGTTCGGCAGCCCGAAGGGCGCGGCGGCGATGGCGGCGAAGAGGAGCGACATGGAGAGGCCTTCCAGCCCCTTGAACACCGCTCCGGTCTTCTTCATGAGGATGATATAGGTGCCCCAGCCGATGCCCGCGCCGACGGCAAACAGCATGCCCACGGGATCGCCGACCCAGCCCGCGCCGTCATGCGACAACAGCACGACGCCGATGAAGGCCGCGACCGGCCAGACCAGCCGCCAGCCCCTGCCGAGCGACCAGGTGGCGACCGCCAGCGGCCCGAGGAATTCGATGGCCACGGCAAGGCCGAGCGGAATGCGGGCGATCGCCGCGAAGAAACACAGCGTCATCGCCGCCATGGTGGCGCCAAGCAGCGCGGCGCTCTTCCACTGTTCGCGGCTGTAGGAGCGCATCGGCGGGCGCACGATCAGCGCGAGGATGACGGCGGCCATGACGAGGCGCAGGAAGGTCGTGGTCGAGGGGCCGAAGGCATGGATCGCCGTCGCCGAAAAGGCCGAGCCGAACTGGATGCTCGACATGGAGCCGAAGCACAGCAGGATGCCCGTGAAGAGCCCCGCATTGCCCGAGCCCGAGAGACCGCCGCCGCCGGCCGTCGCCTGTTGATCTGCCATAAGAATTCCTCCCCTAGGGCACCCAGTCCCCCAACACAAATCCCGAAATCGCAGGCGATTTCGGGATTTGTGTTGAAATTCAAAAGACTACAGTGACCTTGCGCGCCACTTCGTGACGCGCGGCACTGTAGGGGAGGGTCTGCCATCAGACAAATGGATAATCGTGACGCCTTGCTTCAGGAAAATTGATGCAAGACCCCTAACCCGCAATGCCCTTCAGCGTGTTGGCGACGTTGAGGCCGATCTGCGGCACGCCGTAGCCGCCTTCCATGCAGACGAGCACCGGCAGGCCGCTCGCCGCGATGACCTTGCCCATCGTGATGTAATCCGGCGAGGTCAGCTTGAAGAAGGAGATCGGGTCCTCCTCGAACGTATCGACGCCGAGCGAGAGCACGATCACCTCCGCGCCGAAGGCTTCGATGCGCTTCAGCGAATCCTTCAGCGCCGCCTCCCAGACGGAATAGGGCGTGCCCGGCGGCATCGGATAGTTCTGCGTGGTGCCGGCACCCGCACCCTTGCCGGTTTCCTCGGCATAACCCAGGAAATGCGGGAAGGCCTCGGCCGGATCGCCATGCAGCGAGGCGAAGTAGACGTCGTCGCGCTCGTAGAAGATATCCTGCGTGCCGTTGCCGTGATGGAAATCGACGTCGAGGATCGCGACCTTCTTCGCCCCCTTGTCGAGGAAGCGCTGGGCGGCGACGGCGGCGTTGTTGATGAAGCAATAGCCGCCGAAACTGTCGATGCCGGCATGGTGGCCCGGCGGACGGCAGAGCGCGAAGGCGGATTTTGCGCCGCCGGCGACGATATCGGCCGCCGTCAGCGCCGTCTGCATGGAGGAGAGCGCCGCCTCCCAGGTGCCGGGCGAGATCGCCGTTTCCGCAGCGTTGCAATAGTAGCCGAGCAGGCCGTCGATCTGGGTCGGGATGCGCGGCGAGGTGCGGCGCACAGGGAAGGACGTGGCGATCGCCTCGCCGTTATAACCCGCAGCCTTCCACTGGTCCCACGCCGTCTGGAGGAAGGACAGGTAGCCCGCGTCATGCACCTTATGCGCGGTTTCGAGACCGTGGCGCTCGGGTGCTGCAATGTCGGTAAAACCGGCATCCTTCACCGCAGCCAGTATCCACTCGGCCCGGAACGGTGCCTCGAAGGGCGGCACGAGTTCGCCGCCGTAAAGCTCGCTGCGAGCGTTCCTGAGCTTGTGGTCCTCGGAAAAAATAACGCGCATGAAAAGTCCCCATTGTTTTAAGGCCGGGACGGTAGTGCATTTTTCCGGCAAGGGAAATCTCTCCCGCGGGGTAGGTTTTCGCCCAAAATGCAAATCCGCCCCGGCCGATTCGCAGGAGCGGATTGCGGGGCCAAGGATGCGTCAGGCGAGCAGGGCCTTGCGCTGGCGGCCGAGGCCGATCTGCTTGATCAGCAGGATATCGGCGACCGCGACGGCGGCGACAGCGATGAGGCCCATGCCGACCGCCGTCAGGCTGCCATGTCCGAGAACGAGCACGGCGACGCTGCCGAGCACCCAGAGCGCATCACCGATCATGACGAAGCGCACGGCGGCGGGTGACGGCTGCGCCTGCCGGCCGACGGCAAGGTGAAAGGCGCCCCAGAAGACGAAGAAGACGGCAAAGGCCAGGAGAATGCCGGGCGTAACGAGCGGACCGACGAGGCTGCTGATCGGGCCGGCAAAGGCAAAAAGCAGACCGGCGGCGGCAAGTGAGAAGACGCCGTCGAAGAGCATGATGGATTTCAGCAGATTGCGGTTGAAGGTGGCGAACATGGTGGGCTCCTTTCGTTTCGATGAGGCCATCCTGCCGGTCGCCGTGCGGCAAACCAATTACGTCAGAGGTAATGGAAATCATGTCCCGTCTCGTGTTGAGTGCGTGGGCAATCAAGGGAGACAGAGATGGAATTCGGCGAACACCTGAAGGAATGGCGCAGCCACCGGCGCATGAGCCAGCTGGAACTGGCAAACGAGGCCGGTATTTCCTCGCGCCACCTCTCCTTTCTCGAAACCGGCCGCTCGCGCCCCTCGGAAGGCATGATCCTCCGTCTCTCCGCCGTGCTCGACATTCCCGCGCGCGATCAGGGCCTGCTGTTTTCCGCCGCCGGTTTTCGCCCGCGCTTCGGCACGGCGCCGGCCAGAAGCCTCGCCTCCGTACCCGCCGCCGTCGCCGAGGCGATCGGCCTCATCCTCGGCCGGCACGATCCCTATCCGGGCGTGGTCTTCGATCACGAATACAATGTGCTCACCGCCAACCAGGCGTTTCTCGGGCTCGCCGGCATGGCGGGCATTGCCGTCTCCCCCGGAGACAATTTCCTCGATGCCTATCTCGGCCCGACGCCTTTGCGCTCCATCGTCGTCAACTGGGCGCAATCGGCTGCCGATCTCGTGCACCGCATCCGCGCGGAGGCCTGGCTGCAGGGGCCGCGCAGCCCGCTCCTCACGCGCATCGAGCGGCTCGCCGCTCAGGACGATATCAAGGCGGCGCTCGAGACCTTCCCGGAGGGCGACCGCCTGCCGATCCTGCCCATCGAGATGAAGATCGGCACCAAGCGCTTCAACTGGATCACCACGCTCACCTCCTTCGGCTCGGCGCAGGATGCGCTGGTGCAGGGCGTGCTGATCGAGAGCTTCTTCCCGGCCGATGCCGAGACGCGGGCACATTTCGAAGGCACATGATACCTGCAACAGCGCTGGGGATGCCGTCCGCTCCACCCTGTCCTGCCGCGCCAAACGCACTACACTTGATCCATGAGCTTCTTTTCCGACACTGATTCGCCGACCAACCTCACCGAATATTCGGTGTCGGACCTGTCCGGCTCCATCAAGCGCACCATCGAGCAGGCCTTCGACCAGGTGCGCGTGCGCGGCGAGATTTCCGGCTATCGCGGCCAGCATTCCTCGGGACATGCCTATTTCTCGCTGAAGGACGACAAGGCGCGCATCGACGCCGTCATCTGGAAGGGCAGCTTCTCGCGCCTGCGCTTCAAGCCGGAAGAGGGCATGGAGGTGATCGCCACCGGCAAGATCACCACCTTCCCCGGCTCGTCGAAATACCAGATCGTCATCGAGGCGCTGGAGCCGGCCGGCGCCGGCGCGCTGATGGCGCTGCTCGATGAACGTCGCCGCAAGCTCGCCGCCGAGGGCCTGTTCGATACCGAGCGCAAGAAGCCGCTGCCCTTCCTGCCGAAGGTCATCGGCGTCGTCACCTCGCCGACCGGCGCCGTCATCCGCGACATCCTGCACCGCATCGCCGACCGCTTCCCGGTCCATGTCGTCGTCTGGCCCGTCAAGGTGCAGGGCGAAGGCTCGGGCCAGGAGGTGGCGGCCGCCATCGAGGGCTTCAACACGCTCGATCCGCTAGGCCCGATCCGCATCCCGGATGTGCTGATCGTCGCACGCGGCGGCGGCAGTCTTGAAGACCTCTGGAGTTTCAACGACGAAATCGTCGTGCGCGCCGCCGCAGCCTCGAAAATCCCGCTGATCTCGGCCGTCGGCCACGAGACCGACTGGACGCTGATCGACCATGCCGCCGACCGCCGCGCGCCCACCCCGACGGGCGCCGCAGAAATGGCCGTGCCCGTGAAGGCCGATCTCGAGGCCGAGATCGCCTCGCTCGCCGCCCGGCTGCGTGGCGCGACGGTCCGGCAGATGGACAATCGCCGTCAGGGTGTTCGTGCGCTTGCCCGCGCGCTGCCCTCGCTCGACCAGCTTCTGGCGCTGCCGCGCCGCCGCTTCGACGAGGCCGCCGCGGGTCTTGGCCGCGGCCTGCAGATGAACACGGTCAACAAGCGCCGCGCCTTCGAGCGCACCGCCGCCCATCTGCGCCCCGACATGCTGCTGACCCGCATCGCCGAGCGCCGCCAGCGCGTCGCCGATCGCGTGCTGCGCGCCGAGCGCATCGTCGAGCGCCGGCTCGACCAGTTGCGCGCCCGCCTCTCCGCCTTCGACGTGTCGCTGCGCGCCACGCCCGCCCGCATCAAGACGCAGACCGAGCGGTCACGCGACAGGCTGAAGGGCCTCGCCTTGCGGGCCGAGAGCGCGCTATCCGGCGACCTCTCGCGCCGCCGCGCCCTCGTTCAGGCGCAGGACCGCGTGCTGCAATCGCTCTCGTACCGCAACGTGCTGAAACGCGGCTATGCGATCGTTCACGATGAAGCCGGCGTGCCGGTGAAGGATGCCGCCTCGCTCGGCCCCGGCCGCGCCATTGCCATCGAATTCGCCGACGGCAGCGTCGAGGCCGTCACCGGCGCGGGCACGCCTTCGGGTGGCGGCACGCCGCCGCGCAAGAAGCCGGCCAAGCCGGAGACGGAAACGGCCAAACCGGCACCGCGCCAGGGCTCGCTGTTCTGAGGCCGTCATGCGTATCCTGCTCGTGCTCGCCCATCCCCTGGAAGACAGCTTTGCCGCCAGCACGGCCGAGACGGTGCGCCGCAAGCTCACGGAGAACGGCCATACGGTCGATCTTCTCGATCTCTACCGCGAGAATTTCGACCCCCGCCTCAGCGTGTCCGAACGCGGCCGCTATTTCGCGCCGGACTACGATCCCTCGAAAGCCGAACCCTATATCGGCAGGCTGAAAGACGCCGACGGGCTGGTGCTGGTCTTCCCGCAATGGTGGTTCAATTTCCCGGCCATATTGAAGGGTTTCTTCGACCGCGTCTTCGCGCCCGGCGTCGCCTTCGAGAACGATCCGCAGGGCGGGCGCATCCAGCAGCGGCTCGGCAATATCCACCTGTTCTGGGCCTTCACCACGACCGGCTCGCCCTGGTGGGTCGTCAATTTCTATATGGGCAATCCCGTCAAGCGCCTGCTGAAACGCGGCATCGCCGCCTTCTGCGCCAAGGGGCTGGTTTTCAAGCTGGTCAGCCTGCACGACATGGACCGCATCGACGACAAAAGACGCCGCGCGCATCTTCTGCACGTCGAAAAACTCGTCGACCGGATCTGAGCACGACACCACGCAATCGCGGACGCAAAACCGCTGCGCACTTTTGCTGCGATTGCTATTCAAACGCACCGAGAAACTTGCGCAGCAGGCCGTCAAGCGCCGCGCGCTCCTGCGCATCGAGGCCGTCGAGCAGCTTATGCTGGTTCTCCACATGGTCCGTCACCGCTGCATCGACCAGCGCCAGCCCCTTCGGCGTCAGCGCGATGATCACGCCGCGCCGGTCGTCCGGATTGTGCGAGCGCTCGATGAGGCCGGCCTTTTCCAGCTGGTCGAGCCGGTTGGTCATGGTGCCCGAGGAGACCATGGTCGTGGCGATGAGGTCGCCGGGCGACAGCCGGTAGGGCGGGCCGGAACGGCGCAGCGTCGCCAGCACGTCGAAACTCGCCGAATTCAGCCCATGCGCAGCCAGCGCCTTTTCGATCTCCCGCGCCAGATGGGTGCGCAGCCGCGCGACGCGGCCGAGAAGCCCCATCGGCTCGACGTCGAGGTCGGGCCGTTCGCGGTTCCACTGGGCGAGAATTCTATCGACATGATCCATGGCGCGACTAAAGCCGTCAACTATCTTGACGTCAAGATAAAATCATATATCTTGATGTCAAGATTCTTTGATTGGAGATATCCATGTCTCGCACCTCCGACATCCTCATCACCGCAACCGCCCCCGCCATCTGGGGCAGCACCTACATCGTCACGACCGAGCTTCTGCCGTCCGGCTACCCGCTGACGGTGGCCATGCTGCGCGCCCTGCCGGCCGGCCTCATCCTGCTTGCGCTCGTGCGCCAGCTGCCGAAGGGCATCTGGTGGCCGCGCACATTCCTGCTCGGCGCGCTGAACTTCTCGTTCTTCTGGGCGATGCTCTTCGTTTCGGCCTATCGCCTGCCCGGCGGTGTCGCCGCAACCGTCGGCGCCATTCAGCCGCTGATCGTTCTTAGCCTGTCGCGCGCGGTGATGGGAACGGCGGTGCGCCCGCTTGCCGTCGTCGCCGGCCTTGCCGGCATCGGCGGTGTCGCGCTTCTCGTGCTGACGCCGGCCGCCCATCTCGATCCGATCGGCATCGCCGCCGGTCTTGCCGGCGCGGTCTCCATGGCGTTCGGCACGGTTCTGTCGCGCCACTGGCAGCCGCCCGTGCCGCCACTCACCTTCACCGCCTGGCAATTGACGGCAGGCGGCCTGCTGCTGGTGCCCGTCGCGCTGTTCTTCGAACCCGCCTTCCCGGTTCCGACGGCGCAGAACCTGCTCGGCTTCGTCTATCTCGGCGGCATCGGTGCGGCGCTGACCTATATCGTCTGGTTTCGCGGCCTGTCGCGGCTCGATCCGGCGACCGTCTCGCCGCTCGGTTTCCTCAGCCCGCTCGTTGCCGTCGTGCTCGGCTGGGCGCTGCTGGCGCAGGACCTCAGCCCCTTTCAGATAACAGGCATGATGGTGGTTCTCGCCAGCGTCTGGCTCAGCCAATGGGCGCAATCGGCCCCCGCGGCAAAGAAGGTCAATCCGCGCGGTACAGCGCTTTGCGCCGTGCGGCCGTCAAGCCTTTGAAGACGGCATGGGCAAGATCGGCCTCCACCATGGCGGAAAGGCCGGCCGCCGTCGTGCCGCGATATTCCATGAAGAGCTCGACGATATCGGCGGGCGTCTGGGTGAGGCTCGCCATCTGCGTCGCAGCCCCCAGGAAAAGCTGACGCACCGCGATATCGGCGGTATCAGGGTCGATGCCGGATTCGATGGCATGGCGGATCATCGCATCCGCCATCAAGGCCGGAAAAGCCGCGCCCGAGCCGGTGAGTGCGGTGAAATAATCGAGCTCGTGTTCGTCGCCGATGATATGCGCACGGCCCGAGGCGGCAAAGAACCGCCGCGCGAAATCCAGCTCGGATTTGCGCACATCGCGCGTTGCAAACCATGGCGTGAAGGATAGCCGCTGCTCGGCGCAGGCATTGGGCATCGCCCGCACGATGCGCTGCGCGCCAAAACGCTCGGTGATCTCCTCCACCGTCACGCCGGCCATGACGGAGATCACGAAGCGGCCCCGCAGATCCAGTTCGAGTTCCTCGATATCGGCCGGGCGGATGGAAAGGAGAATGACGTCGGAGGCATCGACCAGGATCGCATTGTCCGTCGTCATATGCACGCCCGGCCAGGCCTCGAAGCCCGAAATATTGCCGGAGCGCGAGGACAGGACGAGATCGGCGGGCTTGACGATACGGTCGGCCAGAACCGGCCGGAGCAAGGCCCCGGCCAGCCACCCACCGCCGCCGATCGCCCCGAGATGCGTCATGTGCGCTCGCCGGCCCACTCGCCGCCGCGCATGACGGGCACACGGCTGCCGTCATCGCGGATACCGTCGATATCCACCTTGTCGGAGCCGATCATCCAGTCGATGTGAACAAGGCTTTCATTGCCGCCCTGCGCGCGGATCTGTTCCGGCGAGAGGTTTGCGCCGTCGAGGAAGCACTTGGAATAGCACTGGCCGAGCGCGATGTGGCACGAGGCGTTTTCGTCGAACAGCGTGTTGTAGAACAGGATGCCGCTCGCCGAGATCGGCGAGGAATGCGGCACCAGCGCCACTTCGCCGAGTCGGCGCGCGCCCTCGTCGGTATCCAGCACCTTGTTCAGCACCGCCTCGCCCTTCGAGGCCTTCGCCTCGACGATCCGGCCGCCTTCGAAGCGAACCTGGATATCGTCGATCAGCGTGCCCTGATGCGACAGCGGCTTCGTCGAGGAGACATGGCCTTCGACGCGCAGCGCATGCGGCGTTGTGAACACTTCCTCCGTCGGGATGTTCGGATTGCAGGTGATGCCGTTCTTCGCGGTGGAGGCGCCGCCATGCCATTCGTGGCCGTCGGCGAGACCAACCGTGAGATCAGTGCCCGGACCCTTGAAGTGAAGCGCTGCGAAACGCTCTCCGTTCAGCCAGGCCGAGCGCTTGGCGAGGCCGGCATTGTGCGCGGCCCAGGCCCCGACGGGATCGGCGACATCGACGCGCGAGGCGGCGAAGATCGCATTGGCGAGCTTTTCGACCGCCACGTCTTCCGGATCATTCGGGAATACCTGCTTGGCCCAGGACGGGTTCGGATAGGAGACGATGTTCCAGTTGATGTCGAAATTGGCGATCTTCTCCAGCGCCGGCTTGTAGGCCATGGAATTGGCCTTGTTGGCGCGGGCGACCTTGGCCGGGTCCTCGTTGGCGAGCAGCATCGGGTTGTCGCCGGCGATCGCGAGGCGCGCCGCGCCATTGGCATAAGCCTTGGCCATGCCCTCGTAGAGCCAGTCCGAGGCGCGGTCGAAGCTTTCGTCCGGCGCATTGTGGTAGCGGGCGAGCGTCGCCTCCTCATCGGCATAGAAGGTGCTGACGAGGCCCGCTCCCGCCTTGTAGGCGTGCTCGGTGATGAGGCGGGCGAGCGGCAGTGCGGCAATCGGCGCCGTCATCACGAGGTCCTGCCCCTTTTGAAGCTGCAGGCCGACGCGCACGGCGACCTCGGCGAGCTTGTCGAGTTTTGCGGGATCGACGGCGGCAGCGGAATTGGCGGGGTATGTCATGACAGACCTGTCTTTCTGAAATCGATGGATGAAACTTAGTGTGCCCTGCAACAAATGAGAAGGCGCAATCAGGCGATGACGGATGCGGAAATCGCCTTCAGCGCAGCTAAAGCATCACGCGGCGCAAGCCGCACCTGCAAGCCGCGCTGGCCGCCGTTCATATAGACGGCCTCATGCACCAGCGCCGCCTCCTCGACGGCCGTCGGCACCTGCTTCTTCTGCCCGAACGGGCTGATGCCGCCGACGACGAAGCCGGTGAGCCGCTCGGCATCGGCGGGTTTCATCATATTGGCCGATTTGCCCTTGAAGGCGCTGGCGAGCTTCTTCATGCTGACCTCGCAATCCGAGGGCACGATGACGCAGACCGGCTTGCCATCCACCTCCGCCATCAGCGTCTTGAGCACGCGCGCCGGATCCTCCCCCAAAGCCTCTGCGGCCTGGATGCCGACGCGGTCGGCGGTCGGATCATAGTCGTAGGTGTGGACGGTGAAGGAAACACCGGCCTTGGCAAGGGCCTGGGTGGCGCGGGTGGTCTTGGACATGAGCGGGCCGTCATCGAAACGAGACTATCGGACCGCATGGGTGCCGGAGCGCGCCGGTCCTGTCAACGGATCAGCGGCAACAGCCCCTCATCCGGCCTGCCGGCCACCTGCTCCCCGCCTGAGGCAGGGCCATCGCATAGGAGACCCTCTCTGCCTACCGGCATCTCCCCCACAAGGGGGGGAAAGGCTAGCAGCAAGCTCTTTCCGAGACATTGGCCGGCGAAAGTGCCGCACGCTCAAGCCCCTCCCCCTTGTGGGGAGGGGTGGGGAGGGGTTTTCAACCATATGCGGTAGCCTATCGCTCTCAGAGAGAGGGTGAAGAGCAGGCTCCAATCAGACCCGTTCCAACGCCACGGCAATGCCCTGGCCGACACCGATGCACATGGTCGAAAGCGAGCGCTTGCCGCCGGAGAGCTGCAATTCCAGCGCCGCCGTCCCGGTGATGCGCGCACCGGACATGCCGAGCGGATGGCCGAGCGCGATGGCGCCGCCGTTCGGGTTCACCTGCGCGGCATCGTCGGCAATGCCGAGTTCGCGCAGCGTGGCGAGGCCCTGCGAGGCGAAGGCCTCGTTGAGTTCGACCACGTCGAAGTCGGCGGGCTTGAGACCGAGCCGGGCGCACAGGCGCTGCGTGGCATAAACCGGGCCGATGCCCATGATGCGCGGCGGCACGCCCGCCATGGCGCCGCCGAGAATGCGGGCGATGGGCGTCAGGCCGTATTTCTTCACCGCCGCTTCCGAGGCGATGATCAGCGCCGCCGCGCCGTCATTGACACCCGAGGCATTGCCCGCCGTCACCGTGCCGCCCTCCTTCTTGAAGGGCGTGCCGAGCTTGGCGAGCGCTTCCATGGTCGTCGCGCGCGGATGTTCGTCCTTCTCCACCACGACCGGATCGCCCTTGCGCTGCGCAATGGTGACGGGCGTGATTTCCTTGGCCAGACGGCCATTCGCCTGCGCCGCAGCCGCCTTGGCCTGCGAACGAACGGCAAAGGCGTCCTGATCCTCGCGCGACACCTTGAAGTCTTCGGCGACGTTCTCGCCGGTCTCCGGCATGGAATCCACGCCGTATTGCGTCTTCATCACGGGATTGATGAAGCGCCAGCCGATCGTCGTGTCGTGGATTTCCGCACTCCGCGAAAAGGCCGTCTCCGCCTTGGGCATGACGAAAGGCGCGCGGCTCATGCTTTCCACGCCGCCCGCGATCATCAGCTCCGCCTCGCCGGCCTTGATGGCGCGGGCGGCGGCGATGACGGCATCCATGCCCGAGCCGCAGAGCCGGTTGATCGTCGTGCCCGAGACCGAGACGGGAAGGCCTGCCAGCAGCGACGACATGCGCGCGACGTTCCGGTTGTCCTCGCCCGCCTGGTTGGCGCAGCCGTAGATCACGTCGTCGACCGCCTCCCAATCGATGCCGGTATTCCTGGCCATCAGGGCCTTCAGCGGGATGGCACCGAGATCATCGGCGCGCACGGACGAGAGCGAACCGCCGAAACGGCCGATGGGCGTGCGGATATAGTCGCAGATATAGGCGTCAGACATGCTTCTTCCTCAGAGTTCCGGCACGACGAGGTCGGCGACGGGGCCGTCGATATGCAGCGTCGCGCCCGTCATAGCCTGCAATTCCTCGACCGTCATGCCTTCAAGCTTTTCGCGCAGCACGAAGCGGCCGCCCGACACGTCGATCACGGCATGGCTGGTATAGATGCGGGTGATGCAGCCGACACCGGTCAGCGGAAAGCTGCAGCGCTCGACGAGCTTCGGCTCGCCGTTCTTGGTGACATGTTCGGTGATGACGACCACCGATTTTGCGCCATGCACCAGATCCATCGCCCCCCCGACCGCCGGAACACCCTTGGAGCCGACGCGCCAATTCGCGAGATCGCCGTTCTCCGCCACCTGATAGGCACCGAGGATCGCCACATCGAGATGGCCGCCGCGCACCATGGCAAAACTGTCGGCATGGTGGAAGAAGGCCGAGCCCGGCTTCAGCGTGACGGCCTTCTTGCCGGCATTGATCAGGTCCCAGTCCTCTTCACCCGGCGGCGGCGCCTCGCCGAAATCCAAAATGCCGTTTTCCGTGTGAAAGATCGCCTCGCGCCCCTGGGGCTGATAGCGCGCCACCATCTCGGGAAAGCCGATGCCGAGGTTCACATAGGCGCCATCGGCAATGTCCTGCGCCGCGCGCCAGGCGATCTGGGCGTTGGAAAGCTTGATATCTTCGCGTGTGTCGACGGTCATGCGTAGGCCACTCCTGCGCGGATCAGCGCTTCTTCCTGGCCGGGATCGGCGACTTCGATGATCTGGTCGACGAAGATGCCCGGCGTGACGACCTGTTCGGGATCGATGCCACCCGGCGGCACCAGCCGGGAGACCTGCACGATGGTCTTTGCCGCCGCCATGCACATCAGCGGGCTGAAATTGCGGGCGGCCTTGTTGTAGGTGAGATTGCCGTGCGTATCCCCCACATGCGCCTTGATCAGCGCGAAATCCGCCTTCAGCCAGCGTTCCTGCACATACATGCGGCCATCGAATTCCGCGACCGGCTTGCCCTCGGCGAGCTCCGTTCCAAAACCCGTCGGCGTGTAGAAGGCGGGAATGCCCGCACCCCCGGCGCGAATGCGCTCGGCCAGCGTGCCCTGCGGCACCAGTTCCAGCGCGATCTTCCCTGCCAGATAACTTTCCGTGAAGGCGCGCGGATCGGAGGAACGCGGGAAGGAGCAGATCATCTTGCGCACCCGCCCCGCATCGATCATCGCAGCGATCCCGACGCGTCCATTGCCGGCATTGTTGTTGATGATCGTTAGGTCCTTCGCCCCCGTGTCGATCAGCGCGTGGATCAGCTCGATCGGCGCGCCGGAGCCGCCGAACCCGCCGATCATCACCGTCGCCCCATCGCCGATGCCCGCTACCGCTTCCGCCAGACTTGAGATGCTCTTGTCCATGCCAATCTCCCGATATCGGCAAGAGAGGTAAATCCGACGGAGAAAAGCGGCAATCCATTTTGTGCGTTATTTGACTTTTGTTCAATATACGCACAAAATGGATTGATCTACTGGAGCGCACTACTCTCTCCTTCGTCATGCTCGGGCTTGACCCGAGCATCCGCCCGTCGCGGGTGCCGCGTGGATCCTCGGCTCAAGGCCGAGGATGACGGAGGAGAGGTCGCGATCGGGAAGGGAACAACCATGCGGGAAACGGACTTCATCGGCGGCTTCGCCAAGGGCCTGCGGGTCATCGAGGCTTTCGGCGAGACGAAGCCGCGCCTCACCATTACCGACATTGCAAGAGAAACCGGCCTCGACCGGGCGACGGCGCGGCGATGCCTGCTCACCCTCGCCGAACTCGGCTACGCCGCCTATGACGGAAAATTCTTCGAGCTGACGCCGAAAATCCTGCGGCTCGGCCATGCCTATCTCTCGGCGACCCCGCTGCCGCGGCTTATCCAGCCGTTTCTCGACCAGCTCTCCGAAACGGTCGGCCAGAGCGCGTCCGCCTCGGTGCTCGATGGCACCGATATTGTCTACATCGCCCGCGCCGCGCAGAAACGTGTCATGTCGATCAGCCTGATGGCCGGCTCGCGCCTGCCGGCCTATTGCGCCTCCATGGGCCGCGTTCTGCTCGCAGCCCTGCCCGAGGCCGAAGCCCGCACCATCATCGAGGCCTCCGACCGCAAGGCCAACACGCCCTTCACCAAGACCGACCCCGACGCGCTGCTGGAGGAACTCTCGAAGGTCCGCAAACAGGGTTACGCCCTGATCGACCAGGAACTCGAGATCGGCCTGCGCTCCATCGCCGTGCCCTTGGAAAACGCCCGTGGCCGCACGGTCGCAGCGCTCAATATCGGCGCGCCGGCCGCCCATGCCGCCGCAGAGGAAATGGTCGAGCGCTACCTGCCGGCGATGCGCGCGGTGCAGGCGGCGCTGCGGCCGCTGCTCGCCTGATCTTGACAGACCGCAGGCGCGGCCCCCACCTTTTGCACTGCAACAGGAGGCCGCCATGCGCGACGACGAGAGCAAGCTCACCCGCACCAAGCGCCAATGGGCCGACCAGGGAAAATTCCTCACCGGCCGCATCACCCGGCCGGAAACCGATCGCCTGCCGCCCGGCCAGCATCTGGTGACGAACTGGCCCGTGCTCGATCTCGGCCAGCAGCCCGTCATCCGCCCGGAAAACTGGCGGCTCGATGTGAAGGGCGGCGCGGAAAATCCCGTTTCCTTTGGCTGGACGGACTTTCTCGCCTTGCCGCAGAGCCAGAAATTGTCCGACATCCACTGCGTGACGACCTGGTCGCGCTATGACAACCGCTGGGAAGGCGTTTCCACGCGAGACCTGCTTGATCTGGTGATGCCCCGGCCGGAAGCGAATTTCGTGATGCTGACCAGCTATGACGGCTACACGACCAACCTGCCGCTGGCCGATTTCGCCGCCGAGGACGCCATCCTCGCCACCCATTGGGAGGGCAAGCCGATCTCCGCCGAACATGGCGGGCCGATGCGCCTCGTCGTGCCGCATCTCTATTTCTGGAAAAGCGCCAAGTGGCTGACGCGCATCGATTTCCTGCCCGGCGACCAGGCCGGGTTCTGGGAGCGCAACGGCTATCACATGCGCGGCGATCCCTGGGCGGAAGAACGTTACTCCGACGACTGAGCCGCCAGCCGCGCCCGCTCCGCCAGCCGGAAGGCACGCGGCGTCACCCCCGTCGCCCGCAGGAACGAACGGGAGAAATAGGCCGCATCGGCAAAGCCGAGGGCTAGGCCGATCTCCTGTGCCGGCGCCTCGGTGAAGACCAGCGCGCGCTTGGCCTCATCGATCAGCTTGCGCGCGATATAGGCATGCGCCGTCAGCCCCGTCGCCGCCTTGACGACGCGGTTGAGATGAGTCGGCGAGATGCCGATTTCCCGCGCATAGAACTGCGCCGGCTTCTGGCTGCGGAAATGCTGCTGGATCAGGCCGTTGAGGTGCTCCATGCGCCGCGCCGTCTCGCCGGTGCCGTCCGCTGGCCCCTCCGGCGGATTGTCCCGGCTCGAAAGCCGCGCCGCAAGCGTCAGCACCGAAACCAGATAGGCCTCCATCAGGTCCGTGCGGCCGCTCTTGCGCCCCGTCCATTCCCCGGCCAGCCGCTCCAGCGCGGCCAGCACGAAGGCGCCGTCGGGATCAGCGGCATCGAGCGGCGTCACGCGCGGCACGGCCACAAACCGCCCGGCTTCGCCGGAAAGGCGCAGATGCGAGGCGAGCATCGTGAAGACATGGCCATCGACATCGCGAGAAAAGCGAAACCCGTGGCCGACCGCCGCCGGCACGGTGACGATGGCCGGCGGCGTCAGCGCCACCGTCTCGTCACCGAAGCGCGCATCGCCAGATCCGGCGGAAATGTACAGGATCTGGAAAAAGCTCTCGTGCCGGTGCAGGCCGATCTCATAGCGGTGCAGGCTGCTGCGCGACGGGATCGTCTCGCAATGCAGCCAGAAATCCGGGGCATTGCCCACCATTTCGCCATAGAGATCGTAGGTCGGAACCGTTTTCGCCATGTCGCCGCCTCCCGATGGTAATGTTCGTTTTGTACAAGCGAAGGATCGATCCGTCCATTGCGCAAACCCGCCCACTTCCCGAAACTTTGCGAAATGTCAGGGGAGAGGACATCATGCGCGTTCAGGTCGTCATCATCGGGTCGGGTCCGTCGGGCCTGCTGCTTGGCCAGCTTCTGGGCAAGGCCGGCATCGACACCGTCCTTCTCGACCGCTCCAGCCGCGCGCATATCCTGTCGCGCGTGCGGGCCGGCGTGCTGGAGGAGGGCACGGTGCGCCTGGCAGAAGCCGCCGGCGTCGGCGCGCGCCTCAAGGCGGAGGGCTTGGCGCATGACGGCTTTTCGCTCGCCTTCGACGGCCGCGACCACCGCATCGACCTGCTCGATCTCACAGAGGGAAAACGCGTCATGGTCTATGGCCAGACCGAACTGACGCGCGACCTGATCGAGGCGCGCGAGGCCGAAAGCCGGCTAACGATCTACGAAGCCACCAACGTGATGCCGCACGGTTTCGACAGTGGAACGCCCTATGTCACCTATGAGAAGGACGGCGTGACGCATCGCATCGACTGCGATTTCATCGCCGGCTGCGACGGTTTTCACGGCGCCAGCCGCAAGGCCGTGCCGGACGATGCGATTCGCGCCTTCGAGAAGGTCTATCCTTTCGGCTGGCTCGGCATTCTCGCCGACGTGCCGCCGGTCGATCATGAGCTGATCTATGCCAACCATCCGCGCGGCTTCGCGCTCTGCTCGATGCGCTCGCTCACCCGCAGCCGTTACTACATCCAGTGCGCATTGGACGAGAAGATCGAGGCCTGGTCCGACGACCGTTTCTGGGACGAGCTGCGCCGCCGCCTGCCCACCCATCATGCCGAGGCGATGGTGACGGGACCGAGTTTCGAAAAGTCCATCGCGCCGCTTCGCAGCTTCGTCGCCGAGCCGCTCCGGCATG
>NZ_CAMLFY010000065.1 GCF_946479415.1 uncultured Shinella sp. | reverse complement strand
GCACCTCGCATGTCTTGACTTGCGGCCAAGCTAGCGGAATAATTCCGAATAATCAAACTGAGTTCCAAATATCGGAACAACTTGGAGAAACCCATGGCCGGCCGTTATCCCGACCTTGTCGGACAGGGCGTGCTCATCACCGGCGGCGGCTCGGGCATCGGTGCTGCCCTGGTGGCCGGCTTTGCCGCGCAGGGCGCCCGCGTCGCCTTCCTCGACATCGCCGAGGCGGACAGCCGGGCGCTCGTTGCAGAGCTCGACGGCAAGGTCGCGCATCGTCCCCATTATATAAGGGTGGATCTCCGCGACATCGCGGCACTGCGCACGGCCGTCGCCGAGGCGGCGGATGTACTCGGCGGCCTGCGCGTCCTCGTCAACAATGCCGCACGCGACGACCGGCATGATCTTGAGACCGTCGAGCCCGACGACTGGGACGAGAACCAGTCGGTCAACCTCCGCCATCATTTCTTCGCCGCTCAGGCGGTCGCACCGCATATGCAGAAGGCCGGCGGCGGCGCGATCGTCAATTTTTCCTCCATCGCCTATCTGCTCAATATGGGCGAGCTTCCCGGCTATGCGGCGGCCAAGGCCGGCATCGTCGGCCTGACGAAATCGCTCGCCGGCAAACTCGGTCCGGCCAACATCCGCATCAACGCCATCCTGCCCGGCATGGTGCTGACGGAGCGGCAGAAGCGCCTGTGGATCGACGAGGCCGATATTGCCGGCGGCATTGCACGGCAATGCCTCAAGCGCTCGCTCATCGCCGACGACCTGGTCGGTCCCTGTCTTTTCCTGGCGTCGGATGCGTCCGCCGCCATCACTGCACAAACATTGATTGTCGATGGAGGCATGCTCTGATGACTGAACCCGCTTATGTCGCGGTCGACTGGGGAACCTCCAGCTTCCGCCTCTGGCTCATCGGCAAGGATGGCGGCGTGCTCGCCGAACGCCGCAGCGGCGAAGGCATGACGACCGCCGCCCGCACGGGTTTTGCGGAGGTCCTGAACAGCCACCTCTCCGCCATCGCCGCGCCGGCGGGTCTGCCCGTCCTGATCTGCGGCATGGCCGGGGCCAAGCAGGGCTGGGTCGAGGCCGGTTATCTCGACACGCCCGCCGCCCTTCTCGATATTCCGGCCGCCGCCGTGCGCATTCCCGGTATCGACGCCGATATCCGCATCCTGCCCGGCCTTGCCCAACGCGACCCGACGGCACCGGATGTCATCCGCGGCGAGGAAACGCAGCTCCTCGGCGCCGCCGGCGAACTCGGCAATGGCGATCACCTCGTCTGCATGCCCGGCACGCACAGCAAATGGGTGCGCCTTTCGGGCGGCCGGGTCGAAGGTTTCTCGACCTTCATGACGGGCGAACTGTTCGACGCCATCGCGAAGAACACTATCCTCAGCCATTCGATTGCCGAGGCCGGCCCGGTCTCCGGCGGCAGCAAGGCCTTCCGCACCGCCGTCAGCCGCATGGTTAAAAACGCGGCGCTGGCGACGAGCCAGCTGTTTTCCGTAAGGGCCGGCGCCCTCATCGCCGGCCTCACGCCCGACGATGCGAAGGCCCGCCTCTCCGGCACGCTGATCGGGCTGGAAATCGCCGGTGCGCTGTCGCTTGTCGCCGAGGGCACGCCCGTCGCACTGGTCGTTTCCGGCGGGCTCGGCACGCTCTATGGTGAAGCGCTTGCCGCCGCGGGCCTTGCGCCCGTCGTCATCGATGCCGATACCGCCGTGCGAAACGGCCTTGCCGCGGGCGCCAAGGCGCTCTGGTCCCTCTAATTTCTCCCCACGAAAGCAGACAGATGAGCCGCATCCCCTTTCCCCCGATGAAATATCCGCTGATCGCCATCCTGCGCGGCCTGAAGCCGAGCGAGACGGAAGCCGTGGTCGGCGCGCTGATCGAGACCGGCTTTACCGCCATCGAAATCCCGCTCAACTCGCCCGAGCCGTTCAAGTCCATCGAGATCGCCGCGAAGATGGCGCCGGAAGGCTGCCTGATCGGCGCCGGCACCGTGCTGACGGTGGAAGACGTTCTCAGGCTCGACGCGGTCGGCGGCAAGCTGATGGTGAGCCCGAATGTCGAGCCCGACGTCATCTCGACGGCTGCCGCCAAGGGCATGGTGACGATGCCGGGCGTCTTCACGCCGACCGAGGCGCTGGCTGCCGCACGCGCCGGCGCGACCGGCCTGAAATTCTTCCCCGCCAGCGTGCTCGGCCCGTCCGGCATCCAGGCCATCCGTGCCGTGCTGCCGGCTGAACTGGAGATCGCAGCCGTCGGCGGCGTGTCGGAAAAGAATTTCGGCGATTATGCCGCCATCGGCATCCGCAGCTTCGGCCTCGGCTCCAGCCTCTACAAGATCGGCATGGGCGCCGACGAGGTGCGGGCGCGGGCCAAGGCAACGATCGAAGCCTATGACGCCGTCTATGGAGCCAGCCGATGACCGACAGCCATTCCTTCACCGGCCGTATCCTCGACGCGGTCGACTGCCAGCTCGGCGAAGGCCCGACCTATGATCCGGCGACCGACACGGCGTTCTGGTTCGACATCAAGGGCCAGAAGCTGCACGAGCTGCATCTCGCGACCTTGAAGAAGACCGTGCACGACCTGCCCTTCCTGGGCAGCGTGCTCGCGGTTATCGATGCCGGACGTCAGCTCATCGTTTCCGATCAGGGCCTGTTCATCCGCAGCGTCGCCGACGGCACGCTGGCCCCCTTCGCGAAGCTCGAAGACAAGGCCGAAAACCGCTCGAACGACGGCCGCGTACACCCCTCCGGCGCGCTCTGGGCGAGCACGATGGGCCGCACGGCGCAAAAGCATTCCGGCGCGATCTATCACGTGGCCGGCACGACGGTCACCAAGCTGTTTGCCGACGTCACCATTCCCAACGGCATCTGCTTTTCGCCGGATGGCACGACCGGCTATTTTGTTGATTCTGCTGTCAACAGGATCATGCGCGTGCCGCTCGATCCGAAAACCGGCCTTCCCGCTGGCGAACCGCAGGTCTTCTCCGATCAAAGCGGCGAGCCGGGCGACGTGGATGGCTCGGTCTGCGATGCCGACGGTCTCATCTGGAATGCCCGCTGGGGCCAGGGTGCGGTCGATGTCTACAAGCCCGACGGCACGAAGGTCGCGCGCTACAGCGTGCCCGCCACGCAGTCGAGCTGCCCGGCCTTTATCGGCGCGAAGGCCGACCGCCTGCTGGTGACATCGGCCTGGGCGGACATGGATGAAGCCGCACGCCTTGCCGATCCCCATGCCGGCAAAACCTTCGAACTCGGCATCGCCGTCAAAGGCCGGTTCGAGCCGAAATTCTCGATCTGAGACAGCGCCCGATCACGCGAAAGCCAGTCCTGCGGCTCCGGATTTCCCCATCCGGAGCCGTTTTTTATGCATAGCTTAAGTATCGGTCCGATCAAAAAGAAGGCAATTTTCATCGGAACCAAACCGGGGTGTCGTCGTTTTCTAGACATCAGCGGGTGCGGACGGCCTTTCAAACACCGCCGCACCTTGATGCCAACGAGAGACGAAAAGGCAGGTTCCAAATGACCAACAAGCTTCTGACTTCCGTTGCCGCCAGTGCAATTTTCCTCGGTGCGGCCCTTGCTCCGGCGGCCTATGCGCAGGACACCACCAAGCCCGCGACCGACCAGACCCAGACCATGGAGCAGCAGCCGGGCATGACCGGTGACGCCGCCACGGGCACGACCCCGGGCGATACCGCCGCCAACCCGACCACGACGCCGACCGAAGACACGGCCCAGACGCCGGCCACCGGCACGGCAACCGAGGATACGGCTCAGACCCCGGCAACGGGTACCGCCACGGAAGACACCGCCCAGGCTCCGGCCGCTGGTGGCGACTATCTGACGGCCCAGTCGGATGAGCAGATCAGCGCCAACACCTATATCGGCCAGTCTGTCTACAACAGCAGCGATGAAAGCATCGGCAAGATCTCCGACCTGATCATGGCCAAGACCGGTGGCGTTGACGCAGCCATCATCGGTGTCGGCGGCTTCCTGGGCATCGGTGAAAAGTGGGTCGCCGTTCCGTTCGAAAAGATCGCGATCACCCAGGTTCCGGACTCCGACGACGTCAAGCTGACGACCACGGAAACCGCTGAAAGCCTGCAGGCTGCGCCGGAATTCAAGACCAAGTCGCAGCAGGTCGCCGAACGCCAGGCCAATACCCCGGTCGATAACTCGACGACCGCGTCGACGACCGATACGGGCACGGCTCCGGCCACGACCCAGCCGGTTGAATAAGCCTCAGCCTTCTGACCTCCAGCCCGGTGGCGCTCCCTGCGCCACCGGGTTTTTTCTGTAATGTGGGGCAACCCCCTCTGCCCTGCCGGGCATCTGGCCATGAGGACATGGCAGTCGCAAAAACCCCCTCTGCCTGGCGGCATCTCCCCCACAAGGGGGGAGAAAGGCTACCAGCCTGCTCTCACGAACAATTTTTTCGCCGAGCCTGCCGCACGTTAAGTCCCTCCCCCTTGTGGGGAGGGATTAGGGAGGGGTCTTTACCGGACGCACTGCGGTTGTTGAAAGCCTCAATACCAGGCGTCGGCCATCGCGGCCTTCTTGCGGTCCATGTAATCGCGCAGCGCCTCGTCGATCGCCACGTCGAGCGGCGGGGCCTCGTATTCGGCGAGCGTCTTCTTCCATTGCCGGTTGGCGCGGGTCGCGATGTCGGTCGAGCCGCCCTCCTCGCTCCATTTCTCGAAGGGCTCGTTATCGGAGAGTGTCGAATCCCAGAAGGCCGTCTGGTAGTTGCGCATCGTGTGGTCGCAGCCGAGGAAGTGACTGCCGGGGCCGACTTCGAGGAAAGCATCCATCGCCAGTGTGTTGTCATCGACGACAACGCCGGCGAGATAGGAATGCAGCGCGCCGCAGAGATCGGCATCCATCACGAATTTTTCGTAGGACATGGCGAGCAGACCATCGAGGAAGCCGGCCGAATGCAGGATGAAATTCGCGCCGCAATGCACGGCCGACAGCATGGACATTAGCCCCTCCTGCATGGCCTGCCCATCCGGCAGCTTCGAATTGGAAAAATTGCCGGCGCAGCGCAGCGGCAGGTTCAGGCGGCGGGCCAGCTGGCCGACGACCATGGACCCGATGGCCGGCTCCGGCGTGCCGAAGGTCGGCGAGCCCGAGCGCAGCGACATGGAGGAGAGGAAATTGCCGAAGATGACCGGCGCGCCCTTGCGCTCCAGCTGGGTCAGCGCGCAGCCGGCCAGCGTCTCGGCGAAGGACTGGGCGATCGCGCCGGCATTCGTGACCGGCCCCATCGCACCGCCGAGGATGAAGGGTACGATGACGGCCGCCTGGTTGGCGCGCGCATAGGCGCGCAACGACTTGGTCATGGTGCCGTCCCAGACGAGCGGCGAGTTGACGTTGACATTGCCGAGGATGACGCAGTTCTTGTCGACGAAATCCGCACCGAACAGGATTCGCGCCATGTCGATGGAATCCTCGGCACGGTCTTCCGCCGTGATCGAGCCCATGAAGGCGCGGTCGGAATATTTCATATGGCTGTAGACCATATCGAGATGGCGCTTGTTGACGGGGATATCAACCGGCTCGCAGATCGTGCCGCCGGAATGGTGCATCCAGGGGCTCGACTGGGCGAGCTTGATGAAGTTCCGGAAGTCCTCGAGCGTGCCGTAGCGACGGCCCTTGTCGAGATCCATCACGAAGGGCGAGCCATAGGCCGGCGAGAAAACGACGTTTTTGCCGCCGATCTGCACATTGTTGGCGGGGTTGCGGGCATGCTGGGTAAACTCGGCCGGCGCGGAGGAGACGATCTCGCGCAGCATGCCGGGCTCGAAGCGCACCAGCAGCCCGTCCACCCTGGCGCCGGCGCGTTTCCAGTGCTCGATGACGGCGGGGTCGTCGCGGAATTCGATGCCGACTTCGGCGAGGATGCGGTCCGCGGCACGCTCGACCTTCTGGAGGTTTTCCTCCGACAGCACGTCATAGGTTGGTATTCCGCGCACGATATAGGGCACGCCAAGCGGCTTGGCCGTGCCTTCGCGCCGTGAGCCCCTGCCTCGCCGTGCCGGTGCGTCGATCGTTGCTGCTACACCCATGGTCACCTCCATAATTGGAAGTGAGGCTAGGCGTGAAAAACAAGGCTGTAACGCTGGAAAAAATTGTTCGACACGATAAGCTTGATTTATGGAAACCCTGCGCCGCCTGCTCCCCTCCGCCTCCAGCCTCATCATCTTCGAGGCCGCCGGGCGGCACCAGAATTTCACCCGCGCCGCCAATGAGCTCGGCATGACGCAAGCGGCCGTCTCCTATGCGGTGCGCAATCTGGAGGAGCAGCTCGGCGTCGCCCTCTTCCACCGCATCCACCGCGCCGTGGAGCTGACCGATGCCGGCGAGCGCTTCCATGCCGATGTGACGCTCGGCTTGTCGCGCATCCAGAAATCGGCGGAGGACATCAGGGCCAAGGGCCGCGAGGCCAATGTGACGCTCTCGGCCTCGACCGCCTTCGCCTCGATGTGGATGCTGCCGCGGCTTGCCAAGCTGCGCGCCGACCTGCCGGATATCGACCTCAGAATCCAGACCAGCGTGCGCGACCTCGATCTCGACGAAGAGACGATCCCGCTCGGCATTCGCGGCGGCGATCCGGCGAAATGGCCGCGCTATCACGCCGCCCTGTTGGCGCCGGAGGTGATCACGGCGGTGGCGAGCCCCGCCTTCGTGGAAAGCCGCGGACATCCGAAGATGCCGGAGGAGCTGCTGAAACTGCCGCTCATCCATCTGGAGGAGCCGATACGCGCGGCCTGTGATTGGCCGGAATGGTTCGCAAGTGCCGGCGTGCGCTATCCCGCGCAGGCGCGGCGTCTCGCCATCAACGATTATGTGCTCGTCATCCAGGCCGTGCTCGCGGGAGAAGGCGTGGCGCTGGGCTGGCGACACCTTATCGAGCGACAGGTGCGCTCCGGAGCGCTCGTCACCGTCGGCGGCCATTCGCTGGAGCTCGACGAAGGCTTCTATGTCGTCTGGCCGCGCTCGCGCGAACTCAACGGCCCGGCGCGCCGCGTGCGCGACTGGCTGGTGGAGGAAGGGCGGCTCAGCCGTGAGGTGGAGTGGCCCCTCGGCGGTTGTTGAACAAGGGGCATTTGTGCTTTGCCCGGCGAAAGCTTACATTGGACACAAGTTTCAAGGACGCGCCGATGACGACCGAAGCAATCAGCCTCGATTTCCTTGCAAAGCAGGCAAAAATCCAGATGGACGAACTGCGCCTTCTAAGGAAGGACGTCGCGGACATGATGCGGCTGGTTACCGGATCCTATGACCTGACGCGACGGGTGGAGCGGCGCGAGACGGAGCTTCGCGACGACATCGAGTTGATGATCAAGATGGAGATCGGTGGTTCACTGGCCAACATCCAAACCTCGATCGAAAACTCGCTTTCCCGCATCGAGCAGAGCGTCGATGTCTTGGGTCAGAGGGTCGATAGCCTCGAAAGCAAGGTTTGAGAGCCCCTACCTTTTCAACACCGGCTTCACCTCTTCGTGGAAGAAGCGGAAATAGGAATTGATCTGCGCCAGCGCATTGGTCGACAGCTTGTACTGGATGCCGAGACGGCCGTTGGAATACCAGCGCACCGTGCCGCTGAGGCGGCCAAGCTCTTCGCTTTCGATCGTCACCAGTTGGCCGGGCATGGCCTGGACCGGCTTTTCCAGATCGAAGGCCATGCCGGTCGGCGAGAGATCGACGACGCGTGCCCGCGAGGTCTGATGCATGACGCGAACCTCGGCAAAAATGCGCACCTTGGAACGATCGTTGGCCCTGACGGGCATGTCCTTGATGGTCGCCATCCCTGTTTACCCCCAATTGTCTTTTCCTATTGGGAGATTAAACCGCGAGTATTTGCGTTCGCGCTAAACCGAAAGATACAATTTTAAGGGAGTGACATATTTAGGCACGCCTCAGGCGGAGGCGGCACGGCTTTCGACCGTCACGTAGCGGTCTGCAAGGTAACGCATGGTGGCGACGGCATCGGCCGGCTTGCCGTAGAAATAGCCCTGCCCCATGCCGCAGCCGAGCGCCTTGAGCTTCAGCGCCTCGGAGAAATCCTCGATGCCCTCGGCGACCACGGCAAGGTCGAGACCTTCGCACATGGCTACGATCGCCTTGATGATGTGCTCGGAGGCCTTGTCGTTGGAGATGCGCGAAACGAAGGCACGGTCGATCTTCACCTTGTCGAAGGAGAAATCGCGCAGGCGCCCGAGGCTCGACTGGCCGGTGCCGAAATCGTCGAGGGAGATGCGGACGCCGGCCGCACGCAGCTCGCCGACGATCTTCTGGGCCGTATCGGCATCCGTCATGACGGCGGTTTCGGTGATCTCCAGCTCGAGCCGGCGCGGATCGAGCCCCACGCGGTTGAGGATAGCGAGTGTGTTGAACGCCGTCTTCGGATCCATCAGCTGGGCGGAGGAGAGGTTGAAGGAGAGGAACAGTTCCTTCGGCCAGGAAAGTGCGGCTTCGGCCGCCTTGCGCAGCAGCGTATCGGACAGCGCGTCGATGAAGCCGCGCTCTTCGGCGAGCGGCACGAACAGCGCCGGCGAGACATAGCCGAGATCGGCGTCGCACCAGCGGGCGAGCGCCTCGAAACCCACCACCGTGTCGTCGCGCAGGCTGACGATCGGCTGGAAATGCACATCCACCTCATTGGCGATGATGGCATTGCGCAGCGCCTGCTCAAGCTGCGTCGCGCGTTTCATCTCCTGGGCGATTTCCTGGGAATAGACGGTGATCTGGCCACGGCCGCGGCGCTTGGAACGGTAGAGCGCGGTGTCGGCGCTCTTCAGCAGTTCCGTGAAATCCTCGCCCGCGAAAGGATAGATGGCAAAGCCGAAGGAGGCCGAGAGGCGCACGTTGCGGTCGCCGAGATCGAAGGGGGCGGACAGCACCTCGCGCAGCATCTGGCCGATCTTTTCCGCGCCCTTGCGCTCGAAGACGAGCGGCAGCACGAAGGCGAACTCGTCGCCGCCATGGCGCGTGACGGTGGCGCCATCGGGAATGCACGCCTTGAGGCGATGGGCGACCTGGCAGAGGATTTCATCGCCGGCGCGCGGGCCGAACAGATCGTTGATAGGCTTGAAACCATCGAGATTGGCAATGCCGATGGCGAAGGGGGCCGGGTCCTCTTCACGCTCCTTGGCGATCTGGCGAACCTTGTCACGCAGGCGATAGAGATTGCCGAGCCCGGTCAAAGGGTCGGTATAGGCCATGGCATGGAGGTCAGTCTGGGAAACATCCAGCGCCGCATGGTCAGCAGACTTCATCAATGATTTCCCGTACTTGCACTCAACCTCCGAAGACCGCCTCACGATGAGCCATGACCGTTAACAAAAGCATAGCAAGCGATCGTCAGTCCTGCCTACCAGCCTCCCCAAATCTGGGGAGTTGACCTGATATCCTCAACCCAAAGTTTCCCGCAACGCCCACTGCGGGACGGTTTTCACCGAAACTGCCTATGCGACGGACTTCTCCAGCTTCCCAGCGGCATAGCGCCGATAAATGGCTTCGATCATATCCGGGCTCACCGGCTTGGTGATGTAGTCGTCCATGCCGGCATCCATGCAGTTCTGCATGTCGACATTGAGCGCCTGGGCGGTGACGGCGACGATGGGCGTGTGGCTTCCGGTCAGCTCCTCCGCCTTGCGGATTTCCCTGGCCGCATCGATACCGTTCATCACGGGCATGGAAATGTCCATCAGGACGAGGCGCGGCTGGTGCTTGCGCCACAGCATTACCGCCTCCTCGCCGTTTTCGGCAATGCGGTGCGAAATGCCGAGACTTTCAAGGATCTGCGAGAAGACGAACTGGTTGATCTGGTTGTCCTCGGCGACCAGCACGTCCACGTCGCCGACGGCGGCGGGCAGCATGGCGGTGATGTCGGTTGCGATATACCAGTCATCGGAGAGCGAGACGGGAGTGACGATATCGCCGAGCGGCGAACCGTTTTCCGACAGAAGCTCGTGCTCCTCCACGAGCACATGCATGAAATCCGGGCCGATGCCGTCGGGCGTGATCAGCCGCGTGGCGATGCCATGGCCGTTGCCGGCCATCGCCTCGTGGTCGGACATGTTGTCGTCGAGGATGATGAGGTCGATTGCGAGGCCCTGTCGTCCGGCAAGCGTCAGAAAGCTGTCGAATTCGTAGCGGCTGCGCACCGCGCAGCAATCGCCGCCACGGGCCTTGAATTCGCGGACGAGGATTTCCTCGATGCGCACATTGGGCGTTGCGATCAGCACCCGCTTGCCGGCAACACCGCGCAAATCGTCCGCGCCAAGCTGCTCCAGGAGAAGCCGGCGTTCGGCATCGCGCACGGGATCGAAGCAATTCTGTCCTTCGACGAAGCCGCCGGAGACACGCAGGAACGTGTCCTCGTCATCCGACACCGACGTCCTGCCGGCCACGAGCGCCGTCACGTCGTCCATGATCGTCACGATAACGTGGTGGCCCGGTGCACCGATGCGGTGCTTGTGGGTGATGATGTAGAGATCGGAGCCATCGGCGCGGATGACGTGCTCGGGCAGCATGAACGGTTCGCCCGTCTCCAGCACGTGGCGGTCGCTGCGCTCGATGCGCTCGGCATTTTCCGCATCGGCCAGATCCCAGACCGTGCGGCCCAGAATGCCGTCGGGGGTCGCATTATAGATGGTGCAGAACGCCTTGTTGGCGGCGATATAGGTGAGGTTGCGGTCCTTGACCATAACGGGCGACGGCACCGTCTGGAGGATTTCCTCCGTCAGCGCGATGCGGTCGAGGTCGGAACGCCACTGTTCTTCCTGCTTCTTCTGCTCGGAAACGTCGACCACCGTGGTGACGTTGTAGCCGTTCGGCAGGCGGCGCTTGCGGAAATGCAGCCAGCGGTCGCGGCTCAACCGTTCGACCGCATCATATTGCTCGCGCCAGTGCACGGAGATTTGCGCGGAGACCCATTCTTCGCGGTTGACCGCCTTGTGGCGCTGCTCGGGTGGAATTCCGTAGCGCACGCCGGTATCGAAGATCGCGCCGAGAACGTCGCGCAGGCGCGTGCCGGGTTTCAGCGTGTCGGCATGAATGGGGAAGTAACGCAGGACCTGGCGGCTGGCGAAAACGAGGCAATCGTTCTTGTCGTAGACGATCACGGCGGCGGCGAGGATATCGCACGCGGCCTCAAACATTCCCAGCCGGATGTTCGCGTCTGATGACGCTACATCATTCATTGTGGCAGTCCTCGCCTGTCTGGCATTCCCATGAACATGCTGAACGGCGCGGAAAACGCCTTGGACATCGGGAATGACAGCGGCCAGCGACGCTGAAATTGTCCACCGGAGAACTCCGGCAAGCTTGTGGTCATACAAGCGCAGGAGCACGTTCGCAGCATTTTATTAAAGCCTGATTAAACGATTTCAGCCGCTTATGGAGATGGAACCGGGATAAGCGGCGGCGGCCACTGGCGGGACGCCCGCGAATCCGCGAAAATGGCGCCATGACCATCAGGCAGCTTTCCGAAACCCTCATCAACCAGATCGCCGCCGGCGAAGTGATCGAACGCCCGGCAAGTGCCGCCAAGGAGCTGATCGAGAACGCGCTGGATGCCGGGGCGACGCGCATCGAGATTGCGACGGCGGGCGGCGGCAAGACGCTGCTGCGCGTCACCGACAATGGCGGCGGCATGGCTCCCGCCGATCTCGAACTGGCGATCCGCCGACACTGCACCTCCAAGCTCGACAAGGATCTGCTCGATATCCGCACGCTGGGTTTCCGCGGCGAGGCACTACCCTCGATCGGCTCGGTCGCCCGGCTTTCGCTCTTGAGCCGCACGGTCGACGCTGGCGAAGGCGCCGAGATCAGCGTGACCGGCGGCAAGGTGGAGGCGGTGCGCCCGGCCGCCGCCAACCGCGGCACGGTGGTGGAGGTGCGCGACCTGTTCTTCGCCACACCGGCGCGCCTGAAATTCCTCAAGAGCGAGAAGGCCGAGGCCTCAGCGATTTCCGACGTGGTGCGGCGCATGGCGATCGCCTTCCCGCATGTGCGTTTCGTGCTGTCGGGCGCCGACCGCACGACGCTGGAATTCCCGGCCACCGGAACGGACCGGCTCGCCCGCATCGCGCAGGTGCTTGGCCGCGACTTCCGCGACAATGCCATCGAGATCGACGCGGAGCGCGAGGGGGTACGGCTGACCGGCTTTGCCGGCGTGCCGACCTTCAACCGCGGCAACAGCCTCAACCAGTTCGCCTTCGTCAACGGACGGCCGGTGCAGGACAAGCTGATCTGGTCGGCGCTTCGCGCCGCCTATGCCGAGACCATTCCGCACGGGCGCTACCCCGTCGCGGTGCTGTCCATCGACATCGATCCGGCGCTGGTCGACGTCAATGTGCATCCGGCGAAATCCGACGTGCGCTTCCGCGATCCGGGCCTGGTGCGCGGCCTGATCATCGGCGCGATCCGCGAAGCCTTGGCCCGCGAAGGCGACCGCGCCTCCACGACGGGTGCCGCCGGCCTGATGCGCGCCTTCCGGCCGGAAGGGCCGCGGCCTGCCACGCCCTGGACGCCGTCCGCCTCACCCTACCGGCCGTTCACTCCGGCAGCCGCACCCGCGACATCCTTCCGCGAGCAGCAGGCGGGCTTTGCCGAATTCGCCAGCCCCTCAGCGCGCAGCGAACCGGTTTTCGCGCCCACGGCCGCCCGCGAAGAAGAGCCGCCGCAGAACCATCCGCTCGGCGCCGCCCGCGCACAGCTGCATGAGAACTACATCATCGCGCAGACGGAAAACGGCCTCGTCATCGTCGACCAGCACGCGGCGCATGAACGCCTCGTCTTCGAGGCGATGCGCAATGCGCTGCATGCGCGTGCCGTGCCGGCGCAGGCGCTGCTGATCCCCGAGATCGTCGATCTCCCGGAGGACGACTGCGACCGGCTCGTCGCCCATGCCGACGAATTCGCCAAGCTCGGCCTCGGCATCGAGCGCTTCGGGCCGGGGGCGATTGCGGTGCGCGAAACGCCGGCCATGCTGGGCGAGATGGATGCGGCCGGCCTCATTCGCCAGCTGGCCGACGAGCTGGCCGAATGGGACACGGCAAGCGGGCTGAAGGCCAAGCTCGAATACCTCGCCGCCACCATGGCCTGTCACGGTTCGGTGCGGTCGGGCCGGCGCATGCGGCCGGAGGAGATGAACGCGCTGTTGCGCCAGATGGAGGCGACACCCGGCTCCGGTCAGTGCAACCACGGCCGGCCGACCTATATCGAGCTGAAGCTTTCCGACATCGAGCGGTTGTTCGGCCGGAGCTGAGGGCTGAAACCACTGGAATTTTGGCCGTCGCCACGATATGGCAGGAAGACAGTGTGTTGACGCAATTCCGGACGCAAAACCGCTTGGCACTTTTGCTGGAATTGCTCTGATGAGATGGATACTGAAATCGATGATGAACCGTTTTGAAGGCCGCGGCGGCAGCCGGGAAGCGAAGATCCGCTATCTCGACGGCGATTTCCAGATCCTGATGCCGGGCTCGCATGTCACCTGCGCCATGACCGGCGAGACGATCCCCGTCGATGAACTGCGCTACTGGAGCGTGGCGCGGCAGGAGGCCTATTCCAGCTGCGCGGCCTCGCTCGATGCCGAAAAGCGCGCCGGCGCGCTGCCGAACCAGAAGCGCTAGGTCTTCGCTTTTTCTTTTTCCGCCAGCCGGTTCAGCTTTCGCTTCCGGGCATTGGCGATCGCCGCATCGATGATCGCATCCGGCCCCTTCGGGTCGTCGAAGCGGATTTCGACCTCGATCACCCGGCTCTTCTCCTTCAATTCCTCCGAACGGCCATGGCCGCCGGCAAGGCGCACGCTGTCCTTGGCCGTGGTGACGAGCTGATAGTCATGCGCCAGCGCATGATCGAGCAGGTCAGCGACCTCGTCATCGCTGAGATAGTGGTGGTCGGGGAAGCTGCGTGACACATAGAGATGCGCGCCCGTCTCGTTGACGGTGCGGAAGAATTTCTCGTTGTCGGCGATGCCGGACCAAGCCATCACCACCTGCTCCCGGAGGTCCTCCGCGCCGACGGTGACAAGCGTCGCCGAATGGATCGCCTTGCCGGCGCGGGCGGCCTGGCGGATCAGCCGGTCGGCGGCATCGCCATTGCCGATGGCGAGCAGCGCATTCGCCTGGCGCATCTGCTCGCCGAGCGGCGCACGCACGGGACCGCTCGGGACGAGATAGCCGTTGCCGATGCCGCGGCGCGTGTCGATGACGACGAGCGCGTAATCGAAGGTCAGCCGGGCGCTCTGGAAACCGTCATCCATGATGATGAGGTCGGCGCCCTCCTCCACCAGCTTCATCGCGCCCTTCACCCGCTTGCGGGAAATGACGGTCAGCGCCTCACGGGCGAGCAAAAGCGGCTCGTCGCCGACGGCGCGGGCGCGGTGGTGGTGCGGATCGACGACGGTGGTGACATCGAGCGAGCCGCCATAGCCGCGCGACAGGAAACCGGGGTTCAGGCCGCGTGCCTTGGCGGCACGGGCCAGCGCAATCGCCGTCGGCGTCTTGCCGGCCCCGCCGACGGTGAAATTGCCGACGCAGATCACCGGCACCGGCACGTCGGCGCGGCGGCCGTTGCGCATGCGCCGTCCGGCAATCAGCCCGTAGAGGCGTGACACCGGCCAGAGCGCATAGGCGCGCCAATCCGCCTTCGTCCACCAGAACGGCGGCGCTTCACTTACCATTGCTGTTCCCCGCGGGCATCCCGACCCGGTCTTGCGCCAGAAAACGCGAGACGGCGGCGAAAATCAACTGGGGGAAAAACGGTCGTGCGAAAACCCCCTCTGCCTGCCGGCATCTCCCCCACAAGGGGGGAGAAAGGATAGCAGCGGGTTTTTCCCTCGATTTTCGAACACCGAGAATGCCGCACGGTAAGCCCCTCCCGCTTGTGGGGAGGGGTTTGGGGAGGGGTCTTTGCGTGCGGCCCGCGCTCACGCCGCCGGGCGTGCGGCCGCGGCTTCCGGGAAGAGCGGCACGAGTTCGGTGATGTCGTTGAGGCAATAATCGGAGGCGGCCGAGAGCGATTCCCGCGAGCCCGTACCCGTCAGCACCGCGATGGTGAGGCCGGTGCCGGCGCTGCGGCCCATGTGGAGATCGTGGTTGTTATCGCCGACCATGGCGATCTGGTGCGGCTCGAGCCCGGTCGCGGCGCAGAAACCGAGCACCATGCCAGGCTCCGGCTTGATGCCATAACCGCTGTCATAGCCCGCGACATAATGCAGGTAGCCATCGAAACCGAAGCGCTTGGCGGTCGCGCGGATCGACGCCTCGTTGTCGGAGGAGGCGACGCCGAGCCAGTAGCCGCGGCCATGCAGGGTGGCGAAGAAATCGGCGAGATCGGTCACGGCGACGGCAAGCTCCGAGGACTTGGCGAAGAGGCCGTCGAACAGTTCGGTCAGGGCCGCGATGGTGAAGGGCGCGCCGGCACCGACGAAACCTTCGGCGATCTCCACCGTGTTTCCGGCGGCAAGAAGGCTGTCCGGCTTCACGTAACCGCTATCCGGGTCCATGCCGCCCGCGATCAGCAGCTTGCGCGACAGATCCTCATCACCGGCGGCGGCGATGCGGGCGAGCTCGTAATTCACCGGGATCCAGCTCTTGGCATAGTCCAGCAGCGTGCCATCCTTGTCGAAAAGAATGCCCGAGATCGTCGCTGCTTTGGTCATGCTGCCCGGTCCTTTCAGGACGTCTGGCGCGGATGCAGCCGCGCCTTCACGGTGAGGGGATTGATATAGGGTTCGAGGCCCTTGATCGTGGCTTTCAGCGCGCCGCGCATCTCCTGCACGGTCTCCTGCCCCGCGTCGATCATCTGCTTGCGCATCGCCTCGTTGGTCAGGAGATAGTGCACACCCTTGGCCAGCATTTCCACGTCGCGCACCATCTTGGCGCTGCCGTTGCGGGCAAGCTGCTGGTAGGCCTCGCGGAAATTCTGCACGTTGCCGCCCGACAGCACCGCGCAGCCGAGCATCGCCGGCTCCAGCGGGTTCTGTCCGCCCTCGGCGGTCAGCGAGCGGCCAACAAAGGCGATTTCGGTCATGCGCAGGTAAAGCCCCATTTCGCCGATCGTATCACCGAGAAAGACATCCGTGTCCGGTGCCAGCGCGTCACCGCGTGTCCGCCGTGCGACCTTCAGCCCGCGCGCCGTCAGCATGTCGTCGATGGCATCGCAGCGCTCGGGATGGCGCGGCACGATGATGGTGAGAAGGCCGGGCGAACGCTCCTTGAGCACGCGGTGCACATTGCCGGCGGCCGCCTCCTCGCCCTCGAAGGTCGAGATCGCCGCCCAGGTGGGCCGTCCCCTGATCTGGTCGAGATAGGATTTCAGCGCGGCAGGATCGGCCGGTGGCGCATCCGTATCGACCTTCAGATTGCCGGAGACCAGGACCGGCAGAGCACCGAGCGTGCGAAACCGGTCCGCATCGGTTTCCGACTGGGCGATGACAAGCGCGAAATTCTCGAAGATCGCATCGGCGATCGACATGCGCCGCTTCCAGCGCGGGAAGGAGCGATCGGAAATGCGGCCATTGACCAGCACCTGCGGAATATGGCGCTTGCCGAGCTCCAGGATGGTCGTCGGCCAGATTTCCGATTCCGCCATGATGGCGAGATCCGGGTGCCAATATTCGAGGAAGCGGCTGATCGCCGGCTTCATGTCGAGCGGCACATATTGATGGATGATATCCGCGCCGAGCCGTTCCTTGACGACCTTGGCCGAGGTGATCGTGCCCGTGGTGAGCAGAACCGCGATACCGCGGCGGCGCACTTCCTTGACCAGCGGCACGATGGCGAGCGTTTCGCCCACACTTGCCGCATGGAACCATACGAGCGGACCGGGCGGGCGAGGAACGCCACCGAAGCCGTAGCGCTCCCGGCGGCGCGACCGCTCTTCCTTGCCCTTGGCGATGCGGTAGGCAAGGTAGGGGCCGACGATCGGATAGAGCGCAACGCCGCCCCAGCGGTAGAGCGACAGTGCGATACGGGCGAGCCGTCTGCTCATTGGCTAAGCACCTTGGGGCTAGCTACCCCGGCTGCGGCATTCAGGGTGTTCGGGTTCATGGAGGTCCGGCTCCTCGGTTCAGCGCGACCGCACGTCGCGCGGAACAATGGCGAAAACGCGTCTCAGCCCTGCTGCGGGTCCAGCAAGCGGTGCATATGCACGATAAAATAACGCATATGCGCGTTGTCGACGGTCTGCTGCGCCTTCGACTTCCAGGCGACGAGTGCGCTGGCATAGTCGGGGAAGATGCCGACGATATCGAGCTTGTCGAGATCGCGGAACTGCATGTCTGCAAGGGTCGTCAGCTCGCCGCCAAAAACGAGATGAAGAAGCTGTTTGGGTTCGTTCGAGTCGGTCATGTTTCTCTCATTTTGTTCTTGCGCACGTCCGGACGGAAAACCGGTTCCCACTTTTCCTGGACATGCTCATTTTGCCGATTTCGGCAGACGGTTTGCGGTATTCCGCGCCAAAGGTCAATGGCCGGCAAGGTGCCGGGAGGCCTCGACAAGCCCGGAAAGCCGGGACAAACCGGCAGCCGCCAGCGTCTCGTGGCTGACGGTCGGCCGGTTGTAGGAAAGCGGGGCGCCATCGAGCGTCACAAGCCCGCCGCCGGCTCGCGCCAGGATGAGATCGGCCGCCGCCAGATCCCAGTCATGCGAATTGCGTTTCACCAGCGTCGCGTCGATCCGTCCGTCCGCCACCATGGCAAGACGATAGGCGAGCGAGGGCACATGCGAGATGCGGTGCACGCCGCCGTCCATGTGGCCGTGCAGGTCATGCGCCATGTCCTCCGGTGCGGCGACGCGCGTCGGGCGGGCGGCATCGGGCTCGGTAGCGGCGATGGGCTTGCCGTTCTTCAGCGCCGGGCCGTTTTCGGCCGCCGTGAAGACCTCGTCGAGCGACGGCGCGAAGAGCACGCCCGCAACGGGGCGTCCCTTGTGCACGACGGCGGCGCTGACGCACCAGATGTCCTTGCCGGCGATGAAGGCGCGCGTGCCGTCGATCGGATCGATGACGAAGACCGTCTCGCAATCCAACCGGCCGGCATCGTCATCGGTCTCTTCCGAAAGCCAGCCGTAGTTCGGCCGGGCGGAGAGCAGTTCCTTCTTGAGGATATCGTTGGCCGCGAAATCGGCGGCACTCACCGGCGAGCGACCGCCATTCTTCCACCAGACCTCCGGCCCCTTGCGGAAGAAATCGAGCGCGCGGGCACCGGCAAGGCGTGCGGCGCCGACAAGGAGGTCAAGATCGGCTGTCCATGTCGCGGCGTCGGCCATGGTCTTACGTCCCGGCCAGCGTCATGCCCTCGATCGCGAGCGTCGGGGCCGCGACACCGAACGAGCGGTCGATGTCGTTGGCCGGCGTGATGCGCAGGAACATGTCGGTGAGGGTCGAGGCGATCGTCACTTCCGAAACGGCGAAGGTCAGTTCACCGTTCTCGATCCAGTAGCCCGAAGCGCCGCGGCTGTACTCGCCCGTCACCATGTTGACGCCCTGGCCGATCAGCTCGGTAACGTAGAAACCGTTGCCGACGGAGCGGATCAGGTCCTCCGGCGATATATCGCCCGGTTCCAGCGCGAGATTGGTCGAGGCGGGGCTGACCGAGGTGCCGCCGCGCACGCCGCGGCCATTGGTCTTGAGACCAAGCTCGTTGGCGGTGGAGCTGGAGAGGAACCAGTGCTGCAGCACGCCGTCCTCGATCATCGCGAGGCGCTTGCCGGTGATGCCCTCGCCATCGAAGGGACGCGAGGAGGAGCCGCGCACGATCAGCGGATCGTCGGTGACGGAAAGACCTGATTTCAGCACCTGCTGGCCCATGCGGTCGCGCAGGAAACTGGTCTTGCGGGCGACGGAAGCGCCGTTGATGGCGCCGGCAATATGGCCGGCAATGCCGCGCGCGACGCGCGGATCATAGACGACCGTGACGTTCTTCGCCGTCGGCACCTGGCGCGGATTGATGCGGCGCACGGCGCGCGCCGCCGCCTCGCGGCCGATCTCGCCGGCATCGCGCAGCTCGGCGAAATAGAGCGTCGAATCGAAGTCGTAGTCGCGCTCCATCTTCGTGCCCTCGCCGGCGATGACGCTGACGGAGCGGCCGAAGCGGCTGGCGCTGTAGGCGCCGGAAAACCCATGCGAGGTGGCGAGCACCAGCCCGCCCATGCCGGCCGACGCTCCGGCGCCGCCGGAATTGGTGATGCCGGAGACGGCAAGCGCTGCGGCTTCGGCCGCAAGCGCCGCTTCGCTCAGTTGCTCGGCGGAGACTTCGGTCGGATCGTAGAGGTCGAGATCCGGCCAGTCCTTCGCCAGATCGCTTTCGGCGGCGAGTGTCGCATAGGGGTCTTCCGGCGAGGCCTTGGCCATGGCGACGGCGCGCTCGGCGAGCACCTTGAGGTCGAAGCCGGGATTGGCCGAGACGCTGGCGACGCGCTTGCCGACGAAGACGCGCAGCGAGAAGTCGTCGCTCTCGGAGGCCTCCGTGCCCTCGACCTTGCCGAGCCGCACGCTGACCGAGGAGGAGCGCCCGCGGACCACGACGGCATCGGCCGCATCCGCCCCCGCCTGGATGGCGCGGTCGATAAGTTCACCGGCGCGCGCGAGAAGGCTTGCGGAATCGATCGTCTGTGACATGACTTGGCCTTTCTTTGATGCCCCATTTATTGTGCGCCGACACAGGCATCAAGGGCGAGTGCTCTTTTTTGCCCTCGACACGTGCCCCTCCCTGAGAAAGCCCTGCCGCATGGCCTATACCCACAGCCCCTATAACGAGGTTCTCCTGATGCTCGGGGGAGCGCTTCTCGCCGCGCCGATCTTCAAACGGCTGGGGCTCGGCACGATTCTCGGCTATCTCGCGGCCGGCGTGGTGATCGGTCCGATCCTGCACCAGATCCGCGACGGCGAGGAGCTTTTGGGGGTCGCCGAACTCGGCGTGGTCTTCCTGCTCTTCCTCATCGGGCTGGAATTGAAGCCGTCGCGCCTCTGGGCAATGCGGCACGATATCTTCGGGCTGGGCGCGGCGCAGGTCATCGTCACGGGCCTCATCCTCGCCGGCCTGACGCTGGTGACCGGCATCGAACAATGGGACGGGGCGCTGATCATCGGCTTCGGCCTCGCGCTCTCCTCCACCGCCTTCGCCATGCAGATCCTCGACGAGCGCGGCGACACCAATACGCGTTATGGCCAGCGCGCCTTTTCCATGCTGCTCTTGCAGGACCTCGCCATCGTGCCGCTGCTCGCTCTGATCCCGCTTCTCGCCGAACAGGCGCCGGAGGACACGACGAGCGCCTTCGAGGATTTCATGATCGCGCTCGCGGCCATCGCCGCGCTCCTTGCCGCCGGCCGCTATCTGCTCAACCCGCTGTTTCAGGTCATCGCCCGCACCGGTGCGCGCGAGGCGATGATCGCGGCTGCCCTCTTCGTCGTGCTCGCCGCCGCCATGCTGTTGCAGATGGCCGGGCTTTCCATGGCCATGGGTGCGTTCCTCGCCGGCGTGCTGCTCGCCGATTCCTCCTATCGCCATGAGCTTCAGGCGGATGTGGAGCCCTTCCGCGGTATCCTGCTCGGCCTGTTCTTCATGGCCGTCGGGCTCTCGCTGCATCTCGACGTGATCTTCGACCGCTGGCTGCTCATCCTCGTCGCGACGCCGGCGCTGATGCTGGTGAAAAGCCTCGTCATCTACGGCCTCTGCCGCTTCACCGGCTCGTCGCACAATGATGCGGTGCGCATTGCGCTCGTCCTGCCGCAGGGCGGTGAATTCGGCTTCGTGCTGTTCAGCGCGGCGTCGGCCGCCGGCATTTTCTCCGGCGGCCTCGCCTCGCTGCTGATCGCCGTCGTGACCATCTCCATGGCGCTGACGCCGATCGCCGCAGCACTCTCCCGCTTCCTGCTGGTCGAGGATCTGGAAGAGGAGATCGAGGAGGATTTCGAAGGCGCCGGCGCCGACGTGCTGATGATCGGCTTCTCGCGCTTCGGCCAGATCGCCGCGCAAATCCTTCTCGCCGGCGGACGCGAGGTGACGGTCATCGACCACTCCACGGACCGCGTGCGCCAGGCGGCCAGCTTCGGTTTCCGCATCTATTTCGGCGACGGCACGCGCAAGGACGTGTTGCGCGCCGCCGGCATCGAGCGCGCCAAGATCGTCGCGATCTGCACGCACGGCAAGGCGACGACGGACCACATCGTCGATCTCGTGCAGTCGGAATATCCCAATGCCGCGGTCTTCGCCCGCTCCTATGACCGTATCCATACGCTCTCGCTGCGCGCCCGCGGCGTGCAGCACGACGTGCGCGAAACCTTCGAATCCGCCCTCGTCTTCGGCCGGGAAACGCTGGAGGAACTGGGCGTGGAACCGGACGATGCGCTCGCCATCAGCGACGACATCCGCCGACGCGACGTGGCCCGCCTGGAATTGCAGGCGGCCGAGGGGATTTCGGCGGGGCGGCACATGCTGCATTCCAAGCCGGTGAAACCGGAGCCTCTGGTGAAGCCGAAGAAGAAGACGCAGGCCGGGGCGGATGAGGAAGAGAGTGCATGATCCCCGAAAACCCCTCCCTAAATCCCTCCCCACAAGGGGGAGGGACTTAAAGCGCGGCACTCCCAGCGGAAAAATCTCTCGCGAAAGGCAAGCTGCTAGCGTTTCTCCCCCCTTGTGGGGGAGATGGCCGGCAGGCCAGAGAGGGCCTTTTCCAGCCCCCGCTTCAGCTCGTCCCGCACGCCCGCGGAAGCCGCCAGAACCTCCTCGGCCTTGGCGAAATCCATCACGCGGAAGCGGCCGACATCGGGGCGCAGGAAGATGTCGGGGGCGCCCTTTTCCAGCTTCAGCGTGACGATGGAGCGCATGGTGAGCTGGGTGGCGCCGTAGAGGCTGTCGATGCTGCCGGGCACCTCCGCCGTGCCGGCCGGCGGTTGGCCGACCACGTCGACACCGATGGTGATATCCGCCTTGCCGGCGAGATGATCGAAGGGCACGGGGTTCCACAGGCCGCCGTCGATCATCACGCGCCCACCGATGACGACGGGACGGAAGATGGCGGGCAAGGCGGCGGAGGCTGCGACCGCCGGAAAGAGCGGACCGCTCTCCAGCACGCATTCGCACTGGGCGTAATAATCCGCCGCGATCACCTTGAGCGGGATCGGTAGCTCTTCGAATGTCTGCGGCAGGCGATCCGGCAGGAAGGCCTTCAGCACGCGCTCCAGATTGAACTGCCCCATGCGAAAACCGCCAGCGACCATTTCGGACAGGCCTGTCGGGCGCAGGCTCCACAGCCGGTTCATGATCTGGCCGGGACGGCCGATGGTCGCCAGCGTGTGTTCGCGGATCTCGCGGCCCGTCATGCCCGCGGCCATCGCCGCCCCCATGATGGCGCCGATGGAGGCGCCTGATATCAGCACGGGGCGGATGCCGAGCTCGTCCAACACCTCGATGATATGGATATGGGCAAGCCCGCGCGCGCCGCCGCCACCTAGTGCAATGGCGACCGTCGGGCCGTTGTTTTCAGAGACGGTATGGGAAACGAGGGCATCGGTCATCGCTCAAGTCTCCTCAAAGGCAGATCAGCCGGAGCGGTAGCGGTAGAAATGCATGCGCGTGTCGCCGAAGGTCCGGACTTCCAGATGCTCGAAACCATCGACGGCGACAGGCTGAATATCGGCGCGCTCCTCGAGGATCGCAAGGGCGCCATCGACGAGCCAGCCGCCGCGCGCCGCCGCATCGAGCGCCTTTTCGCCGAGCCCCTTGGCATAGGGCGGATCGGCGAAGAGGAAATCGAACGGCTCCATCGTGCCGACGGTGCCGAGTGCGGTGGCATCACGCCGGAAAATCTTGGCGCGGCCGATCACGCCGAGGCTTTCGATGTTGGAATGCAGGAGACCCCTGCCCTCGACGCCCTGCTCGACGAAGAGCACGGCGCGCGCGCCACGCGACAGCGCCTCGAGGCCGACGGCGCCGGTGCCCGCGAAGAGATCGAGCACGCGCGTGCCGTCGAGCGCTTGCGGGTAGGCATGGTTGAGGATGTTGAACAGGCTTTCGCGCGTGCGGTCCGTCGTCGGCCTGATATCATCCGACTTCGGCGTCGCGAGCGAACGGCCGCGAAACTCTCCGCCGACGATCCGCACGCTCGCTTACTTTCCCTTGCCGCGCGGACGACCGCCGGCCGGCTTGCCACCGGTGGGACGACCACCCGGCTTGCCGCCAAAGGACTTTCCACCGCCCGGCTTGCCGCCGCCCGGCTTTGCACCGAACGACTTGCCACCATCGCGACGCGGCGGACGATCTCCGAAAGCGCGTTCTCCCTCGGCGCGGGGCTTGCGGTCACCGCGAGCCGGACGGTCGCCATAGGAGCGCTCGCCTTCCGCACGCGGCTTGCGATCACCAAAGGAACGTTCACCCTCGGAGCGCGGCTTGCGGTCCCCGAAGGAACGCTCACCGTCGCCACGCGGCTTGCGGTCACCAAAGGAACGCTCGCCATCGCCACGCGGCTTGCGGTCACCAAAGGAACGCTCGCCATCGCCACGCGGTTTGCGATCGCCGAAAGAGCGGTCGCCACGCGGCGGACGATCACCGAAACCGCGCGGGGCACGGTCGTCGCCGGCGCCGGAGCGCTGACGACCGAAGCCGCCGCGACCGTCGTCACGGCCTTCCGTTTCGCTGGCCCGGATCCACTCGCCATCCTCGTCGCGCGTCTTCAGGATGCGCGGCTTCTCGACCTTGTCGCCGCCAGGGCGGCCACGGGCCGGACCCTTGCGATCGGGATCGAATTTCTTGGCAGACCGCGTCTGCGCGCCATCGGCGGTGCGGCCGTAACGCTTGGTCTTCGGCGCGCCTTCGGGACGGTCGCGCGGCTCGCGCTTCACGCTCTCCTCGGCCTCCGCCTTCTTCTCGGCAACCGGACGGGCGCCGGGCGCCATCCAGACATTGGACTTGCGGGCACGCGCCGCCGGCTCGTGCTTCGGCTTGGCGTCGAAACGGTTGCCCTCGTCGCGATCGCGGAAATCACGGTCGCCATCGCGCGACCTCTCGCCGCGAGGCTTGTCGCCAAAACCGCGGTCGCGGCCGCCGCTGCGCGGCTTGTCGCCGAAACGGTCGTCGCGCTTGGTGTCGAGACGCGCGCGGGCCTGCTCGCGGCGGTCGCCGGGCTTCTCATCGCGGGCCGGGCGTGCGGCCGTCTCGCGGGTCTTCTTCGCCGGTGCCTCGTCCTCGTCGCCACCCTTGTGGTCGAACAGCGGGGCATCGAAATTCGCCTTGGCTTCCTCGATGAGACGGGGGCCAAGCTGGTCGCGCAGCGTGCGGCCGCGCACTTCCTGGGCATGTCCCTCCGGCAGTTCGCCGAGCTGGAACGGGCCGTAGGAGATGCGGATCAGGCGGTTCACGTCGAGGCCGAGCGCGCCGAGCACGTTCTTGATCTCGCGGTTCTTGCCTTCGCGCAGAC
>NZ_CAMLFY010000064.1 GCF_946479415.1 uncultured Shinella sp. | reverse complement strand
TGCCCGTCTACCACAAGGTTTCACGCAATGACGTTCGCAAGGAAACGGACCTTGTGGTGACGCTGATCGACAGTATCGCCGGTCCCTGCGCCTTCGTCACAGATCCTGCGCAAGCGCGCGACACGGTGCCTATGCCCGTGCCGGAGGCGCTGACCGCCGCGGCGCACATCCTCGCAGGCGACGTCAATTCTCGTGTCCTCGTGGTCATCGACGAGGATGACCTCTGGCACAGGCGCTGGGGCGCCCTCATTCCCCACCCGGACCGGGGCAGCTATTGAGAGACACAAAAAGCCGGGCTCGCGCCCGGCTTTCTGAAAGTACCTGGAGGTCTGAGTACTTAAACGAAGAGGAAGTCGCTTGCGTGCAGGTCAGCCTTTGCGATGCCCTCAAGGGTGATCGAGCCGGCACCATACTTGATGACCAGGTCACCAGCGCGCGTTTCCGTGGCGTGGCTGAGAACTGTGGCAAAGCTCTTCAGCACGGCCTTGTCGAGCTGGATCACATCCGTGCCTGCGCTGCCGGCTTCGAAGTCCGTGATCTTGTCGATACCCTGGCCCGACTTGATGATGAAGGTATCTGCACCCACACCACCGGACAGGATGTCGTTACCGAGACCGCCGTCGAGCGTGTCGTTACCGGCGCCGCCTTCCAGCCTGTCATTGCCGGCATCGCCGTAGAGCTTGTCGTTGCCAGCGTAGCCGAAGAGGAAATCGTCGTCATTGCCGCCGCGCAGCGTATCGGTGCCGGCACCGCCGTTGAGCGTGTCCTTGCCGTCGCCACCGTAGAGCGTGTCATTGCCGGCGCCGCCATACAGCTTGTCGTTGCCAGCGTCGCCATAGAGCTTGTCATTGCCGGCATCGCCATAAAGCGTATCGTTGCCGTTGCCGCCGTGCAGCGCGTCATTGCCGCCATTGCCGAAGAACTTGTCGTTGCCGTTGCCGCCCTTCAGCGTGTCGTCCTTGCCATAACCGGCGAAGACATCCGAACCCGTGCTGCCGTTGAAGACGATCGAATTGGCGCTCAGGATCTTGACGAGGCTGGTTGTCGCACCGGCAGTCGTGGACTTGCCGCCCATGATATCGCTGAGGATCTGGCCGCCGAGCGTCGTGTCGGTCACGCCGAGACCCGTAATCTTCACATCGGAGACCATCTTGAAGGTGCTGGTCGCGCTATCGAGCGCAATCGAGTTGCCGAACTCGACCGTGTTCAGCGAGCCGGTGACCTTGTGCGTCGACATGTTGTAGTTCCACGCCGTCTTGCCCGACGTCAGAACCACACCATATTTGCTGGCATCGTTCGAATAGTACTGCGTGCCGCTCATCGCCATCGGATCGGTGCTGTTGAAGCCGCCGTAACCCGCGCGCGTGAAGGTCTTGTTGTAGTTTGCGAGATAGGCGGAAAAATCGATGCCCTTGCCGTCCTTGTTCGCGTCATTCGCGGTGATCGTGATAGCCATAGTCCCCAGTCCTTCCCTGCGGGCGCCATGCCCGCTATAAACTTGAATACGAAACTCAGCTATTAAATCTGAATTTTTTTGTCAAGTTTCTTTGCCGACTTTTTTCGGGAAGTTTTTCAGGCACCCAAGGCGTCAGGATTTCTGCCGGAAGCGCCTGAAGGAGAGATATTTGCTCCTTCGCTGAAACTTTGGAAATCCGTTTTGCTGTCTTCCGGGAGACGAGGCTGCGATAATCCGGCAACTTCTCGCAAAGGCTATGGAATAGAATGACTGCTCTCACCGGAAACGGGACCGCGCAGGCCCTCAATGACAAGCTCGCCAATCTCGACCTCGCAGAGCGTCTTTCGCTCGTGGCTGAATTGGGCGGGCGCGCCGTGTTCACCACCAGCCTCGGCATCGAGGATCAGGTGATCACGGCCGCCATCGGTACCAACCGCCTGGATGTCGACGTCGTGACGCTGGAGACCGGCCGTCTCTTCAAGGAGACCGTCGATCTGATCGACGAGACCGAGGGACAATACGGTATCAGCATTACCCGCTATGTGCCCGCACAGGACGATATCGACGCCTATGCCGCCCAGTATGGTCTCAACGGCTTTTACGAGAGCGTCGAAGCCCGCCACGCCTGTTGCGGCGTGCGCAAGCTGAAGCCGCTTGCGCGCGCACTCGAAGGGGCATCCTTCTGGATCACCGGTCTGCGCCGCGGCCAGTCCGGCAACCGCGCCGACACGCCGTTCGCGGAGTTTGACGCCGAGCGCAACCTGATCAAGATCAATCCGCTGGCGGATTGGGACATCGACCGCATCAAGGCCTATGTGGCCGACCATGCCGTGCCGATCAACCCGATGCATGCCCGCGGCTATCCCTCGATCGGCTGCGAGCCCTGTACGCGCGCCATCAAGCCGGGCGAACCCGAACGGGCCGGCCGCTGGTGGTGGGAAAACGACGAAAAGCGCGAATGCGGCCTGCACGTCGCCGAAGCCACAACCATCCCGGCCCCGAGCGCGGCCTGACCAGAACAAGCCCTCCCAAGCCTCCCAAGGGGGCGATCCATCCGGAGTAAGAGTTTACATGTCCGATACCCGTCACGAAGCGGAAGCGAAGCAGAACGCACCGCACAAGCCGCCGCTCGATCCGCATCTGAAGGCGCTGGAAAACGAAGCGATCCACATCTTCCGCGAAGTGGCCGCCGAGTTCGAGCGTCCCGTCATGCTCTATTCCGTCGGCAAGGATAGTTCCGTCCTGCTGCACCTCGCGCGCAAGGCCTTCTATCCCGGCCGCGTCCCCTTCCCGCTGTTGCACGTCAACACGGGCTGGAAATTCGCCGAAATGATCGCCTTCCGCGACAAGATGGTGGCGGACTACGATCTCGACCTGATCGAGCACAAGAACCCGCGCGGCGCGGCCGAAAACATCACGCCCTTCACGCACGGCTCTTCGCGCTACACCGACATCATGAAGACCGAAGCGCTGCGCCAGGCGCTCGACGCCGGCAAGTACGACGCGGCCTTCGGCGGCGCGCGCCGCGACGAGGAAGCCTCGCGTGCCAAGGAGCGCATCTACTCCTTCCGCACGCCGGACCATCGCTGGGATCCGCGCAACCAGCGCCCGGAACTGTGGAACGTCTATAACGGCATGATCCGCCAGGGTGAAAGCGTGCGCGCCTTCCCGCTGTCCAACTGGACCGAGGTCGATATCTGGCGCTACATCCAGGCCGAGGATATCCCGATCGTGCCGCTCTATTTCGCGGAGAAGCGTCCCTATGTGGAACGCGACGGCATGATGATCCTGGCCGAGGATCCGCGCCTCGAACTGCTGCCCGGTGAAGTGAAGCAGGAAGGCGTCATCCGTTTCCGCACGCTCGGCTGCTTCCCGCTGACCGGCGCCATCCGCTCCAACGCCACGACGCTCGATGACATCATCGCCGAGCTGGAGACGGCCACCGTCTCCGAACGCCAGGGCCGCGCGATCGACCGCGACCAGTCCGGCTCCATGGAAAAGAAGAAACGTGAAGGGTATTTCTGAGATGACCGTTTCCGCCACCGCAACCGCCGAGGTTTTCACCGTGGAAGAACCGGCCCTCGAAACGGCCCCTGAACAGGCGAAGGCTATCCGTGACTCCCGCCCGCTTCGCCTCATCACCTGCGGCTCGGTCGACGACGGCAAGTCGACGCTGATCGGCCGTCTGCTCTGGGACACAAAGGCCGTCAAGGAAGACCAGGCCGCGACCCTCCAGCGTGATAGCTCCGGCAAGCAGAACGATCTCGGCCTGCCCGATTTCGCGCTGCTGCTCGACGGTCTCCAGGCCGAGCGTGAACAGGGCATCACGATCGACGTCGCCTATCGCTATTTTGCGACGGATCGCCGTTCGTTCATCGTCGCCGATACGCCCGGTCACGAGCAGTATACCCGCAACATGGCGACCGGCGCCTCCACGGCCGATCTCGCCGTGCTGCTCGTCGATGCGCGCGCCGGCATTCTCGAACAGACCCGCCGCCACGCCACCATCGCATCGCTGATGGGCATTCGCCAGTTCGTTCTGGCCATCAACAAGATCGACCTGACGAATTACGATCGCGCCGGCTTCGAGCAGATCGTCCACGAATTCAAGGAATTCGCGCTGACGCTCGGCGTCAAGCAGATCACCGCCATCCCGATGTCGGCGCTGAAGGGCGAGAACGTCGTCTATGACGGCCGCGCCTCCATGCCCTGGTATGAAGGTCCGACGCTCGTCGAGACGCTGGAAAAGGCCACGACCCGCTCCAACCAGACGGTCGGTTTCCGCCTGCCGGTGCAGCGCGTCTCGCGTCCCGGTGAAAGCTTCCGCGGCTATCAGGGCACGGTTGCCGGCGGCTCGGTGAAGCCGGGCGACTCGGTCGTCATCCTGCCGTCGGGCATGGTCGCCAATGTCACCAAGATCGTCACCTTCGATCTCGTCCGCAACGCCGCCGTCGCCGGTGACGCCATCACGCTGGTGCTCGACCGTCAGGTCGACGTGTCGCGCGGCGACATGATCGTCGCCATCGACAGCCAGCCGATGACCGGCCGCGGCTTCGACGCCCAGCTCGTGGCCCTCCAGCCCGAGGGAATCGAGCCCGGCAAGCGCTACTGGCTGAAGAGCGGCTCGCGCCGCCAGCGCGTCACCGTCGATCCGATCAGCCAGCTGGATCTGAAGACCTCGAAATGGGCTTCGGCGGACAAGCTCGGCATGAACGCCATCGGCAAGGTGCACCTCACCTTCGACGAACAGGCGATCTTCGACACCTACGAGCAGAACCGCACGACCGGCGCCTTCATCCTGATCGACCCCGACACCAACAACACGGTGGCCGGCGGCATGATCTCGGGCCGCCGCTCGGAACTCGGCGGCATCCACAAGGACGACCAGCGCGTGCTGCTCTCGCTGCCTGCCGATCTCGCCGAAAAGATCATGGCGACCGAACTCTTCGCGGGCCGCCGCCAGGACGTGGACGTGCGCCACACCAGCGTCGGCCGCGCTGCGGAGATCCTTGCGGATCTCGACGAGTAAATTCGCGAGAGTTTCTGAAGTGTTTTACCTATCACCAATTTAACTGGTGATAGGTATATTTTTTATGACCGCCAAATTACTCCAGCGTGGTGGCGGAGAAGAGTATCCGCTGGACTTTAGCACAATCAGAGCGGAGCCTTGAGACGATTTATACCACCCGCTTTTTCCCACGCTTTAAACCGATGGTTCGCGGCACCAAAACTTATATTCATAAGTTCAGCAACAGCGTACCGAGTTTTACCCGCGTCAAAAAGCCGATAGCAAATCTCGATTCCACGCTCTGTGAGCTTCTCAAGCCCGCCGATCTCATACTTATTTGCTGCATCTTTGGGATCAAATCCTTCTGATGGCTGTTCGCTACCAGAGAGAAGCGTTTTCAATTTAAGGATCGCAGAAGTAGCTCGCTCCAGAGACGCAGCGATTTCATCCAACGTTCTTCCGACTTCAATGGAATCGACATTCATCATGCTCACACCTTTCTTTCCTTAACCTATTTAAGGAATGGCGTATCTGTAACTTATTTAACGATAGGATTCAAGCCTTCCTTATGGTAGTTAAGGATAAAAATTCTAAGGAGCATCCAAATCGCCTGAATGCAACAAACCTCGAGCGCGAAATGAAAAAAGGGGCCGAAAGGCCCCCTTTTTGGTTTGCCGTCTCCTGCTCAGAAGAAGAAATACCAGAGCAGCAGGACGACGAAGAGCGGAACGCCCATCAACCAGAGAATCAAAGCCCGAGCCATTGAAGTTTCCTTTCCCGTTGGTTGTTGGAAAAGGAATGCGCGAAGGGCGAATTTGTTCCATGAGCAGGTCATGATAAAGGGCGCCGCAGCGCCCTTTGATCTTCGATAAACCGGTCGTGCCCGATGGCTTACCGTTCGCGGAAGGCCTTGGCAAAGTAGTCGGCGAGCGGCTTCACCAGATATTCCAGCGGCGAACGCTCGGCTGTCTGGATGAAGGTTTCGACCGGCATGCCGGGCATGACGTGCTTGTCGCCGAGCTTGATCATTTCGCCGGCATCCGGCTTGATTTCCGCCTTGTAGAAGGTGGCGCCGGTGCGCTGGTCGGACAGAACGTCGGCGGCGACCTTCGTGACATGGCCGAAGATTTCCGGCGTCGAGCGATGGTCGAAGGCGCCGAAGCGGATATGCGCCATCTGGCCGACATGGACCTGGTCGATCTGGGTCGGCGAGATCTGCGTGGAAATGACGAGATCCTGCTCCTGCGGGATGATGTAGAGCAGCGGATCAGCCGGACGTATGACCGAGCGCAGCGCATGGATCTGCATGCCGAGCACGATGCCGGACATCGGCGCGGTGATGTCCATGCGGCCGAGCGTTTCCAGCTTGGCGTTGCGGCGCTCCTTGAGCTCGGCGATCTTCGCCTCGATCTCGCGCAGCGACGTCGTCGCCTCCTCGCGCACCGTCGAGTGGATGTTAAGGATCGCGATCTCGATTTCGGCGACGCGGCCGGTGTTTTCGGCGATGTTGGAAGTCGCCTGGCTGATCGTGCCGCGGATTTCCGCCTCTTCGCGCTGAAGGGCGAGAACCCGGCTGGCATTCGTCAGCGACTGGGCGAGCAGCTTGTTTTGCGCGTCCAGTTCCTTGCCGATGAGGCTGACCTGCGTTTCCAGCGCCTTGATGCGGCTTTGCAGACCTTCGTTCTGCTTGGCGATCTGCGCCTTCTTTTCCTGCAGCTGCGCGGCCTGCTTGTCGCGGGTTTCGGCGCGCGCCGCCATCAGCCGCTTCTGGCCGGTGATGATCTCGGCGGCTTCCGGATTGGTGGTGGCTGCCTTGAGGAGATCGGGGTCGAAGGTGATCTCGCTCTTGTCGTCCTGTTCGGCCTGGAGGCGCGCCGCTGTGCCGAGCAGGCTGAAGAGCTGGCCTTCGATGACGGTCAGTTCCGAACGGTCGAAGGTGTCGTCGAGGCGCATCAGCACGTCGCCGACCTTGACCGTATCGCCTTCCTTGACGCGGATCTCGCCGACCACGCCGCCCGTGAGGTGCTGTACGACCTGGCGATTGCTGGCGACTTCGATGACACCAGCGGCAACGACCGCGCCGTTGATGCGCGTCAGCGCCGCCCAGGCACCCATGCCGCCGAGCAGAACGAAGACCGTCGTGTAGCCGGCAATCGCATAGCTGCGGCTGCTCCACCGCCGGTCTTTGGAGCTTGTTTCCCGAACCATGGCCTTGTCCTTACTTGTTGCTGCCGCCGGTGCCCGTGCCGCCCACGACCTGCGTATGGTTGCGCAGATGCGCGCGCAGAACGTCGTCGCGCGGGCCGAAGGCCAGGCGCTGGCCGTTTTCCATGATGAGGATGAGCTCGCATTCCTCGATTGCCGCTGGGCGGTGCGCCATGATGACGATCGACTTGCCCTCGGCCTTCATGTTGCGGATGGCGAGGTTGAGCGCCATCGAACCCTCGGCGTCGAGGTTGGAATTCGGCTCGTCGAGCACCAGCAGAACGGGATCGCCATAGAGAGCACGGGCCAGGCCCACGCGCTGCTTCTGGCCGCCCGAAAGGCGGCCGCCCATGGCCGGCAGCCTGGTGTCGTAGCCATCGGGCAGGCGCAGGATCATGTCATGCGCGCCGGCCTTCTTGGCCGCATCCACCACCTTCGCCGGATCGGGATCGAGCGCCATGCGGGCGATGTTTTCGGCGACCGTGCCCTCGAACAGCACCACGTCCTGCGGCAGATAGCCGACATGGTCGGCAAGTCCATCCGTGCCGTACTGGTCCAGTGCGGCGCCGTCGAGGCGCACCTTGCCGCCGGCGGGCGGCCAGATGCCGGTCAGCACCCGCGCCAGCGTCGACTTGCCGGACGCACTCTGGCCGATGACGCCGAGCGCCTGGCCGGGGCGCAGCTCGAGGCTCAGCATGCGCACCGTCGCGACCTTCTCGCCCGGCGGCACGACCGTGACCTGCTCGACATCGAGGATGGCGCGCGGCTTCGGCAGCGCGGTGCGCGCGTCTTCTTCCGGCACGCGGCCCAGAAGCTCGGAAAGCTGGCGCCAGCCCTGCATGGCGCGCTGGATGAGCGCCCAATGGCCGATGGCGCCTTCGATGGGGGCAAGCGCGCGGCCGATGATGATGGAGCTTGCGATCATCGCACCGGCGGTGATCTCGTTCTTCAGCACCAGATAGGCGCCGAGCGCCAGGATCGCCGACTGGAGGAAGACGCGGAACGTCTTGGAGGCGATGGAATAGAAACCGTTGCTGTCGGAATAGTGGATATTGGCTTCCAGCGCCTTGTCGCGCAGGAGCTGCCAGCGGCCGGCGACGGCGCGGCGCATGCCGAGCGCGCGAACCGTGTCGCTTTCCTTCTGGAGCGTCTGCGTCATCTCGTCGGACTGGCGCCCGGCGATCATCGCCCGTTCCTGGTCTTCCTTCGTGCCGTTCTGGTTGAGCCAGGTGAGCGCCACGAGAATGAGGCCGCCGGCGACGCCGAGCAGACCCATCCAGGGGTGGAAGGTGAAGATGACGAAGATGAAGAGCGGCGTCCACGGAATGTCGAACACCGTGAAGACGGCGGGCGAGGACAGCACCTTCTGGATGGCATCGAGGTCGCGCATGCCGGTGACCGTCGAGACGCCCTGCGCATGCAGGGCCGTGCGGTCGAGCACGGCGTTGAAGACGCGCTTGTCGAAGCGGGCCTGGAAGCGGGCGCCGATGCGGGCTGCGATGCGGCTGCGCAGATGGTCGAGCACGCCCATGATGAGATAGAGCCCGACGATGAGGCCGGTCAGCGCCACTAGCGTCGCCTCCGAACGGGAGGCGAGCACCCGGTCGTAGATCTGCAGCATGAAAAGCGGTCCGGTCAGGACGAGCAGGTTCACGAAGAAACTGAAGAGGCCGATGGCGAGGAAGCCCGCGGCACTCGTCTTCAGAACGGCTCTGAGTTCGTCCACACCGGCCTTGCCCGATGATCGCATGACAATATCTCTTTGTAAGATCGACGTCGGAATTCAGCCGGAACGGCCGTTGCCCGAGCGACGAAGGGCCACCCGCCCGCCCCGCCGTGATCGGCAGGCGCGGCAGCCGCGCACATCTTCTGCGCGCGGCCTCGTTGGAAGACGGTATAGGGCGCGATTTATTCGTAAAGCAATATAAATTCGATTTGCCGGCGTGCAAACATGATGGGTCTAATCATGTTCATCTATGCCGGTTTTCTCGTCATCGGCCTTCACAAACCTGATTTTACCGAGAATGAACAACACGATAAAGCAGGCAAGCGTCGCAAAGACCGCGACGAACCAGTAACCGAGCCCAACCGCAAGACCGACCGCCCCGGCAAGCCACATGCCCGCGCCCGTCGTCAGCCCCCTCACCTCGCCGCGCGAAAAAACGATCATGCCGGCGGCGAGAAAAGCCACGCCCGAGGTGACCGCCTCGATGACGCGCAGTGGATCGATGCGCACCTGCTCGTCGGCGAAACCCGCCATATGCACGCTCTCGATGGACAAGAGCGCAAAGACGCAGGCCGACAGCGCCACGAGGATATGCGTGCGCAGACCGGCAGGATGATCGCGATATTCCCGCTCCGCCCCGATGACCGCACCCAGGATGACCGCGCCGACCATGCGGGCCAGCATGACGGGGTAGGGAATTTCGGTCTTCCCGAAGAGGTCGGCGGCGATCTGTTCCATGGGCTGCCAAACGACGGAACGCCAAAGCGGTTCCAGCCGGCAGGAAAAATTTCCCGGCACGCCAGCACTTTCCCCAAGATCGCGAATTTTTTTGATATTTTGCGCTTGTCGAACCGAAAACCCTGTTCTATAGAGGCGCCGCTGGTCACGGAGTGTAGCGCAGTCTGGTAGCGCACCACGTTCGGGACGTGGGGGTCGAGTGTTCGAATCACTCCACTCCGACCAGCCGAAAGCCCGGAAAACCGAGCTTTGCACTTTCCCGAAACCCTTCCGAAATTTTAAATATCGAAGTCACGGCGCTGCTTGCCGGCGCGTTGCGTCGAACGCCCGGCATGGGCCATTTCGCAAGGCAATTCTTACGGAACAAAACCGCCGGCGTTTCATTGCTTTCTCCGTCTATCACCCATCGAGGAGATTTCCATGAAAACGCTAGCCGATATTTTCGAGCATACGCTCCAGGACATCTATTACGCCGAGAACGCCATCACGAAGGCGCTTCCGAAGGTGGCTAAGGCAGCCTCCGATGCGAAGCTCAAGAAGGCGGCCGAGGATCATCTGGAGGAAACCAAGGGCCAGATCAAGAAACTGGACCAGGTCTTCAAGTCGATCGGCAAGAAGCCTTCGGGCGAGAAGTGCGATGCGATCGAAGGCCTGATCAAGGAAGCCGACGGCCTCATGAAGGAAGCGTCGGGCACCGCGCTCGATGCCGGCCTGCTGGCAGCCTGTCAGGCGGTCGAGCACTATGAAATCTCGCGTTACGGTTCGCTTCGCGAATGGGCCAAGGATCTCGGCCATGACGAAGCGCATAAATTGCTGAGCGAGATTCTCGACGAGGAAAAGGCGACGAACAACAAGCTGACCAACCTCGCGGTCACATCCATCAACAAGACCTCGGCGACGAAGAAGGCCGCTTGAGCCTTCACGCCCCCTCTCCCGAACCGGCCATTCATGGCCGGTTTTTCGTGCCGGCTGTTTCCTTTGCCGACAAGCAGGATCACCTATGGCCAGGGAGGACACCCCGCGACCGGCATGACGAGCCGTTGAAACGCTTCTTTCGCGCCGTTTCCCGCCCGCACTGTTGCAAATCCGCAAGGTTTCCGGCGCTTCGACGGGGACAATCATAAAGTTCGCGACGGGTGATTCCCCTTTTGCGCGGGCTGCGCTATGGCGAATCGAGGCTCGTTTTCGAGTCGCCCCCTACCGGCCGCACCGAAGTCCAAGGAACTGGCACATATGAACTCCCGCATTGCAATTCTGGCAGGCGTCGCGCTTGCCCTCGCCGGATGCACCACCGCCACCGTCGCGTCCAATCCGCTGCAGGCCCGCTGGAACGGCAAGACGGCCGGCACCTTCTTTGCGGCCTATGGCCCGCCGCAGTCCGACAGCGCGGGCTCGGGCGGCTCGACGCTCTACAAGTGGCGCGGCGGCTTTGCCAAGGGCAAGTCCTGCACGGTCGAACTCAGCGTGAGCGAGAGCTACAGGATCAACAATATCCGCGCCGTCGCCGATCGTCCCGATCCGAAGGGCGGCCCCTCGCACTGCGAAAAGGTTCTCGACGCCGCCAAGTAAGGACGGCCCGTCGATTGATCTCTTTCAAGGCCGTGCGGCAACGCGCGGCCTTTTCCTTTGGAGGACAGGAATGCACGAAGACCGCCTCTATCACGACCCCGACCTCGCCGACTTCTACGATCTCGAAAACGACTGGGGACGTTCCCCCGATTTCGACTACTGCCTGTCGCTCGCCAAGGATGCCGCAAGCGTGCTGGACCTCGGCTGCGGCACGGGGGCGCTTACCGTGGCGCTGGCCGAGGGGCGGACGGTGGTCGGCGTCGATCCCGCACCTGCCATGCTGGAGATAGCGCGGGCGAAACCGGGTACGGCTGAGTTCATTGAGGGCGATGCCCGCACGCTGAGGCTCGGCCGCCGTTTCGATCTCGTGCTGCTCACCGGACACGCCTTTCAGGTCTTCCTGACACAAGAAGACCGGCGCGCCGCACTTGCCACAATCGCCGCGCATCTCGCCCCTGCCGGCCGCTTCATCTTCGACAGCCGCAACCCGGCCTGCCGCGAGTGGGAGGAATGGGGACCGGAGGGCTCGCTGCGGACCGTCGATCATCCCCGTTTCGGCCCCGTCTCCGCCTGGAACGACGTCGCCCACGACCCCGCCACCGGCATCGTGACCTACGGCACCCATTACGAAATCCAGGCAACGGGCAAACGCCTCTCGGCCGCCTCGCACATTGCCTTTGCGGAAAAGACGGAGTTGGCGGCCCTGATTGCCGAGGCCGGCCTCAAGGTCGATCGATGGCTTGGCGACTGGGAAGGGAACGAATGGCGCGACGGCGCGAAAGAGCTTATTCCGCTCGGCCGGCTCGCGTGAAGGCCTTGCAGATACCGGCGAAGACGATGCAGAAGCCGATCACCGGCTCTGCAAGAGATGTCCCCACAGCATCATGAGGGGGCGGGCCGTCGAGCGCATGGCGAAGTGGCTGCCGACGGGATAATGCAGCGCCGTGCCCAGGCGGCGCCGGCTCCAGTCGCCGCCCTCCAGCGTGAACTCGCCCTCCGTCAACGGCAGAACGACGGACGGATATGGCTGAATGTAATCGGGAAAACGCGTATAGGGCGCCAGGATCGTCAGGCCGATGCGGACATCGTTGCGCTGCTCCAGGCCATGTTCGCCGATCAGCACCGCATGGGCATGGTCGCGCTCGAAATTCACGCTGGCATAAGGCCCTGCCGGCCCCTGATGCCAGGCCATGACATCGCGCAGGTCGGCGAGCGCATCGGAAAGCCCTCGTCCCTGCGCGCCCTGCTTGGCAAGAAGACGCAGCGCCGCATCGAAGCTTGCCGGGCGGGCGCCCTTGCTCGACGGATCACCCGTAGCCGCCATGTGAGCACCCGGCTTCTGCAGCTTGTGGATCACCTTGCAGCCGGTAAATTTCGCCATCAACGGCGAGGCCGCCGATACGACGACATTGCCCATCGCGTCGATCACATGCTGCAACGATCTCGGCCTGCCGCCCCAGGAACGGCTGACATTGCGCGCAGCAACCACCGGCGTCGCCAGGAACGGATCCCTGCTTTCCTGTTTGCGCCGGTTCAATGAGGTCATGCTTTTCAGTCCGACATGTCAAAAGCGAATAGGTGCCTCAGCGGCCTCGAGCACGGCCGTCGATGGTCAAACGAAATGACGGAGAAATGACGCGAGATCAATGTACCCCGACGACTTTTGCCGTCGTAGCGGCATTCATTTTTTCGATGGAGTTCATATCGAAGCGCGATGCCCGGCCGTGCATCGGAATCGTCATCTCTTTGGTGAAAAGAGTGCGTGGCTGGGGCGCCAGGATTCGAACCTGGGAATGCCGGTACCAAAAACCGGTGCCTTACCGCTTGGCGACGCCCCAACACGGCGGGTGCCTGATTAGCAAAGGGCGCGGGGGTGGACAATGGTTAAGTTCTCTCTTCCGCGATTAATTCTCGCTCGCCGCGATTTGGAATGCGGGGCAGCTTGGTGCTTGGCAGGCGGGTTGGCGGCGGATAGGGTCCTGCGACGACCATCCTGGGCGGCTGGGCCTCATCGACAGGCCTGCGCGCCGCCATTCTCACGAGGAGCCATGATGTCCCAGTTTCGCGCCCGTCCGCCGGCCGTGCCTACCGTTCTTCTCGACGATGCCGTCGTGCGCGTCACGCGCTGGGATTTCGAGCCGGGCGCCGATACCGGCCATCACGTACACGGGCTGGGATACGTGGTGGTGCCGATGACCGATTGCGACTTCCTGATCGAGGAGGAGGCGGGCGAGCGGCGCGTGCACAGCAAGACGGGCGCGGTCTACCGGCGCGAGGCCGGCGTGGCGCACAATGTCGTCAATGGCGGCGACAAGCCGATGAGCTTCATCGAAATCGAATACAAGTGACTGCCGTGTCCACTCTCCCGCAAGACGAGGCGCCGCGCTTCGACCTCGAATTCAAGCCGGCCTATGGCGAGGCGGTGCCGGTTGCGCCGCGCGTCCAGCGCATCACCGTCAACAATCCGAGCGCCTTCACCTTCCACGGCACGAACAGCTACATCGTCGGCGACAGATCGGTGGCCGTCGTCGATCCCGGTCCGGAAGACGAGGCGCATTTCGCCGCGCTGATGCGCGCGCTCGCCGGGCGCGAGGTGACGCATATCGCCGTCAGCCACACGCACCGCGACCATTCTCCGCTCGCCCGACGGCTGAAGGCGGAAACGGGCGCGATCATCGTCGCCGAGGGGCCGCACCGGGCGGCGCGTCCGCTGCATGAGGGCGAAAGCAACCCCTTCGCGGAGAGTTCGGACATCGACTTCATGCCCGATATCGCGCTTGGCCATGGCGGGCGCGTGGAGGGCGACGGCTGGGTGCTGACGGCGCTTCTTACCCCCGGCCACACGGCCAACCACGCGGCCTTCGCACTCGACGGGCCTGATGGCATCGTGTTTTCCGCCGATCATGTCATGGCCTGGGCGACGACCATCGTCGCGCCGCCGGATGGCGCCATGGCCGACTACATGGCTTCGCTGGAACGCCTGCTCGAAAGGGACGACCGCATCTATTTTCCCGGCCATGGCGGGCCGGTCCGCGAGCCGGCCTCGTTCCTGCGCGGCCTTCGCACCCATCGGCGCATGCGCGAGCGGGCGGTGCGCGAGCGCATCCGGGCGGGCGACCGGCTGATCGCGGACATGGTGAAGGTCATCTACCGCGAGACCGACCCGCGCCTGCATGGCGCCGCCGCCCTTTCGGTACTGGCACATCTGGAGGATCTGGTGGCGCGCGGCGAAGTGGTGACCGAAGGGCCGCCCTCGCTGAAGGGGCTCTATTTCCCGGCACCGGGCTCTTAATCCCCGGCGATGCCGAGCAGCTCGGCGTCGAGCGCCTTCAGATAGCCCTCGACAAGCTCGGCGCCGATGCCGAGATCGTGCGGTCCGTAGCGCGAGGCAGCACGCATGTCGACCAGCGTCGTCTCGGCCTCTTCGCGCAGGCGGATGACGAGATCGAAGCGGAAGCCGAAGATCGGCGAGCGCCATTCACCCTGCAAAAGCACGTCGCCGGGGCCGCCGATATGCGGCAGGGTCGGCGTCGCCTCCGGGCGAGCCTCGGGGATCGGCACTTCGCCAAGCTCCTCCTGGCTCTTCGCCACCTTGCTCGGATCGACGATGAGATCTTCGAGATCGGCCAGGATATTGTCGAGACCGGCCTCGCTGGTGACGGTGATGCCGTAGGCCGTGGCGACCTTGCGCACACCCTGATAGACGCGGTCGAGCGCGCCTTCGTAGCGCCGGCCGGACAGGGCCGGATAGGCTTCGAGCTGCACCTCGCGGTCACGCGCCGTCACCACGCCGGCGCGGGGCAGCCAGTCCTGCTGGGCGGACGGCTGCGAAAGCCAGGGCGGCGGGGCGAGCGTATCGGTCGTCACGTCATAGAGCGCGGGGCGATAGATATAGGCGTAGGCCGCGGCACCGGAGACGCCGAGCGGCAAGAGCGCGAAGAGCAGCGCCGTCAACGCCGCCTTGCCGCCGCGCGCACCGACCATCCAGAGCTGCGCGAGGCCGACGGCCGCCAGCAGCACGGCCAGTCCGGCCATCGCGGCGGCAAAGCCGGCGAGCGCCAGAAAGTGCGGCGTCGTCAGCGGGCCGAAGCGATGCGACAGCACGACGGCAAGGAACAGCACGCAGGAAAACAGCGCAAGCCGCCGCGCCCAGTGCGCCGCATGGGAAACAGGCCGTTCGTACTGGATCGTGATCGCCATGGCCTCACCCGATATGCATCTGCCGTCTCTCTTCCCTAGCGCAGGGCGGCTGATTTTTCCATTGGCGTCATGTCCGGCATCAGCGGTGGTTTTCGGATGCGCACCGCCCAAAAAACCTTGCGTGCCGTAAATTTGCCACGCTCGTTAACGACGGTTCATAAACGGGGGTACTTTCTTGACGCGCGAGCGAACGAAATCGCGTTTCGCGCGTTTGCTGGACTTGATTTAGGAGAAGACGATGTTGCCGACGCAAACTGCCGCCGACACACCTGTCGCCATCACGACTGGCGAACCCGCCCTCCCCCTGGAGCTTCTCGAACTTGAATTGTCGCTCGACGGTTTCTCCGGCGACGAGGCGAGCTTTGCCGAGGCCGTGCGGACCGCCGCCACGCAGCTCGGCGGCGATTATCTTTTCGAGCTTCCCGCGTCCGGCCTCGCCGAAGACTGCCTGCGCATCGCCGCCCTTCGCGTGCCCAAGGGCGATGATGGCGCCCTGAGCGTGGTCTTCGCGCTGCTCGATGCCGAGGGCTCGGCCATCCGCGTGGAAAATCCCGACGAGACGACGGCCGACCTGAAGCGGTTCGCCGATGCCTTCGTCGATGTGCTGCAACGCATATGAGGACAGGCCTCCGGACAGCGCCTGCGAAAATCTGCGATCACGCCGGGCGTGATTGCAATCCCTCTGTACACTGTCGAGCGACATGCGTTAGGCCTGTCGCATAACAGTTTCCGGAGCTCCCATGTCGAAGACCCTGATTCGCTTCGCCGCCCTTGCCGCGACCGCGCTTCTTCTCGCCGGCTGCCAGACAGCCGCCGAGATGCGCGCCCATGACGAGGACAAATGCCGCGCCTATGGTTTCCGCCCGAACACCGATGCCTTCGCGGAATGCCTGCAGCGCATCGATCTCGACCGCCGCGCCGATTTCCGCGCCACGCGCATGGACCCGATCCTATGGGAACGGCCGATGGTCGTTTACGTGCGCGGCAAGCGCCCCTGATCTCTCAGGCGCTTACCCCTTGCCGTTGAACGCGGCCTGCGCTGCGGCAAGCCTTGCGATCGGCACGCGGAAGGGCGAACAGGACACGTAATCGAGCCCCGCATCCTCGCAGAAATGGATCGAGGCCGGGTCGCCGCCATGTTCGCCGCAGATGCCGAGCTTCAGGTCGCCGCGCGTGCGCCGGCCACGCTCGGCGGCGATGCGGATGAGTTCGCCCACACCATCGAAATCGAGCTGCACGAACGGGTCCTGCTCGACGATGCCCTTCTGGATATAGGTCGACAGGAACGCCGAGGCGTCGTCGCGCGAGATGCCGAAGGTCGTCTGCGTCAGGTCGTTGGTGCCGAAGGAGAAGAACTCGGCCGATTCGGCGATGACATGCGCGCGCAGCGCCGCACGCGGCAGCTCGATCATCGTGCCGGTGAGATAATTGATCGGCACGCCGCTTTCATCGATGACGGCCTTGGCGACCGCCTCGATGCGGGCCTTCACATAATCCAGCTCCGCCTTGAGGCCGACCAGCGGCACCATGATTTCGGGCTCGACGGCGGCACCGGTTGTCTTGGCAGCTTCCGCGGCCGCCTCGAAAATGGCACGGGCCTGCATTTCGGCGATTTCCGGGTAGGAAATGGCGAGGCGGCAGCCGCGATGACCGAGCATGGGGTTGAATTCGTGCAGCGTATCCACCCGGTGGCGCAGCACGGCCTCATCGATGGAAAGCGCCGTCGCCACTTCGGCGATCTCCTCGTCCGTCTTCGGCAGGAACTCGTGCAGCGGCGGATCGAGCAGACGGATCGTCACGGGCAGGCCGTGCATGATCTCGAAGAGTTCGGCAAAGTCCGAACGCTGCATGGGCAGAAGCTTGGCCAGCGCGGCGCGGCGGCCGGCTTCGTCCTCGGCGAGGATCATCTCGCGCATCACATTGATGCGGTTGCCCTCGAAGAACATATGCTCGGTGCGGCAGAGGCCGATGCCCTCCGCGCCGAAGGAGCGCGCGGCGCGGGCATCCGCCGGCGTTTCGGCATTGGTGCGCACCTTCATGCGGCGCGTGCGGTCCGCCCATTCCATGATGCGGCCGAAATCGCCCGACAATTCGGGCTGAAGCATAGGGATCTCGCCCTTCAGCACCTGGCCTGAGGAGCCGTCGATGGTGATGACGTCGCCCTTCTTCAGCGTCACGCCCTGCGCCACCAGCATCTCGTTGCGCAGGTCGACGCGCAGCGTACCGGCACCGGAAACGCAGGGGGTGCCCATGCCGCGCGCCACGACCGCCGCGTGGCTGGTCATGCCGCCGCGTGTGGTCAAAATGCCCTCGGCGGCGTGCATGCCGTGAATGTCTTCCGGGCTCGTCTCGATGCGCACGAGGATGACCTTGCGGCCCTCTTCCTGTGCCTGCACGGCCTCTTCCGAGGTGAAGACGATGGCGCCCGTCGCGGCACCGGGCGATGCCGGCAGGCCGGAGCCGATGACGTCGCGGCGCGCGCGCGGATCGATGGTCGGGTGCAGCAGCTGATCGAGCGAGGCGGGATCGATGCGCGAAACGGCTTCGCCTTCGGTGATCAGCCCTTCCTCCGCCATTTCGACGGCGATCTTCAGCGCGGCCTTGGCGGTGCGCTTGCCAGAACGGGTCTGGAGCATCCAGAGCTTGCCGCGCTCGATGGTGAATTCGAGATCCTGCATGTCGCGGTAGTGCTGTTCCAGCCGGTCGCAGATGTCGCGGAACTCGGCGAAAGCCTCCGGCATCAGCTTTTCCAGCGAGGGGCGGTCGGAGCCCGAGGCGAGACGCGCCTCCTCGGTGATGTTCTGCGGCGTGCGGATGCCGGCCACGACATCCTCGCCCTGGGCGTTGACGAGAAACTCGCCGTAGAGCTTGTTTTCGCCCGTCGAGGGATTGCGCGTGAAGGCCACGCCGGTTGCCGAGGAATTGCCGAGATTGCCGAAGACCATGGCCTGGACATTGACGGCGGTGCCCCAGACGGCGGGGATATTGTGCAGCGTGCGATAGGTGACGGCACGCGCATTCATCCAGCTTGCGAACACGGCACCGATGGCGCCCCAGAGCTGGACCTCAGGATCCTGCGGAAAATCCTCGCCCAGTTCCTCGCGGATGATCTCCTTGTAGCGCGCAATGACATGCTGCCATTCGACGGCGGAGAGTTCGGTGTCCTGCTCATGGCCGAGCCGGCCCTTCTCGTCCTCGAGGATTTCCTCGAAGACCTCGTGATCGAGGCCCATGACGACATCGCCGTACATCTGGATGAAGCGGCGGTAGCTGTCCCAGGCGAAGCGCGCATCGCCGGCATCGTGGCCAAGCGCTTCAACGGTCTTGTCGTTGAGGCCGAGGTTCAGCACCGTGTCCATCATGCCCGGCATGGAGGCCCGCGCACCGGAGCGTACGGAAAGCAGGAGCGGCTTCGTCATGTCGCCGAAGGCGCGGCCGGTGATGACCTCCATCTGGCGCAGCGCGTCGCGGACCTGGTCCTTCAGCCCCGCCGGCAGGGCGCGGCCGTTGTCGTAATAATGATTGCAGGCGGCGGTGACGATGGTGAGACCCGGCGGCACCGGCAGGCCGAGATTGCACATCTCGGCGAGGTTCGCACCCTTGCCGCCCAGAAGATTGCGATCGCCGGCACTCCCCTCCGCACGACCATCTCCAAAGGTATAGACCCACTTCTCCATCGACGCCTCCCCAAATGCGTTTTCTCAATCTACAGGAACTGCATCCCTTTGAAAACGCGACGCGAGGAGAATTTTGCCGCACTGCGTCAAAATTAGGACGGCACCGCAACATTATGTGAAGACGATATAAGCGGCAGGCCGACCGCCATCGCCGTCAATTCCCCTCGATGGAAAGCCCCTTCTCATCCACCCGGATTTCGACGCCGTCAGGCTTATTCTCCTGCTGATAGGCATAATAGGAAAACCCGGCCACCACGACGATGAGGGCGCCGATGACCATGTAAAGTGCGTCTCTGCTCACGAGTTGATCCCCGATAGTCAAGCTGCCTGCAACAGCGCAGGCACCGGGAAACGCATTGCGCCGGCTTTTGTTCCAACCGCTTGCGCGACATGTTGCGCATGTTGCGAAAACCACAACATTCATAAATACAATCATTAAATTTCAATTACTTACCTTACAACAGAAAACGACTTGTTATCGAATTTCCAACGTGTTCTTCATGATGCCAACATTCCTGAAGGACACGACGCATGGCCATTTCGGCAACACCTAAGAAGATCGATCGCGGCGAATTCGCCGTTTTGTGCATCGGTGGGTTTCTTCTCTCCATCGCCTATGGCGTGACTTTCCTGATCCCGATGCTGGTAGGCCAGCGCGGCGGGGACGAAGCGCTGGCCGGCCTCATCATCTCGGCCGCGACCGTCAGCACCGTCATTCTCGTCATCGTGTCCGGCCATATCGCCGATGCCGTCGGCTCTGCCCGGGCGGTGTCCGTCGCGGGGCTTTTTCTGGCAGCGTCGGGGCTGGGATTTGCCGTGGTTCCCTCGGCCGGGTTCGGCCTGATGACCGTCGGTTTCGTCCTCGGCATCGGCTGGGGCCTGTTCTATACGCTCGGCCCCATTCTGGTCGCCGCGATCATCGAGCCGGAACATCGCATCCGGTTCTTCGCGCTGCTTTCAGGATCCATGATGTCGGGCATCGGCACCGGGCCGATCATCGGTCGCATCGCCAGCGCCTGGTCCCTGCCGATCGAGACGGCTTTCGCATTCGCGTCTATCGCCAGCCTGGTCGGTGGAGCACTCTACTTCTGGCTCCATGTCCGATTGACGGCCGCCGGCAAGATACTGCCCCAGGTCAACAAGATCTCGTTTGCCGCAGCGCGCCGGGTCGTGCGCTCGCCGGCCATGTATTCCATCGTCATGGTGGGTCTTGGCGGTGCGATCTTCGGCGGGCTTTCCAGCTTTCAGACAAGCTATGCCAAAGCGCACGGCTTCGATTACGCGCTGTTCTTCAGCGGCTTCATATCCGCAGCTATCCTGAGCCGGCTGTTCCTTTCCGGATATGTCGTGAAGAAGGATCCATTCTATTCGCTTCTGGTGCTGACCAGCCTGACGCTGGCCTCGATCCTTGTATTCGCAACCCTCACGTCCAGCCATCTGGTCTATGTCGCCGCCGCGGCGATGCTGGGGCTGGGCTATGGGCTGACCTATTCCGTCATCAACGGTCTCGCCGCCAACGAAGCGCCCGCGGGGCTCATGCCGCAATCGCTCCTGTTGTTCTCGCTGGCCTACTTCATCGGCGTCTTCGGTTTTCCGCTGATCGCCGGCAGCTTGATCGTGTTTGCCGGCATCCAGACGATGCTATACGTTTTGCTGATGCTTGCAGTCGCGAATACGTCCCTCGTTGTATTCCGCATCGCCCGCCGCCTTCGGGTCGGGGCAGACGCAAGACCCCTACAGGGTTAGGAGACCTACGACGCCTCGCGCAACTGCTCGGCCGTCTGGAGATCGACCGACACCAGTTGCGACACGCCCTGCTCGGCCATGGTGACGCCGAAGAGGCGGTTCATGCGGGCCATGGTGATGGGGTTGTGGGTGATGATGATGAAGCGGGTCTCGGTGGAGGCCGCCATCTCGTCCATCAGGTTGCAATAGCGCTCGACATTGTGGTCGTCGAGCGGCGCGTCCACTTCGTCCAGCACGCAGATCGGCGCGGGATTGGTGAGGAAGACGGCGAAGATCAGCGCCATGGCGGTCAGCGCCTGCTCGCCGCCGGAGAGCAGCGTCATCGTCTGCGGCTTCTTGCCGGGCGGGCGGGCGAGGATTTCAAGCCCGGCATCGAGCGGGTCGTCGCTCTCGATCAGCTGCAATTCCGCCGTGCCGCCGCCGAACAGGTGGGTGAACAGGCGCTGGAACTGCACGTTGACCACGTCGAAGGCGGCGAGCAGCCGCTCGCGGCCCTCGCGGTTGAGGCTCTGGATCGCCGAGCGCAGCTTGCGGATCGCCTCGATGATGTCCTCACGCTCGGCAACGAGAGCATCGAGCTTTTCCGTCAGCTCCTTCTGCTCCTCCTCGGCGCGCAGGTTCACCGCGCCCAGCCGTTCACGCTCGATCTTGAGACGGTCGAGTTCGCGTTCGCGCTCGCGTGGATCGGGCAGCGGCGCATCGGCGGGATGGCCGGTGAGGCGCAGCGCCTCGTGCGGTGCGCAGGAGAGCGCCTCGCGGATGCGCGCCTCGCCCTCGACGCGGCGCTCGCGGGCCGAGACGAGGCGTTCTTCCGCGCGGCCTCTGATCTCGCGGGATTCGGCGAGCTGCGAAAGCGCGGTGGCGGCGATGCGGTCGGCCTCGCGCTGGCGGTTTTCGGCCTCCTGCAGGGCGTCGGCGGCTTCGCGGCGGGCGGCTTCGGCATTGGTGAGGCCGGTCAGGAGTTCGCGGCGCTTGTCCTCGATCTCGTCGGGAGCCTCGGCCAGCTCCTCCATTTCTTCACGCGCTTCCGCCTCACGGTCACGCAAGGTCGCGATGTGGTTTTCGGCGCTGGCGGCGCGGGTCTTCCAGGTCTCACGCTCGGCGGCAATCGCCATCAGGCGGCGCTTGCGGTCAGCCATTTCGCGGGCAAGGCCGTCATGGGCGGCGCGGGCTTCGGCGAGCGTCGCGCGGTCGGTGGCGACATCCATCGTGTGGCTGCGCAGGCGAAAATCCAGATCGGCGAGGTCGGGGGCATCCTCCAGCGCGCCGCGTGCATCCTCGAGCGCGGTCGCGGCCTCCTCCACCTGCGCTTCGATCTGCACGCGCGTTTCCGCAAGCACGGCGCGGCGGCGGATGAGATCGCCGGCGGCGCGCTCGGCGGCCTCCAGCGCCTCGCGGGCTTCGGCGAGCGTGCGGGTCGCGGCGCGCTGCGTTTCGCGGGCGGCCTGCTGGCGCTGCGTTTCCGCGCGGATAGTCTCCCCGGCGCGGGCGAGATCGGCTTCGGCTTCGGCCAGCGCCGTGCGGGCGTCTTCCAGTTCGGTTTCGAGTTCGGCGAGGCGGTTCTTCTGTTCGAGGCGCAGCGCCGCCGCACTGGGCGCATCAGCACCGGTGACATGGCCATCCCAGCGGAAGACGGCGCCGTCGCGGGTGACGAGACGCTGGCCGGGCTTCAGCTGCGGCAGCAAAGCCAGCGCCGCATCGACGCTGCCGGCAATGCCGATCTGCGCCAGCCGGCGATGCAGGACTTTTGGCGCACGGACACGGGTGATCAAGGCGGTAACGCCGGACGGCAAAGCGGGATCGCCGGAGGCATCGCCGGACAGGCGCCAGTGCACGGGGGCATCGCTGTCGGCGGGGGAATCGAGATCGTCGCCGAGCGCGGCACCGAGCGCGGTTTCATAGCCGCGGTCGACATCGACATCCTCGACGACAGGCGCGGAGGAACCACCGGCAGCGCCGGCCTCCAGCATGCGCCTGATCGTGCGTGCCTCGGTCTCTATCCCGGCAAAGCGCGCGCGGGCGGTATCGACGGGGGCGCGCAGGGCGCTCTCGGCAAAACGCGCCTCCTCCAGCGCCTCCTCGACGGCGACCAGCATTTCGCCGGCCGCCTCCAGGGCCTCCTCGGCAAGCTGCACGGCGGCGCGGCGCTCCTCAGGATCAGGCAGCGCATTGATGCGCGCATCCATCTCGTCGAGATCGCGCGCCTGTGCATCCAATTGCTGGCCGAGGCGGAAATGGCGCTCCGAGAGATCGCGGATCGCCTTTTCCAGCTGGTTGCGCACGGCAGCCGCCTCCGCCCGTTCGGCGGTGACGGCGGCAAGGGCCGCTTCACTTGTCGCAAGCTTTGCAGCGGCCTCATCCATCGTCTCGCGGGCGGCTTCGGCGCGCTCGTCCGCCTCGGCGAGGATTTCGCCGATCTCCTCCTCCTCCGCCGTCAGACGATCCAGCACGGCGGCATTGTCGGCCACCATGCGCTCTTCGCGGACGATATCCTCGGCGAGCTGCGCCAAACGGCGGCCAAGCTCATCGCGGCGGCGCAGCAGGCGGGCGGAATCCTCTTCCAGCTGCGCGCGGGCGATCTGCAGGCGTTGCAGCACGGCGGCGAGCTTCGCCTCGTTCTCGCGCAGTTCCGGCAGCTTCAGGCTGGCGACGGCCTGTTCCTTGGCGGCATGCATCTGCGCATTCGCCCGCTCGGCGACGATGGAGGTGGCCTGGTTGAGCTGGCTTTCCGCCTCGCCCTCGGCCTCCTTGGCCTGCACCCAGCGAATATGCAACAGCATCGCCTCGTGGCGGCGGATATCGGCCGAGAGCATCTTGAAACGGTTCGCCTGGCGCGACTGGCGCTTCAGGCTCTCGATCTGGCTTTCGAGCTGCGACGTGACATCCTCCAGCCGCTCGAGATTGGTCTCGGCGGCCCGCAGGCGCAGCTCCGCCTCGTGGCGACGCGAATGCAGGCCGGAAATGCCGGCCGCCTCTTCGAGCAGCTGGCGGCGCGCCTGGGGTTTTGCCTGAATGAGCTCGCCGATACGGCCCTGCCCCACCATGGAGGGCGAGCGAGCGCCGGTGGAGGCATCGGCGAAGAGCAGCTGCACATCCTTGGCACGCGCCTCCTTGCCATTGATGCGGTAGACCGAGCCGTTCTCGCGCTCGATGCGGCGCGTGACCTGGATCTCGTCCTGATCGTTGAAGGCGGCGGGTGCGGTGCGGTCGGAATTGTCGAGATAGAGGCCGACTTCGGCGGTGTTTCGGGCGGGGCGATTGCCGGAGCCGGAGAAGATGACGTCATCCATGCCGGACGCGCGCATGTTCTTGTAGGAGTTCTCCCCCATTACCCAGCGCAGCGCCTCGACGAGGTTCGACTTGCCGCAGCCATTCGGCCCAACGACGCCGGTGAGGCCCCGTTCGATGACGAATTCGGAGGGTTCGACGAAGGACTTGAAGCCGAGCAGGCGGAGCTTGGTGAACTTCATGCGGCGACCTTGAGGGTAGAATACCCCCCTCTGGCCTGCCGGGCATCTCCCCCACAAGGGGGGAAATTGAATCGTGGCACCGCCTTGCCCCAAGCCGATCTCCCCCCTTGTGAGGGAGATGCCCGGCAGGGCAGAGGGGGGTGAACCCCTCGCGTTACCGCAAAATAA
>NZ_CAMLFY010000063.1 GCF_946479415.1 uncultured Shinella sp. | reverse complement strand
AGCTCGGCAAGGCGATCGAGCGCGAGGAACACTGGCTGCGCTACGGCGTGACGGCGCGCCGCAAGCGCAACATGCGCCGCCTCGGTGCGCTGCATGATCTGCGCTCGCGCTATCGCGGCCACAAGGGCCCGCAGGGCAGCGTGCAGGCCAGCGCCTCCGATGCGCAGGAATCCGGCAAGCTGGTCATCGAGGCGGACAAGATCACCAAGAGCTACGGCGAGCGCACCATCGTCGCGCCCTTCTCGATCCGCGTGCACCGGGGCGATTGCATCGGCCTCGTCGGCCCGAACGGTGCCGGCAAGACGACGCTTTTGAAGATGCTGACCGGTCAGCTGGAGCCCGATAGCGGCACGGTCAAGCTCGGCACCAATCTGGAGATCGCCACGCTCGACCAGCGCCGTGAGGACCTGAACCTCGACGACACGCTCGCCCATTACCTCACCGACGGGCGCGGCGAAAACCTGCTCGTCAACGGCGAGCAGCGCCATGTCACCGGCTATATGAAGGAATTCCTCTTCCAGCCGGAACAGGCCCGCACGCCGATCCGCAATCTCTCCGGCGGCGAGCGCGCCCGGCTGATGCTGGCGCGCATCCTGTCGCGTCCAACGAACCTGCTCATCCTCGACGAACCGACCAACGACCTCGATATCGAGACGCTGGACCTGTTGCAGGAAATCGTCGCCGGTTTTGCCGGCACGGTGCTGCTCGTCAGCCACGACCGCGACTTTCTGGACCGCACCGTCACCTCGACCATCGCGCCGGCCGACCCGGACGATCCGGACGGACGCTGGATCGAATATGCCGGCGGCTATACCGACATGATGGCGCAGCGCCGCGGCGCGATCGAAGAAAAGCGCAAGGCGGAAAAGGCCGAGAAGGCGAAGGCTGCCGAAGCCGCGCCGGCTGCCGCTCCTTCCGATAGCAAGGCCAAGGCAAAACTCTCCTACAAGCAGAAATTCGCGCTGGAAAACCTGCCGAAGGAGATGGAGAAGGCGGAAAAGGACATCGCTGCCCGCGAGGCGAAGATGGCCGATCCCAACCTCTTCACCAGGGACCCCGCCACCTTCAACAAGCTCGCCGCGGAGATGGAAAAGCTGCGCGCCGCGCTGACGAAGATGGAAGAGGAATGGCTGGAGCTGGAAATGCTGCGGGAGGAACTGGAGGGCTGAGCAGGCCCGAAACACGCGCTGCCCTCTCTTTCGTCATCCTCGGCCTTGAGCCGAGGATCCATGCGGCACCCTCCAACGGTTGAACATGGCTCAAAGCCCCTGTTCCATCCGAAACAGCGCGGATGACGAGGCCATGGGATAGTCGGGTCATTGGATGAGAAGCGCTCATCCTGCAACCCGAAAGAGATCAGGAGAATCCCATGCGCAAGTTCATCATTTCCGCCGTCGTCGCTGCTGTCGCCGCCGTATCCTTCGCCGCCCCGTCTCAGGCCGGCTATTACGGCTACAAGAGCTACGGCTATGGCCACAAGCATCATGGCTACAAGAAGCATTACGGTTACAAGAAGCACTATGGTGGCCACTACGGCTATAAGAAGCACCATGGCTACAAGAAGCATTACGGCGGCTACGGCTACAACAGCCACAACGGCTACAGCTTCTCGTTCGGCTACTACTGAGCCCTTCACCGGGATTTCTGACCGAGGCCCGGATGCCCGCCGCATCCGGGCCTTGTAGACTCAAGGAGTGGCGGATTGATTCGCGGGCGGAGTGGGGCTATTTAAATGCCTCGTGGTGATTTGGCCGGCCGGCTTGCAGCCACGTTAAACAAGTCGCTAAAGGGCCGCGCGAGGAAGACCCTTACGTGGACCGGTTGCGACATCGTTGCGGCCGGTTTTTGTTTTGGATCGAGTTGAGACATGCCCATCAAGATTCCCGATACGCTCCCCGCCTTCGAAACCCTCGTTCACGAGGGTGTCCGGGTGATGACCGAAACGATGGCGATCCGGCAGGACATTCGCCCGTTGCAGATCGGGCTGCTCAACCTCATGCCGAACAAGATCAAGACGGAGGTGCAGATGGCGCGCCTCGTCGGCGCCTCGCCGTTGCAGGTCGAGCTGTCGCTGGTGCGTGTCGGTGGCCACCGCGCCAAGAACACGTCCGAAGACCATCTGCTCGCCTTTTACGACACGTGGGACGAGGTGAAGCACCGCAAGTTCGACGGCTTCATCATCACCGGCGCGCCGGTGGAGACGCTCGACTACGAGGACGTCACCTACTGGGACGAGATGAAGGCGATCCTCGACTGGACACACACCAATGTGCACTCCACGCTGAATGTCTGCTGGGGTGCGATGGCGGCGATCTATCATTTCCACGGCGTGCCGAAACGCACGCTGGAGGAAAAGGCATTCGGCGTCTATCGTCACCACAACCGCAAACCCTCGTCGGTCTTCCTCAACGGCTTCTCCGACAATTTCGAGGTTCCCGTCTCGCGCTGGACGGAAATTCGCGCGGAAGATATCCGCGCCGTGCCGGACCTTGATATACTGCTGGAGTCGGACGAAACGGGGGTGTGTCTGGTGCAGGACAAGGCGAAGAATCTCTACATCTTCAACCATGTCGAATACGACTCGACCTCGCTGGCCGACGAATATTTCCGTGACGTCTCGGCCGGCGTGCCGATCAAGATGCCGAAGAACTATTTCCCGCACAACGATCCGGCCCTGCCGCCGCAGAACCGCTGGCGCGGCCATGCGCATCTGCTGTTCGGCAACTGGATCAACGAAATCTACCAGACCACGCCATACGACCTCGAAAAGATCGGAACGGGAGCCTGACCATGAGCCGTGTCGTTATCCGCCCGCTGCACAAGGATGATGAAGGCGAATGGCGCCGCCTGTGGACCGCCTATCTCGCCTTCTACGAGACGGTTCTGCCGGAAGAGATCTACGCCACGACCTTCGCCCGGCTGACGGGCGAGGTTGCGGAGGGTGAATATCGCGGCCTCATCGCCACGCTGGACGGCAAGCCCGTGGGCCTCGCGCATTATCTCTTCCATCGCTCGTGCTGGACGGTTGGCAATGTCTGCTATCTGCAGGATCTCTTTGCCGATCCCGAGGTGCGCGGCAGCGGCATTGGCCGCGCGCTGATCGAAAGCGTCTATGCCAAGGCGAAGGAGGCGGGCTCGCCGGAGGTCTACTGGATGACGCAGGAGTTCAACGCCACCGCGCGCCAACTCTATGACCGTCTCGCCGAGAAGACGCCCTTCATCGTCTATCAGAAGAACCTCTGACGGATCGTCGAATAGTATGACTTTTCGGTTGCGGCCGGCAAGGAATTGAAGCAGGTTGCCGCGCTGGGAAAGCCGGCGGAGGAGACGCAAGCGTGGGTCAGGAACAGGATATCTTCGGTCGGCTCGATCAGGGGGAGATGGTGGAGCGCGTCACGATATCGGGCGGCGGACTGACGGCCTCTGTCCTGACCTGGGGCGCCGTCATCCAGGATCTGCGGCTTGACGGGCACGATGCGCCGCTGGTGCTCGGCTTCGAAGACCTGCCGTCCTATCTCGACCATTCGCCGTTCTTCGGCGCCACGCCCGGCCGCTGCGCCAACCGCATCGGCGGCGGCCGTTTCGCCATCGATGGCCACGACTACCAGCTTGAATGCAACGAGCGCGGCGTCACGCATCTGCACGGCGGCAGCGACGGCATTGGCCGGCAGAACTGGAAAATTGCCGAAAAGGGCGCCGACTTCGTCACGCTCGCGCTGACCGATCCCGACGGCCGTGCCGGCTATCCCGGCAATTGCGCCATCACCTGCACCTATCGCCTGCCGGGCGACGGCGTGCTCTCCGTCGTCTACGAGGCCGTGACCGACGCGCCGACGCCGGTCAATCTCTGCCAGCACAGCTATTTCATCCTCGATTCCGGCGCGAATGCGCTGGGCCACGAGATCCGTCTGGCTGCGGAACACTACCTGCCCGTCGACGAAAACCTCATTCCGACCGGCGAGGTCCGCCCCGTCGCCGGCACGCCCTTCGATCTCCGGGAATGGACCCCGCTTGCCCGCCAGACGGAAGCGGGCGGCGTCGCCTTCGACCACAATTTCTGCCTTTCGCCGGAGCGCGTCGCCAAGCGTCCCGTCGCCGCGGTGCGCAGCCCCGTTTCGGGCGTTTCGCTTGCCGTTCTGACGACAGAGCCGGGCGTGCAGCTCTATACCGGCGCCAAGGTCAGCCCCGCCGTTCCCGGCCTCGAAGGCCGCCACTATGGCGCCTTTGCCGGCTTCTGCCTGGAAACGCAGGTCTGGCCCGATGCCGTCAACCACGCGCATTTCCCCAAGGCGGTTCTGCGCCCCGGCGAGACGCTGCGGCAGGAGACGGATTACATCTTCCGCAAGGCCTGACGGCGGCTCCGCCCCCCCAAAGACACCTGCCCAAAAGCAAGACAATCGAAACCTTTGTGCCGCACAACGCCCGCATGGACCCGGAATGATGCCGGGTTGTGCGGGCTGAACGCGCCAGGACAGCGCCGGTCGCCCCAGGGGACCTCTGTCCATGAAAATCTCGGATCTCTCGATCTCCCGCAAGGTCGGCCTGCTCGTGCTCCTGATGGGCATTGCCGCCGGCACCATCGCCACCGTCGGCAGCCGCGGCCTCACCTCGCTCGGCGGCGCGCTGGAGGATACCGGTGCGCGTGAAGAGGTGGCCCGCGAGGCCATGGACCTGCGCATCGACGTCATCGCCATCAGCCGCATGACCTACCAGCTGGCGCTGGCGCCGGAAAAGGCCGCCGATTTCGCCGCCGAGACGGACAAGCGCTCCAAGGAAATGCTCGACCGCCTGCCGAAGATCGCCTCGACCGCCGATGCCAGCGAGCAGAAGCTGCTCGAGGGCGTGCGCGCCGCCATGACGCCCTATTTCGACGAGATCCGCGCCATGGTCGCCGTCGCCTCGGAAAAGGGCAACGACCGCGCGGCGATCCTCGCCGCCCTCGACAAGGCGCTGGAGGGCCAGAAGGCCGTCACCGCGGCGCTCAAGGAATACACGACCTATTCCGCCAGGACGCTTTCGGAATCGCGCGCCACCGCCATCTCGCGCTCGACGACGACGCAGGCCCTGCTGCTCGCCACCGCTTTCGTCTGCATCGTCGCGGGCATGCTGTTCAGCATCGCCTTTGCCCGCAAAGGCATCGTGCGCCCGATCCAGCTTCTGACCGGCGTCATGTCGAACCTCGCCGCCGGCAAGCTCGATGACACGATCCCCTGCACGGAGCGCCAGGACGAGATCGGCGCCATGGCCCGCACGCTCGACGTCTTCCGCGCCAACGAGATGCAGATGCGCGACATGGAAGCTCAGGAAGCGGCCCTTCAGGCGCAGAGCAAGGACCTGCAATCCAACATCTCGACGATCGTCGCGGCTGCCGCTGCCGGCGATTTCTCGCGCCGCATCACCAAAACCTACGAGGACGAGGACTTGAGCCGCTTCGCCACCAGCGTCAACGAACTGGTGCAGAATGTCGACCGCGGCGTCAGCGAAGTGCGTCGCGTCATCGCCTCGCTCTCGCATGCCGATCTTACGCAGGAAATGAGCGGCCACTTCCAGGGCGATTTCGCCGAGCTGCAGGCCAACGTTAACGGTGCCATGCTGACGCTGCGCAGCACGATGGGCGGCATCCTCACGACGGCCGGCACCATTACGGGCAACAGCCGCGAACTCTCGGCCGCCGCCGACCAGCTCGCCCACCGCACGGAGCAGCAGGCCGCCTCGCTGGAGGAGACCGCAGCCGCACTCGAGGAGATCACCACGACGGTGAAAACCTCCACGTCACGCGCCATCGAAGCCTCCGAGATGGTGCGCGAGACCAAGGAAAGCGCCGAGAAGTCGGGCGACATCGTCAAGAGCGCCATCGACGCCATGGGCCGCATCGAGCAGTCCTCGCAGAAGATCAGCCAGATCATCTCGGTCATCGACGAGATCGCCTTCCAGACCAATCTGCTGGCGCTGAATGCCGGTGTGGAAGCGGCACGTGCGGGCGAAGCCGGCCGCGGCTTCGCCGTCGTCGCCCAGGAAGTGCGCGAACTCGCCCAGCGCTCGGCCAATGCCGCCAAGGAGATCAAGACGCTGATCAACGTCTCGGCCGGCGAAGTAAAGGGCGGCGTCTCGCTGGTGCTGTCGACCGGCGACGTACTCTCCGAGATCAAGGACCTCGTCAACCGCGTCAACGACCACGTCGTATCTATCACCCGCGCGGCGCAGGAACAGTCCGCGGCACTTGGCGAAATCAACACCGCCGTCAATCAGATGGACCAGATGACCCAGCAGAACGCCGCCATGGTTGAGGAAACCACGGCCGCCAGCCAGGTCCTGGCCAGCGAAGCCGCCCAACTCCAGACGGCGCTGTCGCAGTTCCACATCGCGGAAGGGCGCGGTCAGTTTACGCAGCAGCAGCGCCGGGCGGCATAAACCGCGTAGCAAGTTTCGAATCAAAAAAAGCCAGCAACTGTGAACCGGTGGCTGGCTTTTTTATTGGGGAATTTTGCGTGTTACGCACAAAGCTGAGAAAGCCAGAAAACAAAAAAGCCCCGGCGAACCGAGGCTTGCGACGTCTTGGAAGAATGGAGCGGGTGAGGCGATTCGAACGCCCGACCCCAACCTTGGCAAGGTTGTGCTCTACCCCTGAGCTACACCCGCTCATCTACGACGGCCTGGGGTAGATCGCTTGGCCGAAGGTCGCTGCGTTGCGGCGACGGGCGGTATATGGCCCAAGCCTTTTTAAAACGCAACAGGGAAATTTCGGATTTTGAAGAAAAAATTACAGCGCCTTTCAAAGCGCCGGATTCTGAGGCGGTTGCGTTGACGGGATCGAAGCCCTATCAGCGGGCAGGGATAATTCACGCCGGGAACGATGAGATGAGCGAACAGCAGCCGAAGACCGACAAGGATCTTTTCCAGTTTCTCGACGGGCTGGGCATTGCCCATTCGACCAAGGAGCATGCGCCGGTCTTCACCGTCGCCGAATCGGTGGCGCTGCGCGATGAAATCCCCGGCGGCCACACGAAGAACCTCTTCGTGAAGGACAAGAAGGACAACTACTTCCTGATGACCGTCGAGGAGCACGCGACCATCGACCTGAAGACCATCCACACGGTCATCGGTGCGGCGAGCAAGGTCTCCTTCGGCAAGCCGGAGAAGCTGATGGAATATCTCGGCGTCATTCCCGGTGCCGTCACTGCCTTCGGCGTGCTCAACGATACCGGGCGTCAGGTAAAGATGATCATCGACACTGATCTCATGCAATACGACACGATCAACTGCCATCCGCTGCGCAACGACGCGACGACCTCGATCGGCTCGAAGGACCTGTTGCGCTTCATCGAGGCGACGGGACATGAGCCGCTTGTCTTGAAAGTCACCGCCTGACATACGATTTTGGGCGCAGACACGTGATTCAGGCGCTCGGCGCCACAGGAGAGACCATGAGTGCAGGCGAAAACCCCTATGCATCGTCCTATGGCGGCCAGATGAACGTTTCGGCGAACTATGGCGGCGGCGCGGCTCCGGCGGCGGACGACCTGATCAAGGACACGACGACGGCGAATTTCTCGCGCGACGTGATGGAAGCCTCGCGCCAGCAGCCCGTTCTGGTGGATTTCTGGGCGCCCTGGTGCGGCCCCTGCAAGCAACTCCAGCCGATCATCGAAAAGGTCGTGCGCGAAAGTGCCGGCCGCGTGAAGCTCGTCAAGCTCAACATCGACGATCATCCGTCGATTCCCGGCCAGCTCGGCATCCAGTCCATTCCCGCCGTCGTCGCGTTCGTCGGCGGCCGGCCGGTCGATGGTTTCATGGGCGCGGTGCCGGAAAGCCAGATCCGCGACTTCATCGACAAGGTCGCCGGTCCTGCGGGCGCCGATGAGAAGGCCGAGATCGAGGCGCTGCTCGCCGAAGCCAAGACGCTGTTCGATGCCGGCGATGTCGCCGGTGCCGCCGATCTCTATGGCGCCTTGCTGCAGGCGGACCCGGAAAATGCCGTGGCACTGGCCGGCATCGCCGATTGCATGATCGCCGTCGATCAGATCGAGAACGCCCGCCAGACGCTGAGCAACCTGCCGGACGCGGTCGCGGCGGATCCCGCCGTCGTCGCCGTTCTCAAGAAGCTCGGCCAGATCGAGGAAGCGCGCAAGCTCGGCAATCCCGCTGCACTCGAGCAGGCGCTGGCCGCGAATGCCGACGATCATGCCGCCCGGCTGAGCCTTGCGAAGATCCGCAATGTCGAGGGCGACCGCCAGGCGGCGGCCGAGCACCTGCTCTATATCATGAAGCGCGACCGCGCCTTCGAGGACGACGGTGCGCGCCGCGAACTGCTGCAGTTTTTCGACGTCTGGGGCCCGAAGGACCCGGCGACGATGTCGGCCCGTCGCAAGCTTTCGTCGATCCTGTTTTCCTGAGGTTTTTTGCCCGCGACAGAGCGGCATCCCTTGAGAAACGGCGCGCCCGCCCCACATTCGGAGAAGGCGCGTCGGCGAGGGGCCGGGACGGAGGAGCTGGACGCAGCACCGCGCCATGGAATGGAAGGCAATGCCATGCATGTGGGAAATGCGCGCTATCTGAAGCCGGCGGACCTGCCCGAGACGATCCCCGTCTTTCCGCTGACGGGGGCGCTTCTCCTGCCCGGCGGCCAGCTGCCGCTCAACATTTTCGAGCCGCGTTATCTCTCCATGCTCGACGACGCGCTCGCCGCGCACCGGCTGATCGGCATGGTGCAACCGGTTTTCGGCGAGCACCGCGCGGATGAGACCGGTCACGACAATCCCGAGCTTTGCAAGGTGGGCTGTATCGGTCGCATCACCTCCTTCGCGGAAACGGGTGACGGGCGCTATGTGGTCTCGCTCACCGGCGTGTGCCGTTACCGCCTGCTGGAGGAAGCCGCCAGCACGAAATCCTACCGCAGTTTCCGCATCGCGCCCTTCATCGGCGATCTCTCCGCCCAGGACGACGAGAAGACCGTCGACCGTGACGCGCTGCTCGCCGCCTTCAAGGCCTATCTCGATGCCAACAAGCTGGAGGCGGACTGGGAGAGCGTGGAGCGGGCGAGCAACACGACGCTGGTCAATTCCATGGCGATGATGTCGCCCTATGGCCCGGCCGAAAAGCAGGCGCTGCTGGAAGCACCGGACCTGAAAACCCGCGCGGAAACGCTGATCGCCATCACCGAGATCGTTTTGGCGCGCAGCTACGGTGATGTGGATACGCGGCTGCAATAGGGTGGGACTAATGGACGACAACACCAGCCGGGTCGCGCCCAAACTGCTCGAACTTCTCGTCTGCCCGCTCACCAAGGGGCGGCTGCACTATGATGCTGAGGCCGGGGAACTGATTTCCGAAAAGGCCAAGCTCGCCTATCCGATCCGCGACGGTATCCCGATCATGCTGATTTCCGAGGCGCGGGAAATCAAGGATTGAGGGGCGGTTGGGGGCTTTGAACACAGCCCTCTCCTCCGTCATCCTCGGCCTTGAGCCGAGGATCCACGCATCCCCACCGTCGTGCTTGTGGCATGGATCCTCGGCTCAAGGCCGAGGATGACGAAGAGGATGGAGCGACCGTGGCAGCAAGCAGCCGCGGATCAAATCCGCTGGCCGACCAGCATGCGCGGATGACCGCCGCCGGTGGTGCCTTCGGCCTGGCGGATGAAGAAGGGCTTGAGGCCGGGCAGGCGGTCGACGACGCCGAGGCCGATGTCGCGCAGCACGCGGATCGGTGTTGCGTCGTTGGAGAACAGGCGGTTCAGCACGTCGGTGGTGACGCCCATGCGGACCGTGTCGAAGCGGCGCCAGGTCTCGTAGCGTTCCAGAACCGAGACGGCGCCGATATCGAGGCCGAGGCGGTCGGCCTCGACGATGGTTTCGGCGAGTGCGGCCACATCCTTGAAGCCGAGATTGAGGCCCTGTCCGGAAATCGGATGGATGCCATGCGCGGCGTCGCCCGCCAGCGCGAAACGCGGGGCGATGAAGGCGCGGGCAAGTGTGAGGCCGAGCGGGAAGGCGCGGCAGCCGCCGACGACCTTCAGCGCGCCCAGCTTGTGGCCGAAGCGGCGTTCCAGCTCTTCCTCGAAGACGAGGTCGTCGCTTTCGACGAGGCGGCGGGCGTCCTCCGTGCGCTCGGTCCAGACGAGCGAGGAACGATTGCCGGTGAGCGGCAGCGTGGCGAAGGGGCCGGCGGGCAGGAAATGTTCCTCCGCCGTGCCGTCATGCGGGCGCTCGTGCTCGACGGTGGTGACGATGCCGGACTGGCCGTAATCGAAGCGCACGGTCTTGATGCCCGCCATGTCGCGCAGTTTCGAGCGCACGCCGTCGCAGGCGACGAGCAGGCGGGTTTTTCGCGCGGAACCGTCGGAAAGGGTGACGTCGGTCGCGTGCTGGCCGGTGGCAAAACCCTCGGCCGATGTCGACCAGCGTACGGGGATGCCGAGAATCTCGGCCTGGCGTAGCAGGCTGCCGGTCATGGCGCGGTTCGGCACCATATGGGCGAAGGGCTGGCCGTCATCGCCGGAACCGGCGCCCTCGAAGGTCAGGAAAACAGGGCGCACGGGATCGGCGGTGCGCGAATCGGTGATGACCATGCGGCGGATCGGTTCGGCCTCCGGGGCGATCTCGTTCCACACGCCGAGCACGTCGAGCAGGTTGCGTGCGGCCGCGACGATGGCCGAGGCGCGTTCGTCCTTCTGCCAGACGTGCGCGGGCGCGCCATCGACGACCTCGACGGCAAGGTGCGGCGCGGCCTTCTTGATCGAGACGGCCAGCGACAGGCCGACATAGCCGCCACCGGCGACGAGCACGTCGAGCAAGGGCGCGTCGGGGGAGGCGTCGGGCTTGGTCGCGTCGGTCATGGGGAGGCTCCTCGCCGCTTGAGGTCTTGTTTCCCCCTATATAGAGGAGGAGGGGCCGCTTTCCTACCTCAGGCCATGTATCGGAGCCACGTCCAAATGTCGCGCCATCAGCCCAAGAACCCCGCCATGGACCTTCTGATCGAAACGCTCGATCTCGAGCAGCTCGAGGCACGGCTCTTTCGCGGCAAGAGCCCGCAGGTCGGCTGGCAGCGGGTGTTCGGCGGGCAGGTGATCGGCCAGGCGCTGGTCGCGGCGACGCGCACGGTGGCGGAAGGGCGTTTCGTACATTCGCTTCACGCCTATTTCGTACGGCCGGGCGATCCCTCAGTGCCGATCATCTACGACGTGGAGAACATCCGCGACGGCGGCTCCTTCTCCACGCGCCGGGTCACGGCCATCCAGCACGGCAAGCCGATCTATTTCATGACCGCGTCCTTCCAGGACGACGAGGACGGTTTCGAACATCAGGCGCCGATGCCGGATGTGCCGATGCCGGAAAACCTGCTCGGGGAGGCGGAGCTGAAGGAGCGGTTCCTGACGCAGGCGCCCTCGCATATCCGTGCCTATTGGGAACGTCCGCGGCCGATCGAGCTGCGCCCCGTCGCGCTCGATCACTATTTCTCCGCCGAGAAGCTGGAGCCGAGGCAGAACATCTGGGTGCGCACGACGGGGCCGGTGCCGGCCGAACGGCATTTGCAGGCGGCGGTGCTGGCCTATCTCTCCGACATGACGCTGCTCGACACCTCGCTCTTCGCGCACGGCACCTCCGTGCTGGACCGCAGGCTGCAGGTGGCGAGCCTCGACCATGCCATGTGGTTCCATCGCCCGCCGGTTCTCGACGACTGGCTGCTCTACAGCCAGGACAGTCCCTCGGCCTTCGGCGGGCGCGGAATGACGCGTGGCGCAATTTTCAGCCGTTCCGGCACCCTGCTTGCCTCCGTCGCCCAGGAAGGGCTGATTCGGAAAAAGGCAACTGACTAAAATTTATTCATAATACTTTTATCGCTTATTTTTTGATCATTCGTAGTGGTGATTTTTTGCGCCGCAGCGAGAATGTCATTTTTATCGATTTAAATTCAGTATTTTAGCTGAGCCGTTCGAATCTGGCACGCCCCTTGAATGTGTAGGTCTCAGTCGTTGCATCTGCAAACGGCCAGAGACATGGCCCCGGCTGGGGGACAAGCACGAAGGATGGGAAACCAGATGAAAATCGTAATGGCCATTATCAAGCCGTTCAAACTCGACGAGGTGCGCGAAGCCCTCACCGCCGTGGGCATCCAGGGCCTGACCGTGACCGAAGTGAAGGGTTACGGGCGCCAGAAGGGCCACACGGAAATCTACCGCGGCACCGAATATGCCGTCAGCTTCCTGCCGAAACTGAAGATCGAGATCGCCGTGCCGGGCGACCTCGTCGACAAGGCCGTCGAGGCGATCGCATCGGCCGCCAAGACCGGCCAGATCGGCGACGGCAAGATCTTCGTCTACGCCATCGACCACGCCGTGCGCATCCGCACCGGCGAAACCGACACCGAAGCGCTCTAAGCAAACGGCCTTTCAGGGAGCCCAGTTACAATGTCGTCATTTACGCTTTCTCATACCCTTTCCCGCGTGGCTGCCGCCACGGCGGCCGTGTTTGCGCCCGTGGTCGCCTTCGCCCAGGAAGCGGCGCCCGCCGCAACCGAAGCCGCTGCCGCCGCACCCGTTCCGGACAAGGCCGATACGGTCTTCATGTTCCTGTCGACGCTGCTCGTGTTTTTCATGCTGATCCCCGGCCTTGCGCTGTTCTACGGCGGCCTCGTCCGCGCCAAGAACATGCTGTCCGTTCTCATGCAGTGCACCGTCATCGGCGCCCTCATGATGATCATCTGGGTCACCTACGGCTATTCCTTCGCCTTCGGCGGCTCGACCAGCCCCTATTTCGGCGGCTTTGCCAAGATGTTCCTGTCGGGTATTACCGTCGACAGCACGGCGGCGACCTTCTCCGACGGCGTCGTCATTCCGGAATACATCTTCATGCTGTTCCAGATGACCTTCGCCGCTCTGACGCCGGCGCTGATCATCGGCGCCTTCGCCGAGCGCATCAAATTCTCGGCCGTCATCCTCTTCACGGTGCTCTGGGCCACCTTCGTCTATTTCCCGATCGCCCACATGGTCTGGGACGGCAATGGCCTGATCTTCAACATGGGCGCGCTTGATTTCGCCGGCGGCACCGTCGTGCACATCAATGCCGGCGTCGCAGGCCTCATCGGCGCGATCATGGTCGGCAAGCGCACCGGCTTCGGCAAGGACATGATGGCTCCCCACTCCATGACGCTCACCCTCGTCGGTGCCGCCATGCTGTGGTTCGGCTGGTTCGGCTTCAACGCCGGCTCGAACCTCGAAGCTTCGGGCGGCGCGGTTCTGGCCACCGTCAACACCTTCGTCGCCACCGCTGCCGCCATCCTCGCCTGGTCGGTTGTCGAAGCCTTCACCCGCGGCAAGGCCTCGCTGCTCGGTGCGGCCTCGGGCATGATCGCCGGCCTCGTGGTCGTCACCCCGGCTGCCGGCTCCGTCGGCCCGTTCGGCGCCATCGTGCTCGGCCTTATCGCCTCGCCGATCTGCTACTTCTTCGTCGCCGTCGTGAAGAACAAGTTCGGTTACGACGACACGGCCGACGTCTTCGGCGTGCATGGTATCGGTGGCCTCGTCGGCGCGCTCGGTACGGGCATCTTCACTGCCCCCTCGCTCGGCGGCACGGGTGCTGCCGACTTCTCGATCGCCTCGCAGTTCACGACCCAGCTCACCGCCGTCGTCATCACCATCGTCTGGTGCGGCGTCGTCTCGGCCATCCTCTACAAGGTCGTTGATCTCGTCGTCGGCCTGCGCGTCTCGGTCGAAGCCGAACGCGAAGGTCTCGACCTCTCGTCGCACGGCGAAGCGGCCTACCACTCGTAAAACAATCGCGGCGGCTCGAAAGGGTCGCCGCCATCAGCCCGTCGCGGCCTGGGAAACCAGACCGCCTTGGCCCGGACCCTGGTCCGGGTCTTTTTCGTTTACGGCACAGAAACCATGACGGGGGGTGGCATGGTTAATATGGCATTAAGGCTTCCTTCGTAGGGTTTGCAGTCAGGCACATCCGCGAATCGCGTGGAGAAGGTGCGTATTTCATTGCGTGGGCACAGGCTGTAACCATGAGCAGAAGCATTTCGGCAGGGCTGGACAACCGTCACGACCGTTTCGTTCTGTCGGCATTCGTCTGGCGGCAGGCGCAGATCCTTTTCGGGCTGGCCATCTTCCTCAGCCTCGCCTTGGCGATTGCGGCGCTCTCCACCTGGAACGTCTCGGACCCCAGCCTGTCCTATGCCTCGAGCGGCACGCCCGTGAACCTGCTCGGCTATCCCGGTGCCGTCTTCGCCGACCTCTTCATGCAGTTCTTCGGCCTTGCCAGCGTGATTGCGCTGCTGCCCGTCGTCGCCTGGGCGATCGGGCTGATCAGCGGCCGTCACTTCAACCGTATTCCGCAGCGCGCGGCCGCCTGGCTCGGCGGCGCGATCCTCGCTTCGGCGGCCCTCGCCTGCGTGCCCGGTCCCGTCACCTGGCCGCTGCCGACGGGGCTTGGCGGCGTCTTCGGCGACATGATCCTGCGCTTTCCCGCCCTCTTCACCGGCGCCTATCCGACAGGCATGCTGGCCAGTATTCTCGGCGGCATCATTGCCCTTCCGGCGGCTTGGCTGATGGTGTTCAGCGCCGGCCTCATCGGCAGCGTGACGATCGACGACGAGGAAGATTTCGCGCCCGTTCCTGTCCAGAGCCGTGCCCGCACGGTTGCAGAGGAAGAGGATGACGAGGAGCGGGAAGGCCCGCTTACCGTGTTTGCCGGCGCGATGACGCATGCCTGGTACACGGGACAGGCGCGTGTTCGCCGCATTTTCGGCCTGACCGGCCAGCGCCGCAAGGCGCGCGGCATCGAGCAGCCCTATGATTTCAACGAGGACGAATTCGGCACGCTGAACGAGCCGGTGCGCGCCCGCGCCGCGCCGCGTTCCTCCGAGCGCGTCGAACCCTCGATGGACGGTCGCCGCGCCGTCAATGCCCCGTCTATCGCGCTCGACGACGAGGATGACGACCTGCCCTTCGACAGGGACGAACGTCTGGCGCATCCGAGCGGCATCCTGCCGGATGAGGATTCCGACGATATCGCCGCCGACTGGGCGCCGCGCCGCGCGCCGGCCCGCCAGCCGGCACCCGCCGCCAATGCCCGCGTCGTGCCGGCCGCATCCCGCCCGAAGCCCGGCCAGCGCATCGAGCGCGAAGCGCAGTCCTCCTTCGTTGGTCCCGACGGCTTCCAGCTGCCCCCGATCCACCTGCTCGCCGAACCACGCGGCCAGGTGCGCGACGCAACGCTTTCGGCCGATGCGCTGGAGCAGAATGCCCGCATGCTGGAAGGCGTGCTGGAAGACTTCGGCGTCAAGGGCGAGATCATTCATGTTCGCCCCGGCCCGGTCGTCACCCTCTATGAGCTGGAGCCGGCGCCCGGCATCAAGTCGTCGCGCGTCATCGGCCTTGCCGACGATATCGCCCGCTCGATGAGCGCGATCGCCGCCCGTGTCGCCGTGGTGCCCGGCCGCAATGCCATCGGCATCGAACTGCCGAACCAGAGCCGCGAGACCGTCTATCTGCGCGAACTGATCGCATCCCGCGATTTCGAAACGTCGAAGGCGCGTTTGGCCATGGCGCTCGGCAAGACGATCGGCGGCGAGCCGGTTATTTCCGACATCGCCAAGATGCCGCATCTGCTCGTTGCGGGTACGACCGGCTCGGGTAAGTCTGTCGCCATCAACACCATGATCCTCTCGCTGCTCTACCGCCTGAAGCCGGAGCAGTGCCGCCTGATCATGATCGACCCCAAGATGCTGGAACTTTCCGTCTATGACGGCATCCCGCACCTGCTCTCCCCCGTCGTCACCGATCCGAAGAAGGCGGTCGTCGCCCTGAAATGGACGGTGCGCGAGATGGAGGAGCGCTACAAGAAGATGTCCAAGATCGGCGTGCGCAACATCGACGGCTTCAACAGCCGCGTCGAGCAGGCTCTGGCCAAGGGCGAGACGATTGCCCGCACCGTGCAGACCGGCTTCGACCGCCAGACTGGCGAGGCCATGTACGAGACGGAAGAGTTCGACCTGCAGCCGATCCCCTATATCGTCGTGATCATCGACGAAATGGCCGACCTGATGATGGTCGCCGGCAAGGATATCGAAGGCGCCGTGCAGCGCCTCGCCCAGATGGCGCGCGCCGCCGGCATTCATGTCATCATGGCGACGCAGCGTCCGTCGGTCGACGTCATCACCGGCACGATCAAGGCGAACTTCCCGACGCGCATCTCCTTCCAGGTCACGTCGAAGATCGACAGCCGCACCATTCTCGGCGAACAGGGCGCCGAACAGCTGCTCGGCATGGGCGACATGCTCTACATGGCGGGCGGCGGGCGCATTCAGCGCGTGCATGGCCCGTTCGTCTCGGACGGCGAGGTGGAGGCCGTGGTCGCGCATCTCAAGGCGCAGGGCGCGCCGCAATATCTCGATGCCATCACCCAGGATGACGACGAGGACGGCGATGACGGACACGGTCCGGCCGGCACGGCGAACCTCGAGGATTCCGACGATCCCTACGACCAGGCGGTCGCCGTGGTGCTGCGCGACGGCAAGGCCTCGACGTCCTATATCCAGCGCCGTCTTGGCATCGGCTACAACCGTGCCGCCTCGCTGATCGAGCGCATGGAGAAGGAGGGGCTGATCGGCCCCGCCAACCACGCCGGAAAGCGCGAAATCCTCGTGCCGACGGAAGACGAAATTTCGGGACGATGACCGGGAACGGAGTGCCTTCTGCGACGTTTCGACCGGCAAGTCTCGCGTCAGGGCTGAGTGCCATTATGGCGCCGCGTTTGGCCCGCATGAAAAACGCATGAAGGAGACCAAGATGAACCGATCCGAAAAAGCCGCAACGCTGACGCGCCGCAGCTTCACCGGCCTCATGGCCCTGACATTCGCTGCCGGCCTTTCGCTGCTGTCGCCCGTCGAGGCCTCCGCCCAGGCCAGTGCCGCTGCCCAGAAGATCGCCGATCACTTCGCCTCGGTGAAGACCATGGCCGGCGAATTCGTGCAGTTCGGCCCGCGCGGCGAGCAGACCGGCGGCAAGTTCTTCATCGACCGTCCGGGCAAGATCCGCTTCAACTACGAAGATCCCTCGCCGATGCGCGTGATCGCCGACGGACGCTCCGTCGTCATCGGCAACCGCAAGCTAAAGACCTGGGATCTTTACCCGCTCTCCAAGACGCCGCTGAACCTGCTGCTCGGCGAGAAGATCGACCTCTCGGCCAAGATGGTGCGCTCCGTCAAGGAAGAGGCCGATCTGACGACGATCGTGCTCGGCGACCGCAACATGTTCGGCGATTCGACCATCACCATGATGTTCGACCCGAAGACCTACGACCTGCGCCAGTGGACGATCACCGATGCCCAGGGCAAGGACACCTCGGTGATGATCTTCAACGTGAAGACCGGCATCCCGCTTGACGACAAGGTGTTCACGATCCCCTATGACGAAGTCCGCCAGCGCGGCGCCAAGTAATCGGCGTTTCCGTTTCGGCCGGAAATGCTCTAAGACGCCCTGAAACCGGCCCGCTCGACGGGCCGGATGTTTTTTGAGGCGGACCCGCATGGCACTTTCGATCGCGACCTGGAACATCAACTCCGTGCGGCTGCGCATGCCGCTCGTCGAGCATTTCCTGAAGACGTTCTCGCCGGATATCCTGTGCCTGCAGGAAACCAAGTGCCCGAACGACCAGTTTCCCTCCAAGCCGCTGAAGGCACTCGGCTACGAGCATATCGTCATGCACGGCCAGAAGGGCTATCACGGCGTCGCCACCATTTCCCGCCTGCCGCTGACCGAGATCGTCGAGCGGCGCGACTATTGCGGCGTCGGCGACGCGCGCCATGTCTCGGTGCTCCTCCATCACCGCGGCAAGTCGATCCGCGTGCACAATTTCTATGTGCCGGCCGGCGGCGACGAGCCGGACCGCACGATCAACGCGAAATTCGGCCACAAGCTCGATTTCATCGAGGAGATGAAGCTTTTGCACGCCGAAGCCGAGGCCGGGATTTCCTCGATCCTCGTAGGCGACCTCAACATCGCGCCGCTGGAGCATGACGTCTGGTCGCACAAGCAGCTCCTCAAGATCGTCAGCCACACGCCGATCGAGACCGAGGGCCTGATCGACGTGATGACCAAGGGCGCCTGGGTGGACCTGATGCGCCGCAAGGTGCCGGCGGAGGAGAAGCTCTATACGTGGTGGAGCTACCGCTCGGCCGACTGGCAGGCCGCCAACAAGGGCCGCCGCCTCGACCATATCTGGTCCTCGGCCGACCTCGATCCGCATCTCACCAACATTTCGGTCATCCGCGAAGCACGCGGCTGGGAACGGCCGTCGGACCACGTGCCTGTCATTGCGGAATTCGATTTCTGAGGATTGCCTGTCCCTCATCCTAACCTTCTCCCCGCAAGCGGCAGGGCTTATCGCCTACGGCGAAGACCCCTCCCTAAATCCCTCCCCACAAGGGGGAGGGACTTCCATCGCGGCACCCTCGACATTTAAAAATCGAACGAAGAGCATGCCTCTATCCTTCTCCCCCCTTGTGGGGGAGATGCCGGCAGGCAGAGGGGGGTTTTCTTATGCGATTGCCCCGCCGCGGGCGGGGAGAAGGCGGCCGGCAGCCGGACGCGGGGCTTGGCCTTACGCGAAACGCCGGGCGAGGCCGCGCATCTGGGTGATCATCGCCGAAAGATTTTCGCGGATGCGGGCATCCACGAGCACGGCGACATCGGGATATTCCTCCAGCATGCGGCGGAAGAGCGGGCGGTTGATGCGGATGACCTCGCTGTCTTGCAGCGCCACGGCGGTATATTTCCGCTCGACAGCGGAGATCATCGCCAGTTCCGATAGCAGCGTGCCGTAATCCGCAATGCCCTCTTCCTTCGTCGCGCCGTCGCGGAGCGTCGAGGTGAGCTGGAACGAACCGTGGGCGACGACGAAGCCGCAATCGGCCGAGGTGCCCTCGCGAAACAGCGTCTGGCCCTCGACCAGCCGGCGGCGTTCGGCGCCGAAGGCCATCAGCCGCAGCTTGTCATCGGCAAGGCCCGTGAACAGCGGCACGCGGGCGAGAAGGGCGATGTCGTCGCTGAGAGCCACGGCGGGTTCTCCCTAAAAAGCAATTCCAGGAAAAGTGTGATGCGGTTTTCCGTCCGGAATTGCGCGAAACACTAAGGTACGATCTTGTAGCCGCCGTTCTCTGTCACGAGAATCTCGGCATTGGAAGGGTCGCGCTCGATCTTCTGGCGCAGGCGATAGACATGGGTTTCCAGCGTGTGGGTCGTCACACCGGAATTATAGCCCCAGACCTCTTCCAAGAGCACGTCGCGCGTCACCACCTTCTGGTCGGCGCGGTAGAGATAGCGGATGATCGCCGCTTCCTTTTCCGTGAGGCGGATCTTCTGGCCGTTTTCCAGCGTCAGAAGTTTCTGGCCAGGCTTGAACGTGTAGGGGCCGACCGTGAAGGTCGCGTCTTCGCTGCTTTCGTGCTGACGCAGCTGCGCGCGGATGCGGGCGAGCAGCACGGCGAAGCGAAAGGGCTTCGTCACATAGTCATTGGCGCCGGCTTCCAGCCCGAGGATCGTGTCCGAATCGGTGTCGTGGCCGGTCAGCATGATGATCGGCGCCTTGAAGCCGCCCTTGCGCAGAAGCTTCACCGCCTCGCGGCCGTCCATGTCTGGCAGGCCGACATCCATGATGAGCAGGTCGATCTGGTTGGCGCGCGCCGTCTGGATGCCCTTGCCGGCGGTCGTTTCCTCCAGCGTCGTGAATTCCTCGTAGAGCGAAAGCTGCTCGACGAGCGTCTCGCGAAGGTCGTTGTCGTCATCGACAAGAAGGATCGTGCGGGATGTCATGCGTTTCCTCTCGGCATTTCCCAGGAAAGTAAGGGAGTTAGGGCAAAAATTCAAATGGAAGGGATGGCAGGTTCGGCCCCTTTGTTGCCTAGCCAGTCGAATTCGCGCATGGCGCGAATATGGCAGGGCGCGATACGCCGGATCACATCTGCTAAACATTGCGTGAAGACCATCCGAACGTGCCCGGCACTATGGCGACGCGTCGTGGTAAGGTCGCATGCGCCCTTTAAGCTTTTCGCCGATCCCCCGCTGAAATACCGCGCCTGTCGACCTATATGCAGCCTCGCCTTCCCAAAACCCGTCCGGGTTCATTTCTTTTCATGGAGATATTCCTATGAGCGATCAGCCGACAATTCTCTTTCACGACGGCAACAGCATTCCCCAGGTCGGTCTCGGCGTGTGGCAGACCCCCAACGATACGGCCGTGACGGCCGTCAAGGCGGCGTTGAGCGCCGGCTATCGCCACATCGATACCGCCGCGATCTATGAGAACGAAGAGGGCGTTGGCGAGGGTATCCGTGCCTCCGGCGTCGCGCGTCCGGAAATCTTCCTCACCACGAAGCTCTGGAATTCCGAGCAGGGCTACGATTCGACCCTGAAGGCCTTCGATGCCAGCCTCAAGCGTCTCGGCACCGACTATGTCGATCTCTACCTCATCCACTGGCCGGCGCCGAAGCGCGACCAGTTCGTCGATACCTGGAAGGCCTTCATCCAGCTGCAGAAGGATGGCCGCGCCCGCTCCATCGGCGTCTCCAACTTCTACCCCGAGCATCTGCAGCGGCTGATCGACGAGACCGGTATTACGCCCGTCATCAACCAGATCGAGCTGCATCCGGATTTCCCGCAGAAGGAAGCCCGTAGCTATCACGACAAGCACCGGATCGTCACGCAGTCCTGGAGCCCGCTCGGGCAGGGGCAGCTTCTGGAAAACCCTGTCGTCGCCAAGGTTGCCGCTAAACATGGCCGCACGCCGGCGCAGGTCATCACCCGCTGGCACATCGACAACGGCCTCGTCGTGATCCCGAAGTCGGTGACGCCGTCGCGCATCGAGGAGAATTTCAAGGTCTTCGATTTCAAGCTGGATGCCGAGGACATGGCGACCTTCGCCACGCTTGAAAAGGACGGCAAGCGCATCGGTCCCGACCCGATGACGGCAACGTTCTGATCGGCTTTACAGAAAATCGCCGCGCCGGCCGATGGCTGGCGCGGTTGCAGAAATGCCTTACGGCGCCTTGCCGTCTTCCGGCGTCTCGATCGAATGGCGCATGATCAGCGGCATCTGGGCGAGCGTGAAGAGGATGGTGATGGGCATGGTGCCCCAGACCTTGAAGGCGACCCAGAAGTCCGTCGAGAAGTTGCGCCAGACCACTTCGTTCATCACGGCAAGCACCAGGAAGAACAGGCCCCAGCGCAGCGTCAGCTTGCGCCAGCCGTCGTCATCGAGCTTGAAGGCGGCGTGGAAGACGTAGCCGAGCAGGGATTTGCCGAAGAGCAGGCCGCCGAGCAGGATGAAGCCGAACAGCGAATTGACGATGGTCGGCTTCATCTTGATGAAGGTATCGTTCTGCAGCCAGAGCGTCAGCGCGCCGAAGACGAAGACGACGATGCCCGAGATCAGCGGCATGATCGGCAGCGTGCGGGTAAGCACCCAGGAGACGATGAGCGCAATCGCCGTCGCCGCCATGAAGAGGCCGGTGGCGATGAAGATCGGACCACCCATTTCCGCGAGAACCGGGAATTGCGCCGCCAGCCATTCGCCGCGCGAATTGGCGAAGAAGAAGACGACGAGGGGGCCGAGCTCCAGCACCATCTTGAGGAGCGGGCTGACCTTCTCCTCGGTTTTAGCCGGCGTTTCCAGCGAAACCTTGCTCATGCTCCAACTCCTGCGATCGCTTCCGCGAAATCCTTGGCCTCGAAGGGTTCGAGATCGTCGATTCCTTCGCCGACACCGATGAAATAGACCGGCAGCTTGTGTTTGGCGGCAATGGCCACAAGGATGCCGCCGCGGGCCGTACCGTCCAATTTTGTCATGATCAGGCCCGTGACGCCCGCGACGTTTCGGAAAATCTCGACCTGGTTCATGGCGTTCTGGCCGGTCGTGGCGTCGAGCGTCTGGAGCACGGTGTGCGGCGCGTCCGGATCGAGCTTGCCGAGCACGCGCACGATCTTCTCCAGCTCCGCCATTAATTCCGTCTTGTTCTGCAAACGGCCGGCCGTGTCGATGATCAGGACGTCGCTCTTCTTTTCGCGTGCCCGTTCATAGGCCTCGTAGGCGAGACCCGCCGCATCAGCACCGAGTTTCGAGGAGACGATCTCGGAACCGGTGCGCTCCGCCCAGATTTTCAGCTGCTCGATGGCCGCTGCGCGAAAAGTATCGCCGGCGGCCATCATGACCTTCAAGCCGGCGCCCGAAAGCTTGGCGGCGAGCTTGCCGATGGTCGTCGTCTTGCCGGTGCCGTTGACGCCGACGACGAGGATGACATGCGGCTTGTGATTGAGGTCGAGCGCGAGCGGCTTGGCGACGGGCGAGAGCACCTTGGTGATCTCGCTTGCCATGATGCGCGAGACATCCGTGCCGGTGACATCCTTGCCGTAGCGCTCGGAGGCGAGCGTATCGGTGATGCGCAGCGCTGTTTCGACGCCGAGATCGGCCTGGATCAGCAGGTCTTCGAGATCCTGCAACGTGTCGTCATCCAGCTTGCGCTTGGTGAAGAGACTGGTGATCTGGCCGGTGAGCTGGGACGAGGTGCGCGACAGGCCCTCGCGCAGGCGCTGGAACCAGGTGCGCTTCGGCTGCGGCGCGACAACCACTTCGGCCGGCTTGTCCTCGGCGCTGGCAAAACCCTTGGGCAGAGCCTTCGGCTCGAGGCGGGCGACTTCTTCGAGAACGGGGTCTTCGATTTCGGCCGGTGTCGTTTCGTCCGTCGGCGCGATGGCGTCTTCGATTTCGACGACTGCTTCCGGCTCGTCCTCGACGACAGCCTCTACGGCCGCAACCGGTTCTTGCTCGGCGACGGCGTCTTCATCGTCGCTGATATCATCGGCCGGTCCGGCGGCCGTTTCCATCTCTGCCGGTGCAACCGGGTCTTCGGCGACCGGCAGTGCCGGGGCGTGCGGCAGCGGATAAATATCCGGCTCCGGCTCGTCGGGGACGTGGCTTGCCGCTTCGGGATTGGCCGCTTCGGCTTCTTCGAGCAGGGCATCGCGCTCTTCGGCAGCGACGGCGTCCTCGACGACCTGTTCGGGGGCGGCCTCTTCCACCTGCGGTGCTGCAACGGCGGCCTCGGCCTCCGGCTTCTGCTCAGGGGCGGTGTCTTTTCCGAACGTAAAAATCTTCTTGATGAAGCCGAGGGCCATAAGGGTATCCGCTGGTTATGCGAGAAGGCGGTTTTCGGGCCGCATCGTCAGGTGCTTGCCATTGTGGCCGGTGATGGTGACCGGCACAAGGTCGCGCGGCTTCAGGCCGGCGGCATCGACGAGCGTGAAATTTTCGGTGTGGGCGAGGCCGTTGTTCTCGACGAGGATCATTTCCCGTTTCCCGATCATGGAAACGAGATGGGCTTCGTGCAGCCGTTTTCCAGTGTCGCGCAGGCGGCTCGCCCGGTCCTTGACGAGCGCCCGGTCGAGCTGCGGCATGCGGGAGGCGGGCGTGCCGGGGCGCGGGCTGTAGGGAAAGACGTGCAGATGCGCGATACCGCAGTCTTCCGCGAGCCTTGCGGCATTGGCGAACATGTCCTCGGTCTCCGTCGGGAAACCGGCGATCATGTCGGCCCCGAAGCTTGCATCGGGCCGCAGAGCGCGCACGCGGCCGCAGAAGGCGCGGGCATCGGCGGCCGAGTGGCGGCGCTTCATGCGCTTGAGGATCAGGTCGTCGCCATGCTGCAAGGAGAGATGCAGATGCGGCATGAAGCGCGGTTCGTCGGCGATGAGGTCCCAGAGATGATCGTCCGCCTCGATGCTGTCGATCGAGGAGAGGCGCAGGCGCTGGATGTCCGACACCTGCTTCAGCAGCGTCTTGGCAAGCTGGCCGAGGCTCGGCTTGCCGGGAAGGTCGGCGCCGTAGCTGGTGGCGTCCACACCGGTCAGCACGATCTCGCAATAGCCGCTCTCGACGAGTTTGCGCGCCTGCTCGACCACCGCGCCCATCGGCACGGAGCGGGAATTGCCACGGCCATAGGGAATGATGCAAAAGGTGCAGCGATGGTCGCAGCCGTTCTGCACCTGCACGAAGGCGCGCACGTGGCCGTCGATCAGCCCGACCATCTGCGGCGCGGTCTCGCGCACGCTCATGATGTCGTTGACGCGCAGCTTCTCTTCCGCCGAGACGCCGAAGTCCGGCAGGCGGCGGTAGGAGGCGCTTTTCAGCTTCTCCTCGTTGCCGAGCACGGCGTCCACTTCCGGCATGGCGGCGAAGGTCTCGCTTTCCGTCTGTGCTGCACAGCCGGTGACGATGATGCGGGCATGCGGATTGTCGCGGCGCGCACGGCGGATCGCCTGTCGGGCCTGGCGCACGGCTTCACCGGTCACGGCGCAGGTGTTGACTAGCACGGCATTGTTCAGCCCTGCCTTCTCGGCCTCGGTGCGCATCACTTCCGATTCGTAGGTGTTGAGCCGACAGCCGAAGGTTATGACGTCGACGCCGCTCAAAGGGCGGCCGCCCCGGCATCATCATCGCGGCGGAAGGCGCCGGTGACGGGGTCGAGCGTGCCTGACCATTCCCATTCGGCAGGTCCCGTCATGACGACATGGTCGTCCTCGCGCCATTCGATGGTGAGCTTGCCGCGGTTCGGGCTGCTGGCGACCGTGATTTCGACCTTGCGCCCGGTGCGCCCGGTGCGCGCGCCGGAAACGCCGGCCGAGCAGGCGGCGGAGCCGCAGGCCAGCGTCAAGCCCGCGCCGCGCTCCCAGGTCCGCGTCGTCATGGACGTCGGCGACGTCACCTGCGCCAGCGTGATATTGGCCTTTTCCGGGAACATCGG
>NZ_CAMLFY010000062.1 GCF_946479415.1 uncultured Shinella sp. | reverse complement strand
AATTCTCAATGGAAATTATGCGCCTAACCGGCTCAGTTCTGCGCGGAAACCAACAACCTGACACTCTCTCACCTTGAATTCGGGTTCTGCCTGAAGACAGAAAGGATCGCATGGCTACCAAGCCGTCGCGGACGCCCAGCTTCGGTAGAGGACGTAGCCCGCGACTGCGAATATGAGCGTCGCGAACAAGCGATTGAGGATGTTCTTGGGGGCGCCCAGCCGCGTTGCGAGGATCATGCCAAGCAGGCCGCCGGCAACGCCGCCGCCGATAAACTCTGTGGCAAGCCACCAGTCCACGAGACCGGAGGCGGCGTAGTTCAGCGCGGTCGCCAGGCCGAATACACCGACGGACAGGAGCGACGTACCGATCGCGTTGATCATGGGCATACCGGTCGCAAGCATCAGGCCAGGAACGATGAGGAAGCCGCCACCGATCCCGAAGAAGCCCGAGGCAACGCCCGCGGCCAATGCGACGGCCGCGGTGGTCGCGCACATCCTGAGATCCACCGGCCGGCATTCGGTTGGCGCCTCCTTCCTGGGTTTGAGCATCAGGGTGCCGACCACGACCATCAAGATGCCGAACAGGAAGATCAAGCGGTCTCCATCGATGGCTTTGCCGAGGCTCGAGCCGGCTAGCGCGCCGAGGACTCCGAGTGCTGAGAAGACGGCCGCGCACCGCCACCAGACGTGTCCCTTCACTGCGTGGCTCGCAAAGTTGGCAAACGCGTTCACCGAGACGGCCAGAGCGCCGGTTCCGATTGCAATATGCGGCTGCGTGACGCCTACGACGTAAATTAGGAGCGGCGTTGCCAGAATAGAACCTCCGCCGCCCAGAAGGCCGAGCATGAAACCGACGATCCCACCGGATCCCACGACCGCGAGAACGGAAGCGCTCATATCCTTTTACTCCAGACCCTGTCATAGAGAGTCATGCCGACCAGCATCGCGACGACGAACAACAACGTCTGGGGAAGGCCGACAGATAGAGAGGCGACGGCAGGGCCGGGACAGAAACCGCCGATCCCCCATCCAAGGCCGAACAGCGCAGATCCGATGACGAGCGGCGCATCGATCTTGCGATCGGTGGGCAAGTGGAAGCTGTCGTCGAAGGTCGGGCGGCGCATCTTCTTCATCACCTGTACGCCAATGAAGGCGACGGCGACGGCGCCGCCGAGGACGAAGGCCAGGCTTGGATCCCAATTCCCGAAGACGTCAAGAAAGCCCTGAACACGGACCGGATTGAGCATGCCCGAAAGCGACAGGCCGAAACCGAAAACGATGCCGGACAGGAGTGCGGAGCCGAACTGATAGATGTTCCTGTTCATAATTCCAAGCCTCGCAGGACGGTGACCGCGACCACGCCGGAGGACAGGAATGTGACGACGGCTATCATGGATCGCGGCGACAGGCGGGCAAGCCCGAGCACACCATGCCCGCTGGTGCAGCCGGATCCCATCCGCGAGCCGAAGCCCACCAGCAGGCCCGCGATGATAATCAGCGGCCAAGTTGCAGTAATCCGGACGGCCGGCCATCCGCCAAATGCCAGTAGATAGGCGAGGGGGCCGAGTAGCAGGCCAAGGACAAAGGCGAGATTGGTCGTCAGTCCGACTCCTTGAGCCACTCGCCCGACAATCCCACTGATCCCGGCGATCCTGCCGTTCAGGATAAGGAGCATGACTGCGGATGCGCCTATCAGCATGCCGCCGGCCAGCGACTGCATATCGATGTTCATGTCTCTTCCTTTACGCAGAATATGTCATAGAGGGCACCGACGAGTTGAGCTGCTTTCTCCTCCGTCATACGGTAGAAGATCTGCTTTCCTTCCCGACGTGTTTCGACAATTCCGGAGATCCGCAGCACCGTCAGATGCTGGGAAAGATGCGGCTGATGAATGTCCAGTTTTTCCTCAAGTTCTCCAACAGAGGTCTCTCCTTCGACGAGCGTACAGACGATCATCAGACGCGACTGGTGCGACAGCGTCTTCAGAAGTGCGGCGACATCCCCGGCCCGGCCGGCCATCTCGGCGGGGGAGAGCCCCGTTTTCATCATTTTCTTTAGATCGGTATTCATCCCCATGCGGCTCCCTGTAACGCGTCGAGCGGAAACTTAAGGTAGCGCTTTCCATTGCCTTCGGGCGCCGGCAGACGTCCACCCCGGATGTTCACCTGCAGCGCATGCAGGATGAGCTTCGGCAACGGCAGCGTCTTGTCACGCTTCGTCCGCAGCGCCACGAACTGCTCTTCGGTCACGCCGGCGAGATGCTGGTTCGACCGTTTCTGTTCGGCCACCGTGCTTTCCCAGCGCGGAGCACGACCATCCGGCTGGTAGTCGTGTCCGGTGAAGATGCGGGTCTCGTCGGGGAGGGCGAGGATATCCTGGATCGACTTCCAAAGGATGCGGGCGTCGCCGCCGGGGAAGTCTGCACGCGCTGTGCCGCTGTCGGGCATGAACAGCGTGTCGTGAACGAACGCTGCGTCTCCGATCACATAGGTGATCGAGGCGAGCGTATGTCCGGGCGAGAACATCACCTTGGCGTCAATGGAGCCGACCTTGAAGGTCTCGCCATAGGCGAACAGTTGGTCCCATTGCGAGCCGTCGGTGGCAAGCGCGGGCCAGTTATAGATGCCCTTCCACAGCTTCTGGACATCGACGACGCGTTCGCCGATCGCGGTTCTGCCGCCGGTCTTTTCCTTCAGATACTGGGCCGCAGAGAAATGGTCGGCATGCGGGTGGGTGTCGAGGATCCACTCGACCGTCAGGCCATTCTCCCGGACATAGTCGAGGATCGCGTCGGCATTGATTGTCGCGGTGGCTCCGGCCTTTTCGTCGAAATCGAGCACCGGATCAATGATGGCGCACTTGCTCGTATCGGGATCGGACACGACGTACTGGACGCTCCAGGTGCGCTTGTCGAAGAAGCCCTTCACCTGTGGACGGCGCGTGGCATACTGCTTGAGCCAGGATGCGGCTGCACTGGTATCGAAGCCACGGGCGCGTCCGAACTCATCGACGCCTTCGGCAGCCATCCGGCCGTCGAGGACCTCGCCGATTAGGTAGAGGCTGAGCGACCTCGTGCCGGACTTGCAATGAGCGAGCACAGGTCCTTCCGACGCGTTGACCGCTTTCTGGAAGGCCTGGACGTCTGCTTCTGTGATCGTACCGAGCGTGACCGGGACAAAAGCGTAAGACAGGCCGCTACGCTCAGCCTCCTGGCTTTCCACGGACGTTCCGGGCTGGACCGAATCCTCGCCGTCTGGGCGATTGTTGACCAGCGTCTTAAATCCCCCGTCGCGCAGCGACTTGATGTCGTCGACGCTCGGCTGCGACGATACCCACAGCTTCTCTGAAATCTTAGTGACAGACATAACCGACTCCGTAGTCCGATTCATTATTCAATATAATATAATGTATAATGATGAATTGCAAGAGGGCCCGGTGTCCAGATTGTCGCAGGGGCTGTCGGACATGATCGCCGACCTGCGCATGACAGCGTTGTGACTTGCTTTGACTACCAAGAGGTCTGCAATGCGCTAACACTCCTGACATAGGTTCGCGGGCAATAAACGCAGGGTTCTGTGATAGAACCTAGGCGGTAATTGCCGTGCTTTCAGGTGCTTAAGGAATCCGCCTAGCCGGTCGCCTGTTGAAATACCTTTAAGGCGATAGGCAGTGCCCAGGCGAACGCCGACATTCTGCGCATATGCCTGCAATGGACTGAGTGCCGCATTCAGTGCACTACGCTGCCTCCCATACCTGATTTAGGATCCGCGCTGCCAAGGCTGCCTTGTCTTGCGGCATAAAGCCTTCTTAGTCACGACGGCGCTTGAGCTACGACAGCAAGGTTTCTGCAAAAGTTTCGTCGATGCGAACGACCGCCCGTTGTTAACTCACGCGTTCAAGGCAACATTCAACGAACCGTCTCATCAATACGTCTTGGGAAGGCGACTTGAGATCCCTCTTTTACAGCGTGGCTTGCCCTACGCCCGGCATTACGGCCTGCTCGCCGGCGGTTCTCGAAAGATGAGCATCGCTCGTGCCCGCAGGCTCCTCAACGCTGCCCCACCGCCCTTGAGGAGGCGGACGACGAACTGAGCGAAGCTCAGCAACTGCAGACCGCGGGTCCCTGCGTGAAAGGCTTTCGTACGTCTGATGGCCCGAAACCCGCCACCGTTCCGGAAATTATTTCAGCTTTCCGCCTCGACACCGGGCTGTCACTGGTGGTCGGGAAGTCGGCACTTGCCTTCGGCGCTCAAGCGATTGCAGCTCGCTCAGCGACGTTTATCGTAGTGCGGTCCGCTGCGACTTGAATGGCGTCAATCTTTTCCAGGAATTCGCTCAAGGGCACGGGACGGGAGAGCAGGTAGCCCTGTAGATCGCTGCATCCCGCAGCGACTAGGAAGTCTCTCTGGCCCTCGGTCTCGACGCCTTCGGCCGTGGTGGCCTTGCCGAGGGTGCGGCTAAGTTCGAGAATGGCGGATACGATGGCTGCACCCTCGGCTTTGGTGCCGAGCAGCCTGACGAAAGACCGGTCGATCTTGATTCGGTCGATGTTGAACTGAATGAGATGGCTGAGAGAGGAGAAACCGGTGCCGAAGTCATCGAGCGCAATCCGAATGCCATGCGACCGTAGCAGGCCGAGCGTCGCCTGGCCTCTTTCGTCAATGTCGAACAAGGCGGCCTCCGTGAGTTCCAGCTCAAGTCGCGAAGGCTGCAGGCCGGCCTCCGACAGGATCGACAAGATATGGCTGTCGAAGTCGCGATGGTGGATCTGCGACGGGGATACGTTGACCGAAAGCGACAGCGCGGGCGGCCAGCTTGCGGCCGACTGCGCCGCGTCGCGAAGGACCCATTCGCCGAGCCGGATGATCATGCCGCTTTCTTCGGCGATCGGGATGAACTTGTCCGGCGACAATAGACCCAGCGTTGGGTGGTGCCAGCGCACCAGCGCTTCGGCGCCCGAAAGCCGTCCGCTGCCATCGCCATGATAGACGCCCTGATAATAGACTTCCAGCCGGCCGACACGGGCCGCAGACGGACGCACTTTGAGGTCGGGATCCTCGGCAGTCTGTTCCAGGAGCAGGCGAAGATCGTTTTTGAGATTTTCCCGGGCCTCAACCCGATGGTCCAGGCAACTATCATACTCGACCAGCCGCCCCCGCCCGCTGGTCTTGGCCTCATAAAGCGCAACGTCGGCGCGTCGCAGAAGCTCGTTGGTTGGATGGGATGCATCCTGGAAGACAACGATACCAATTGAACATCCGATTTGAACGGCGGCATCGCCGGTGTCGAGCTGAAATGGCTTTCTCAACTCATCGATGATGCCGTTGCAGATTGCCAGATAGACATTATCCGCGTCGTCGAGGTCGGGGAGAAGAAGGGCAAATTCGTCGCCGCCGAACCTTGAAAGGGTATCGCCTGGCGTGATCAGGGCGCTCATTCGACCGACAGCTGCACGCAGGAGCTCGTCGCCGGCGGCATGCCCATAGCTGTCGTTGACCTCCTTGAACTTGTCGAGATCGATCAGGGCGATAACGGCGCGTCTGCGACGCGGCGCAAGATCCGGGAGACATTGCTCAAGATGGACTGCAAACAGCGCTCGATTGGGAAGACCGGTCAGAACGTCGTGCACCGACAGTTGCCGCGCATGGTGCTCGCTGGCGCTGAGTTCCTTCAGGCTTTTGCGCAATCGTCCCATTAGCGCAAAGAACAGGCCGGCAATGATGAGCCCGGCGATAGAGAGCACCGGAACGAGACGGCCGATCACCCGCGAGCCAGGAAGATCCGGCTCCCAGATGATGAATCCGATCGGTTCGCCGGATCCTGTCGCCGCGATCTGGAAGGCAACCTCGTTGTGCTCCTGGTCAGCACTGCGGGCGTAGCGCGCGCCTGCCAGCCCCTGCTCACGGCTGATCGTGTCCAGAGTTGCGCCATCAAGGAAGCGGAAGACGACGAGATACAACAGGGCACCCTGACCGTGGTGATGGTCACCGGCTGACGAAGCGCCCACAATTGACACGACGCCGGCAACCGAGGGACGGCCTTCAAGCCGCATCAGCTCTACCCGGCTCGGTTTGGCAGCCGATGCCGATGGCTGCGGCTGATCGGTTTCCAACTCGTGGATCAGAGGCTGGAGCAGGGGGCGCACCCACTTGAAGCGCCGTGCCGTTTCCGCGTCGGCCTTTAGCGCAAGCTCCCCTGACGACGTGACCAGGAAAGCGGCGTTATAGCCGAACACTGTCGTCGCGATCTTGCCGAAGGTTTCGGCGGATGACGCGCCGCTGCCGCGGTTTGGACCGATGTTTTTCTCTTCGAGAGCAGCAGGGTCTGCCGCAAGGAACGACGCATAGCCTGCGCCGATCATCTGGATCTCCTGAGACACCCGTTTTACCTGGTCCTCAAGCCGGTCGTTGACGAGGTGACGCTGTCGATCAAGGGCGGCGGCATCGCTCTCGGAGCCGGCCCAGATCGCTGCCAGGAAAACCAGCCCGAGAATTGCTAGTCCACTAATGGCAAGCAGCAGCAATATCGACCCTGAGGTTGTCCCGGGGCGTTTGTCAGCCATTCTCCTGGTTGCTGCTTGGCCCAGCACGCAGTCGTCTCCCAAAATCTTTCCGATCATGCACCTGATTGTTTACGAAACGCTTTCCAAGCGGTTCGAAAGTTGCGCGCTCAACATAACCAGCTCTTTAATCTTTTTGTTGTTGAATGTTGGTGTGCAACACCGCCAGATGCGTCCCTGCCGGAGCGTCTTTCACATGAAGGGGCCGACATGCTGCGATTGAACTCTCCTTACAGGCGAAAAATTCTGGCGCTTGCCTGCATGGTCTCCATTGCCTCCTTCAGCCAGCCCGGGGCCATCTCGGCGTCCGAGAACGATACGATCCGGGTCGCCGTCGAGGGCGCATTCCCGCCATTCAATTATCTGGACTCGGTAAACCAGCTCCAGGGCTTCGACGTCGAGATCGCCAAGGCACTCTGTGAGACGGCAAAGTTGAAATGTGAGTTCGTCATCCAGGAATGGACGACGATGATCCCCGGTCTTCTGGACAAACGCTACGATGCCATCATCTCGTCAATGTCGATGAGCGCGGAGCGGCGCGAGAAGGTTTCCTTCACCCAGAAATACTACGACAGCCCGTCAGTCTTCATCGCCCGTAAAGGAGCCGGCATTGCAGGGACCACGCCGGATGACCTCAAGGACCTGAAGCTCGGTGTCACTTCCGGCACCTCCCAGGAGGCCTATGCCCAGAAGTTCTATGGGGATGTCTCAAAGACGGTGTTTAAGGCTTCGCCAGACCTGTACAAAGGCTTGGCCGAGGGAGATGTCGACGTCATTATGGAAGACAAGCTTGCGGTCTATGACTGGCTGGCCAATACTAGGGCGGGAAGCTGCTGCGAGTTTCTGGGCGGCGATATCAAGGACGCCGAATATTTCGGCGATGGAGCCGGCATCGCGTTGCGGCCTTCCGACAGCCAGTTGCTCGCCAAGTTCAATGCCGCGCTCGAGACGATCCAGTCCAACGACATCTATGACACCATTAACGCAAAATATTTTCCGTTTAGCATCCGGTAATGGTTGGGTGTTGAATATCGCCAGGATTTGAGCCGGGTTGGCAGTTTATCGTGACCCACGCATAGCTATAAAATTGCTTCTGATCCCAAACCTTCGCTTCGCTGCGACAGGGGTAGGGCCAAATGAAAAACTGGGTCAAATGCGGCCGGTATTCAACAAGCCTACAATTTCGGCAGGCGTCTGAAGACCCTGAAGGGGCTCACCCCATACGAGTTCATCTGCTAACGCTGGACTTCAGAGCATGAGCGATTCATCCTCGATCCAATCCACCAAATGCCGGGACTGAACACTAGCTTGGGGAAAATCGCGGGGTCGGTGGTTCGGGTCTCATCAAAGTGAAGACGCTGATCAGGCATTTTGCTCTATCCCGACCGACGTTAACGCTCAACGACTGCTTTGCGCCTCCATAGCGGACGTTCGGACAAGCGCCCCCAGTTTCGTAACCGGTGTCATACCCGCACCTTGTCGCCGCAGCCTATTTTTTGTGGCGAGCGGGTTCAGACTGAGACGCAATTGCAAAATTGGACTGCGTGAGCTACTTAGTGTCATCCACAAGGACCCGGTGAAACTCCGGGTGGCTCTTCTGGCCGCCGATCCGCCAGACAACACAGCAACGCAACCTATTCCGTTTTCGAGGACCGAGTTTCGCTCGGGCCGTTGCATCAACTGTGAAAAATCATCAATGCGAACTCTTTCAAACTACCGTCAGGAGTGGTTCTCCAACATCCGTGGCGACGTGCTGTCGGGCATCGTCGTCGCCCTCGCGCTCATCCCGGAAGCGATTGGCTTCTCCGTGATCGCGGGTGTCGATCCGAAGGTCGGCCTCTACGCCTCCTTCGCAATCGCCTGCGTAGCGGCCTTTGTGGGCGGTCGGCCGGGCATGATCTCTGCCGCCACGGCTGCGACCGCTGTCGTCATGATCTCGTTGGTCAAAGAGCACGGTCTTCAGTATCTGTTCGCCGCCACCATCTTGATGGGCGTCATTCAGATCGTCGCGGGGTGGCTAAGGCTCGGCCGCGTGATGCGCTTCGTCTCCCGCTCTGTCATCACGGGCTTCGTCAACGCCCTTGCGATCCTGATCTTCATGGCCCAGTTGCCCGAACTCATAGGGGTCCCGACGCTTACCTACGTGATGATCGCAGGCGGCCTCGTCATCATCTATCTCTTTCCATACGTGACCAAGGCTATTCCATCGCCGCTCGTGGCCATCGCGGTCCTCACAGCCATGGCATGGTGGTTTAGCATGGACCTGCGCACCGTCGGCGACCTCGGCGAACTTCCGTCTTCGATCCCATTCCTGATGCTTCCGCAGGTTCCGTTGACCTGGGAAACGCTGCAGATCATCTTCCCATATTCAGTGACGCTCGCTGCCGTAGGACTGCTGGAATCGCTACTTACCGCGCAGATCGTCGACGATATGACGGACACGCCGAGCAACAAGAGCCAGGAATGCGTTGGACAGGGCGCGGGGAACATCGCCTCGGCACTGATCGGCGGCATGGGCGGATGCGCCATGATCGGACAGTCGGTCATCAACGTAACATCTGGCGGTCGAGGACGGCTTTCAACGTTCGTCGCGGGTACTTTCCTGTTGTTCCTGATCGTCGTCCTTAACGACCTCGTTCAGATCATCCCCATGGCTGCGCTTGTTGCGGTTATGATTATGGTTTCCATTGGCACCTTCTCCTGGCGGTCGATCCTCGACCTGAGACGCCATCCGCTTCCATCATCCGTCGTCATGCTGGCGACGGTCATCACTGTCGTCGCAACGCATGATCTGGCAAAGGGCGTGATCGTTGGCGTCCTGCTGTCCGGCATCTTTTTTGCTGGTAAGGTAGCCCGTCTGTTCAGGGTCACGCGCGTGGAGGATGCCGAACAAAACAGTGTCACCTATGCAGTGGTGGGGCAGGTCTTCTTTGCGTCGGCGGAAGCCTTTATCCATGCGTTCGACTTCACGGATAAGGGTAAGCGGATCACCATCGATCTGACAAAGGCCCATCTCTGGGACATCACCGCAATTGGCGCGTTGGACAAGATCGTATTGAAGTTCCGTCAGGCGGGCGACGAGGTCGAGGTCCTCGGCTTCAACGAAGCGAGTGCCGACATGATTGACCGCTTCGCGCTGCACGACAAGGATGAGCGGCTTGCGGCAAGCGCCTCACTGCACTGAACAACGTGGCTGCGTACATCCGCGCGCAGCCATCTGCCCCGCTACTGTCGCCTCTTGGGCCGCTCCAAGATCGAATGATTCCAAGGTAAAAGCTCAGCTATACGGCTCTGCCGGTGTCCGTTCACGATGGCGGTGAGTGTAGCGGTCAGGTAGGCCAGAGGATCAACCGAATTGAGCTTGCACGTCTCGATGAGCGAGGCGATGGTGGCCCAGTTCTCTGCTCCGGCATCGTGCCCGGCAAAGGGTGCATTCTTGCGAGTGAGGGCTATAGGTCTGATGGTTCGCTCGATACATTTGTTGTCGATCTCGATGCGTCCATCGGTCAGGAAGAGCTTCAGACCATCCCAGTATTTGGCGATGTAGGCCAATGCCTCGCCGAGCGGCGACTTCGTTGCGAGGCGGGCGGTGGTGGACAAGCCAGGTCTGCAGTTCTGCCACACGGGGCGCTGACCGCTCTTGCCGCCCAGCGAGACGAGCCTGCCGATCAAGGCCGCGCAGTTCGGCCTCGATGCGATACAGCTCTCCGATCCGCTTGACGCCGTCCTCGGCAATCGGTGCTGAGCCGTTACGAATGATCTCCACCAGTTTGCGCCGGGCGTGCGCCCAGCAATAGGCAAGCTGAATGTTCGGACCAACTCGCTCCGGCGCGATGAGCCTGTTGTATCCGGCATAACCGTCGACTTGCAGGATACCGGAGAATCCCTGCACATTCCTATCGGCACGAATGCCACCGCGACCGGGCGCATAGGTAAAGGCTACACCGGGCGGCGCACCGCCGCCCCAAAGGCGATCATCCCGCGCCAGTACCCAGAAATATCCGGTCTTGGTTTTGCGAGAACCGGGGCGCGGGTCTCGTCCATGAACAGCTTGGTTGAATGCTTCAGGTCATCAATCAACGCATCGAAGACGGGCCGCAGTTCATAAGCTGCCCGACCGACCCAGTCAGCCAGCGTGGATCGGTCGAGGTCAATGCCCTGGCGGCTCATGATCTGGGCCTGCCGATAGAGCGGAAGGTGATCGGCGTACTTGCAGACCAGCACATGGGCGACGGTCGCTTCCGTCGGCAGCCCTGCCTGGATTAACCGTGCTGGCGCTGCGGCCTCGACGATACCGTCGGTGCAGGCGCGGCAAGCATATTTGGTGTGACGGGTGACGTTCACGCGGAACTGTGCCGGGACCACGTCCAGCCGCCCGGAAACATCCTCACCAATACAATGCAGGCAACCGCCGCAGGCGCAGATCAGGCTTTCCGGCTCGATCACCTCCTCGATACGCACAAGATGCTTTGGAAGGCAGCCGCGATTGATCGCGCGTGGCTTGGCAATCCTGGTTCCCGCAGGAGTGTCCGCCTCATCCTCGGCATGGATCGGCACCACGGACGCGATTGCTCCGCGCCAGACCGATTGGACGTGTGCGGCCGAGAAGGTCGAGATGAACTTCAAAATCAGCCATCGACTGACGATCCCGGCGATCGCTTTGGGTGAGCGTGCTTGGGCAACTCCGCACTGGCCAGAGCCTGGCCGACGCTGTCGTTACTGATGTCGGCGACTTGGCTCAGGCCACCTAGCAGGCCGAGTGCCTGGAGGACGCTTGCATAGATGCCGATGCTGACATTGGTGTTGCCGGCCTCGATCTTTTGAAGCGTTGAACGTGAGGTGAAGGCACGTTCGGCTACTACCGCCATAGGCAGGCGGCGACGTCGGCGTGCGTCGTGAATGTCTGCGCCCAGTTTGCGCAGCGCTCGCCGCACAGCGGCTAGAGGGATATGAGGTGTCGGCATTTGCTACCTTCGCGCTACAGATTGGCCGGATATGTAGCACGAAGATTACAATATTTCCAGAGAGATGGTGTGGTAGAAGAGCTGATTGCTTCGGTGCGACTGGCATGACTTTGAGCAGGAGCAGATCACATGCAGCAATTTGCGCGCTGAGCCATCTTAGTCGGCAGCTAATAACGGAACCAGAAGCAGCAGATGTTCCAAAATAACGATATTATGCCACAAAAAGTTTAGAAATCAGTGGTTTAGACAAATCAGAGTAAAGGGGCGGCGTTCGCATCCCTTTAAGAGCCAAGCAACCTCGATCAAGCCCTCCACGGTGATCGGGCAAATCCTCTTGCGATAGCCTCATCCAGCGAGACCCGTCCCGGCCCGCGTGCCGCGATGAACAGCAGGCAGGCGGCCCAGGTGCCGTGGGTCGGCCAGGCGGCGGGATAGACGAAGATCTCGATTACCAGCGTCATCGCCAGAAGCGCCAGCGCGGACAGCCGGCTGACGAGGCCGATAACCAGCAGAATCGGGAAAAAGTGCTCGGCGAAGGCGGCGAGATGGGCGGCAAGCCAGGGATCGACGAGCGGCAGCTTGTATTCGTTCTCGAAGAGATAGAGTGCGTTGTCGGAGAGCTGCCAGCCCTCGACCTTCGTCTGTCCAGACTGCCAGAAGACGGCGGCGATGGAGAGGCGGGCGATGAGCGCTATCAGATCATTCGGAATGCCGTTCAGGGCTTTCAGGCCCTGACCGATGATCCTATACGGCAGAGGCTGGGCGAGGTCAGTCACGGTGTCGGTCGTCATTGATGTCGTCCTGGTTGATGGCGGCAAAGGCTCCCGAGCGGAGCAGCACCGCGAGATTGTCTGAAAGATCGAAATCGGCGTGTTCGCTCATCGCGCTTTCCGCTGCGGTGGCGAGCGCCGTGCGGGCGGCGAGCTGGTGGAAAAACACCGCGCCGCCGGGCGATAGTGGAGTGACCTCGACGGTCAGATGCGGGCGGGCGATCAGGGCATGTTCACTCAGCCGAACATCGATAGGGGCAAGCCGCCGTTCGCCGGCGTTCATCGCCCAGATCGTCACCACGGGATAAGGTGAGGAGAGCACCGACAAAGCGGGGTGTGGCGTGAAGACAAGCGTGCCGAGCCGGGCGGGATCAATCGTGGCGAATGCGGTGGGATCAAGCGGCGGTATATCCGCCGCGTGATAGGCTCGCTCGCGGGCGATTTCTAGCCGCATCACATCGGACAGATAGGCAAGTTCCCGCGCAGGCGCGAAGGCAGTGACGAAATCGGGCAGGTCGTCACCATAAATCAGCAGGACGGGCGAAGACGGCGGATGGGCCTGGATGAAAGCCCGTGCCATGGCCCGGAAGAAATCCGGTCCGACGATGCTTTCTGCGGCGGGAAAACGCGAGGCGAGTGCTGCTGTCAGGCTTGCCATGACATTGTTGCGATAGATGCCGTAGCGCCGGTCCGGCGTTGGGGTATTCCAGGCTATCAGCCCGGCGGGAGTGGGTGTCATGCCGAACAGGCCTGCGGCGAAGGCGCTCTGGAGGGCGGGGGACATGGCTCAGGCCGCCCTTCTGTGCGCGGCGGCATCGAGCAGCCGCTGCGCCGAGATCGCCTCGGCGCGCAGCACCGGCCAGGCGGGCACGTCGTTGTCCCATTCGATCAGGCTCGCGACGGGGCCGATCCGGTCGAGGACGGTTTGATAGAGCGCCCAGACGGGATCCTTCACAGGCGTGTCGTGGCTGTCGATCAGGAGCGGTGCCCCAAGCTCGTCGACATCATCCGAATGGCCGCTCAAGTGGATTTCACGCACGGCCGCGAGCGGGAAGCGGGCGATGTAGTCGCGGGGATCGAGATTGTGGTTCGTCGCGGCGACGAAGACGTTGTTGACGTCGAGGAGCAGACCACAGCCGGTGCGTTGCACGACCTCGGCAAGGAAGGCGGTCTCCTCGATCGTGCTTTCCGCGAAGAGCAGATAGGTGGCGGGGTTTTCGAGCAGCATCTGACGGCCCAGCGCCGTCTGAACCTGATCGACATGCTCGACCACGTGGGCAAGGGTTTCCTCGGTATAGGGCAGCGGCAGGAGGTCGTTCAGAAACACGCTGTCATGGCTCGACCAGGCGAGATGTTCAGAAAAACTCTCCGGCTGGTATCGGTCGCACAACACCCGCAACCGGGCGAGGTAATCGACGTCGAGCGGCTGCATCGAGCCGATCGACAGGCCGACACCGTGGATGGAGAGCGCATAGTCCTCGCGCAGCCGGCTGAGCTGGGCATGCGGCGGGCCACCGGCACCCATATAGTTTTCCGCATGGACCTCGAAGAAGCCGACAGGCTGTGGTTCGGCGAGAATATCGGCGAAATGCTCGGGCTTGAAACTGGCACCGGCGCGGCGCGGAAGGGCGGAGGAAAGCATGGCACACCTTTCTGAAGGGAAGCGACGGCGCCGGCATGGCGCCGTCCGTCTGGTGGGCCGTGGCCGTCAGGCCGGTGCCATGCCTTGCTCGAGCATGCCGTGACCGCTGGGCGTCTTCATCGAAACGCAGGTGCCCTTAGGGACCAGCTTGAAGACATTCTGCTGGTAATCGATCTTCGACGTGCCGGCGCAGGTCGTACCGGCGCCCGCAGCGCAGTCGTTCTGGCCCTTCATCGCGATGCCGTAGCACTTTTCCTTGCTGTCGTCGGCGGTGGCGGGCGTTGCGATTGCGGCAAGTGCGGAAGCGAGCGAACCGGCAAGGGCGAGGGTGGCGATCGTGGTTTTCATTCTCTGTCTCCGTTTGGGGGCAGCCGCGATTGGCTTGCATGGACGGCTACGGAGGTCGATCGCGCTTCGTTACAGGGCGGGTGCGGATTTTTCTGCGCGCCTCTTGCGAAGCGGCCGGCGGCGTAAGAAAAAGGCCTTGCGCATCAGGCTCTTGAGCGCGTTACAGGTTTCTTGTCGCGGGCACGGTAACAAAATCGTGTTGCCCGACGTAGGGTAGGAAACAGTGAAACAGTCGATGCGTGAAGAGGAATGGGCAGCTTGGCTGCGCCTCGCCATCAAGGGCGATGCGCAGGCCTATAACCGTTTCCTCGTCACTGTCACGCCGCAATTGCGCCGCATGGCGCGACGGCGCTGTGACCAGTTCGGGGCACCGGCAAGCGAGGCAGAGGATGTGGTGCAGGAGGTGCTGCTCGCCATCCATCTGAAGCGCGGCACCTGGGATCCGTCCCGGCCGCTCGGGCCGTGGCTCACGACCATCGTGCGCAACAAGCTGGTCGATAGCCTGCGACGCCGCGGCCGGCATGTGAATGTGCCGATCGAGGATGTCGCCGATTTCCTTGAGGCGGGCGACGAGACGCATGAGGCCGCCGACCGGCTCGACACGGAAACCATGCTGGCGCGGTTGAGGGATCCGCAGCGCGATATCGTCCGGTCGATCTCGATCGAGGGGCAGGGTATCCGCGAGACGGCAGCGCGGCTGAAAATGACGGAGGTCGCGGTGCGCGTCGCCCTCCACCGGGCGCTGAAATCGCTGGCGGCCCTCTATCGGAGCGAATGAGATGAAGACGGACGACCTGATCACCCTGATGACGCACGATGCGCCCGTCGGCATGCGCTATGGACGCGCGCTTGCGCTTGCGCTCGGCGTCGGCATCGTCGTCTCGGCCGTGCTGCTCGTCGTCACCGTCGGCCTGCGGCATAACATGGCGAGCGTCTTCGAGACCGCGCGCGTGCTCTTCAAGATCGTCGTCACGCTCGTGCTTGCCGTTCTCGCTGCCCGGCTTGCCATGCGTATCGGCCGGCCGGGGGCGGAAACGCGGTTTACCGCTCTTTTGCTCGGCGTGCCCTTTGTCATGGTCGTCGCGGCTGTCATCATCGAGCTCTCTGTGCTGCCTGATAATGCATGGCGGGCGAGCCTTGTCGGGCAAAACTCACTGTTCTGCCTGTTCTTCGTGCCGGTCCTGGCGCTGGCCCCCTTCGCCGGCCTGTTCTGGGCGCTGAAAAAAGGTGCCCCGCAGAACCCGGCGGCGGCGGGTGCCGCTGCTGGTCTCGCCGCAGGCGCCATTGCCGCCGCGATCTACGCCTGGCATTGCCCGGATGACAGCCCGCTGTTCCTGGCCACCTGGTATACGGTCGCCATCGCAGGCGTGACCGCGGCGGGTGCACTGCTTGGCCGGCGCTGGTTGCGATGGTAGGCGTTGATGAGTGCCGATCAGCTTCTCCAGAAGCGCGGCGTCAGCGCGCAAGAGCAGTCAAGACTTCGAGACGGCCGAGCAGCATCATCAGCAAGAGAAGGTAGGGAGCGGGGTCGGAGATGTTAGAAATTCGGAGCTGAAGACGGTGTACGTGTCGATGAGCAAGTTTGAGGCGCCGTATTGACGACGTCGCTAGCCTCGTGCCGGGTCAATATGATACTTAAAAGGATCAATTAAAGGAAAATGATCCGTATTTATACCCTTTCCGTTGACTGCGCTCAGAATGTTTGAAATAGCTTGCCCTGCTCCAGGGAGAATTTTTGGGTAGGTAGGATGGCACGGTCTGAGTCAGATGCCTTGCTAGGTCGTAGACTCATAAGCGCGGAGCCAAAGCCGCATTGAGGCGAGCTGAACCATAGCAAGGAAGTTGGCGGCGAGCTTGTCGTATCGGGTTGCGACGCGGCGGAAGTGCTTCAGCTTGGAGAAGAAGCGCTCGATGCGGTTGCGCTCGCTGTAGAGGGGTTTGCTGAAGCAAGGCTTCCAGCGTCGGTTGCTCTTCGGCGGAATGTTGGACGTGGCACCTTGCTGCTCGATCAGGCCGCGGATGCGGTCGGCGTCATAGGCTTTGTCAGCCAGCACGATGGTGCGCGGGCCGAGATGGTCTAGCAACCGATCGGCGATCTGGCAGTCATGTGTCTGGCCAGCCGTTACACCGAACCGGATCGGGAGCCCTTGCGCGTCAACGACGACGTGTATCTTGGTCGTAAGCCCGCCGCGCGATCGACCGAGACAATGATCTGAACTCCCTTTTTTTGCCCTCGCAGCCTGCTGGTGGGCGCGAACCGAAGTGCTGTCGATCATCTGGATCTCGCCATCGTGCGCGGCAGTGATACTCTCCATCAGCCGGACCCACACGCCTGCCGTCCGCCATCGCACGAATCGGTTGTAGCAGGTGGTGCGCGGGCCATAGCGCTCGGGTAGGTCGCGCCAAGGCGCACCGGATCGCAGCACCCAGAAGATGCCGTTCAGCACCCGCCGATCATCGACACGCGGCACACCTCTTGGCTTGTTGGGGAGCAGCGGCTCGATTACGCGCCATTCAAAGTCTGTCAGGTCATATCGGCTCATGATGAGCCCTGAATCAGAATCCAGCGCGATGTGAAAGAACGCCTTTCCGCCTTAGCGCCTCGCTTCCAAGTGGACCTCTTTTGGCTGCCGAGCTGAGTTATGAATGGCGGCGCATTATGGTCCACGAAAAGCCTGGCGCAGGAATGTACCCGCCGTCGAGGAACCACCTCGCTCAGATGGGCGCGTTCGCGACGAGCGGGTGAAACGTTCGTCGCGTTCATGTTCGTGCGTGACTTGAAATGACGTGATGGCTCAAGCCGGGGAAGCCTCTGCGAGCCGAAAATTGTCCCGAGCCCATGAGGCAAATGTAGTAGGCGTGTGACCTGCAACTTTGTTCGCGAGAGCGATCTCATCGTCGTGTGAGCCTGGGCCAAGGTAGGTATAGGTCTCGTAGTAGGCCAGCGTCTCGCCAAACGCGTCAGCCCCTGGGAAAAAGCCTGCGTACACTTCCCGAGGAACTCGGGTGAACGAGAGCTCATGCCCCAACTGCTTCAACGCGCTGAGGAGGTCGTTGAAGGTCAGGAAGTCGCCGACCAATGGCAGATACGCGCCGTTGCCAATTTCTTCCGGGTGCGCGAACGCGCCGGCCACGATGTTGCCGAGCTCGTTGATATCGCCCATGTGGAAGCAACGTACCGTGGGATCGATCGGCAGCACCCAGCCAAAGCTTCCGTCCGGCTGCTTTTGCGGACCGAATGGGCCTGAGAAGTTCTGATAGTAGGTAGGCGGCACGACGAAGGTGTAGCACGAAAATCCGGCATTCTTCACGATCGTATCGACCTTCGCCTTATTGGTGAACTGCGGGAGTTTGAACTCGCCGCCGCTGATCGCCTCGACGTCCGGAAGGGTCGACCAGATCAGGTGGTTGACGCCTGCGGCTTTCGCAGTCTGAATTGCCGCCGTTGCCTGCCTGATCTCATCGGTGCCTTCCTGCCAGAAGTTGGTGACGAGAAAGACGCCGTGCGCGTCCTTGAGGGCCTCTGCAAGCGTCTCTGGCCGTTCCAGATCCGCTGCAACGACTTCGTCGGCAACGCCCTTGTATTTGCCAGGGTCGCGCGACAGCGCACGAACCGTGAACTGACCGTTAGCCTTCAGGGCACGCACGACGCCGGCTCCCTGATTTCCTGTCGCACCAAACACGGCGATCAATTTCTTTTCGCTGGATACCATTTGTAGCTCTTTCATTTCAGCTTGAGGCGCGCCCGCGCGAAAGCGGGACCGGCCCTTTTCGATCAACTTCAGCTACATCTTGCGCTGGATCGAAATTCGTAACAATGCTTCAACAATTGACATCATTTGCCAGGATTTGATCCATATGAGCGATCCCGTGGAAACCGCGGAACTCGTCGCCTTCACCAAGACGGTAGACGCCAAATCCCTCTCGCGCGCCGCTGCCGAGCTTCGCGTCCCGCGCGCGACCCTGAGCCGCCGTCTCGCCCGCCTCGAGGAGCGCCTCGGCGCGCGCCTCCTCCGCCGCACGACGCGAAGCCTCGTCCTGACGGATATTGGCGAGGCGTTCTATCGCCAGGCCTGCATCGCGCTTGAGGCCGTGCGGCTGGCCGAGCAGAGCGTGCGGATGACCGACGATGTCGTGCGCGGCGATCTGCGCGTCTCGGTACCGCCGGTGATGAGCGTTAGCTTCCATGCAATGATTTGTGAGTTCGCGACGCGCTACCCCGAACTGCGCGTCCATGTCCACACGTCGAACCAGCTCGTTGACATCCTCCGCGACGGCTACGACGTCGCGCTCCGCGCCAGCAGCCAGATCCAGCCCGGCCTCATCGCACGCACGCTCTTCCGCGACCCGATGATCGCCGTCGCGGCACCCGCCTACCTCGCAGTTCGCGGCACGCCGCGTACGCAACGCGATCTCCGGACCCACCGCTGTCTTCTTGGCTTTGCACGTGGCGAGCTGCCGGAAACGCATTGGCCCATAATCTCGGGGGGCAAGCTCCATCTCGACGGCTCGTTCTTCTCGAACGACATCGCGCTGTTGTGCGACGCCGCCGTAAGTGGCCTTGGCGTCGCGCTTCTCCCGCGTGGCCTCGTGTCGCGGCACCTGGAGAGCGGCGCGCTCGTGCAGGTGCTCGCCGGCATCGTCGGCGCGGAAATGCAGATCGCGTTGGTCTACCCCGAGCGCGCGTTCTTGCCTCCTCAAGTGCGCGCCTTCATCGACGCGGTCGCCGCCTGGGTGCCGCGCGAGCTTGTCGCCAACCAGCGCACCTTGCAGCGCGAGCTGTCGGGCGTGGTCACAAAGGCGAAAAAGGCTTCGCCTCGCTCTTCGAAGAGAAGTTCTAGCGCTTAGCTGTCGTTGGCTTGCAACTATCGGTTCGATTATTTTCCACCCATCTCAGCCGTTCGCGTTTATGGGTTCACGCCTAGAAATCGGGCAGTTGCTGAAGGCTACGCGTAAAGGCCGGCAACTGACCCAGGAGCAGGTTGCCGGCCTGGCGGGCATATCGCGTCCCCGCTATCGCGAGATAGAAGCCGGAAGCAGTGCTGCGCGCACGACGACCCTGATCAACATCGCCCGCGCTCTCGGACTTGAGTTGATGCTTATACCGCAGACGATGGTTCCGGCCGTCGACGCGCTGCTGCGCCCGCATGACGATCTCGACGATCTCCCGGCATTCATGGCTCATGGGTATGAGAATGAGGATGCCTGAAGCCTCATCCGATCCGAGATCCATCTCGTCGCTCGACGTGCTGCTGAACGATATGAAGGTCGGCACGATCGTCAGGACGCCCGGCGATTTCAACGCTTTCAGCTTCGAGGACAGCTATCGCGCAACGGGCGGCTTCCCGGTGCTCAGCCTGTCTTTCCGAGCAGTCACTGGCGGCTTGCGAAAGGACCCGAAACCCGTTGCCAGAGCGTTGCCGGTGTTCTTCGCCAATCTGCTCCCGGAAGACAAGCTGCGCGAGGCAATGGAAAAACATCACGCGGGAAGTGTTCGCGTCGGAAACGATTTCGATCTGCTCGTCGCGTTCGGTTCGGATCTGCCAGGCGCCGTCCGCGTCATGCCGAGCGACCGGACGATTGCCCGTCTCGACAATCTGCCCGCTACCAAGCCGAAAGCCCGGTTTTCGCTCGCCGGCGTTCAGATGAAGCTTTCGGTCGTCAAGCACACGGGGAAGGGCGATGGACTGACGTTGCCGATCGGCGACGAGCAGGGGGCCTACATTGCCAAGTTTCCATCGACCTCGTTTCCAGAGGTGTCGGAAAACGAATATGCCAATCTTGCACTGGCTGAAGCGATCGGCATGGAGGTTCCGGAGCGTGAACTCGTCGAGCAATCAGAGTTTGAAGGCATCCCGAAGGAGTTCGAGACGCTGTCGGACGGTAGAGTCCTGCTCGTCAAACGTTTCGATCGTGGCGCAAACGGCGAGCGGATCCATATCGAGGATTTCGCGCAGGTATTCGGCGTCTATCCTTCGCGGAAATACGAAGGAGCTGGATATCATGATATCGCCGCAGCCTTGAACGTTGCCGTTTCGTCCGACGCTGCGCTCGAGTTCGTCCGCCGACTGGCTCTGGCTGCCATAACCGGCAATGGTGACATGCACCTGAAAAACTGGTCGCTGATCTATCGCGGAGCGGGCGACAAACCGGAGGTTGCGCCTGTTTACGACGTGCTCTCGACAATCGCTTACATCCCAGCAGATGCAATGGCGCTGTCGCTTGCCGGCGAGCGCTCTTTCAAGGCGTTGAATGTGCAACGATGGAAAGCCTTCGCCAATCGCGCACGCTTGCCGCAGGCAGCCGTGCTTAACGCGGTGGTCGATAGGGTCGAGCGCGTCAACGAAGTATGGTGGTCGCTGCCGGAACGTAGTGTCGCTCCGGCGAAGGTTCTCGAGCGTATCGATACGCAGGTAAGCCTGATGGCGCCGATCCTTGGCACGTGCGCGGAGTGAGGCCATCCGGCCGAATGGTAGCCGAGCCTTGTCCTAGCCCGCGCGCCAGTTCTTCTGGCGGGTTCTGACCCGTTGCCGAAGAGCTTAAGAAACAAGATTTATCGAACGATGCTATGGGTGAAAAACCAAACGGGCGGCGGTCTCTAGCTGGCCAGTTTTATGTCGATGTATCGTTGTCGGTCGATACCGACCCTATCGCGACAGGCGACCTTCATCGTCGATTAACGTCAGCCGGCAGGGCGCCGCATCGCTCCACGTCCAAAGGACTAGATTGGCATCGTCTCGGGTTGCGCCGGGTGCGAAGCTTCTCACGATCAATCCATGATAGCCAGCAGCGGCAAGCCGACCCGCGAAGACTTGCGTCTTTGCCTCTCCGGCAGTTTTCATCTGATCGCGCCAAGTGGGATCCGCCAGGCCCGCATCGTCCATGCCTTCAGTGCGCAGCGCAATATCGTCCCGCGTATCGAAGATGCGCTCGAAGACCGCGTCATAGGAGACGAGCGTCGTCGGCTGCAGGACGCCGGCCTGATTGGCTTCGCGCATCGCCGTGACGATCGACAGCGCTGTGTAGAGCGCCGGCGTTCCCTTTCGGTTGAAGCGACCTCCATAGAGTTCGGCGCCGCGTCCCGACATCGGCTCGCGCGCATAGATCGGATTGAGCGCCCGGTAGAGTGTTCCTCGATACTCCATCGGCTCGGTTAGGCGTGAACGCCGGCATCGACGGCATCGATATAGTCGAGAACCTCGTCAGCACGACCTTCGCGGACGAGCTGCATCGCTGTGAACCCTGAGAAGCCAGGCAACGGTTCGGAGCGATACCAGGCATAGGCCATAAGGGCGGAGCCAAACCGAGGCTCGACCTTGTTAACGATCTCGGTCATCTCACGAAGACGCCGCTGCGTCTTGTTCGAGCGAATGCGATCCTGCCGCTGGATCGCGTCCTTTCCGAGCCCTGCGGTCCGAGCGATCTCTTCGCTCGTGGTGCGCAGGGCGCTTGCGATCTTACGCGGCGAGAAAAGCCCGCCATCGGCATATTGGGTGAGACCCATCTCAAAACCTCCGTTCGATCCACCAAACATTGTGACGCAATATAGCGTCAGAATTCGCGTACATCAATGAGGGAGGGGGCAAGAGGAGACAAGAAGGGGAGAAAGATGCTTCTCGCAGATCCGTTGGGCTGCTGTCGCTGGCGCTCAACCGCGCCGCTCGTACCCCGACCAGTTGTCCTGCGCAGCGCCGTGAGGTCTGCTTGACCGACCGGACAGGAAGGCGCGGCCGCAGTTGCACCAGCCCGCTCGCCAAGGCCTCGACGGTTTCGACAAGAGTAGGAGTTTACATTGAGGTCAAGTTTCACATCATGGATCGTCAGCTCGGCTCCTTTCAATTTTGCCCCTCAGGCGCAGCACGTCGAGCTCATCGTCGCTGGGCCGCAGCAGGAATTTGTTGCTGGGGGGAGCTCCGCTAACCACCGATCACGAGGTTTGCAGCTTGCCGGTCTTGCGGCCAGCGCCACCTCGATTCTGCCTTCGGCCAAGCACGGCGACGATGCGCAGTAGAGGGCCATCGGCCGATTTCCATCGCTGACTTCAAAGGTGAGCTTGGCCGCCGGATCGAGCCGAACGTGATCAGAAACCTTGCGGATGATGGCGGAGAACCTGCCCGCCGACATGTGGCTCCGGTCGTCCTCATCGATATCCCAGAGCTGAATGAACATCTCGGACCAGGCTTCCGAGTTGGCGCCACAGTCGAGTGCCGAGAACGCGCCTGCCTTGACCTCGGTGACGTGGTAGCCCGCCTTCACTGGCTGCCCTTCGTAGAGAAACACCAGCGGCGCTTCCGGCGCGGCCGCCAGCCCATCGAGAAGCTGGCCAAGCGTGATATCGGAGGAAACGGCCTTGTCGATTGCGGTCATGTGCGCTACTCGTGTTTTTCAATGATTCAAGGATTATTGAAATATGGACGAGCGTCAAGCCCTCACGTCATTTGCGGCCCTGTCGCAGGAAACACGCCTCGCCATCGTCCGCACGCTGGTCGTTGCCGGCCGGGATGGGTTGGCCGCCGGGCTGATCGCTGAGCGGATGGGCGTCTCGCCCTCGAATGTGTCTTTCCATCTGAAGGAACTGGAACGGTCGGGCCTGATCACGCAGCGACGGGAATCCCGCTCGATCGTCTATAGCGCCAGCTACGATGCGCTGGCTGACCTTGTAAAATTCCTCATGGAGGACTGCTGCGCCGGTCATCCGATGATCCGCGAGGGTGTGCAGCGGCCCGATGGCTGCTGCAAGACGGATGCTACCCGGAGCAAAGGCGACGCCGTTGCCTAATCCAAACGTTCCCGTCGGCATTGTCGCCGCGCTCGGCCTGACCCAGATCATCGGCTACGGCACCCTCTACTACAGCTTCAGCATTCTCGCCCCCAGCATGGCGGCGGATCTCGGCATCACCGTCGCGCAGGTGTTTGCCATCTTCTCCGCGTCACTGTTCGTCGGTGGTCTCTCGGCGCCCTATATCGGTCGGCAGATGGATGGCGTCGGCGCATCGACCGTCATGGCGATTGGCTCTGTGCTGTCCGCCTTGACCTTGATCCTCTGCGCTTGGTCGCCATCGGTGGCGATCTTTGCGCTGGCCATCGTCCTGCTCGAGATATCGTCCGGCATGGTCCAGTACCAAGCCGCCTTCGCAGCGCTCGTCGAGGCCGATCCCCGGTCAGCATCACGCAGCATCACCTATCTCACCCTGATCGCAGGATTTGCCTCAACGATCTTCTGGCCGATTGCCACGGCGCTGCTCGGCTATCTCTCTTGGCGGGAAATCTGTCTCGTCTATGCCGGGCTAAATCTTGTTGTCTGCATGCCGTTCCACGTCTGGATCATGCGGAAGGGAAAGGTGGCTGCGGCCGGCGGACTAAGGTCGATGCGCGAGCCTGTCGTCGGGGCTGTTCCGCGCGAGCGTCGGCGCAGTGCGGTGATCATCGTGTCGGCTGCATTCGCGCTGATCAGCTTCACCCTTGGCGCGATGCTGGCGCATATGGTGCCGATGCTCGGAACGCTTGGCTTCGGAAGCGCCGCCGTCGTCATCGGCTCCCTGTTCGGCCCGGCGCAAGTTCTTAGCCGCCTGATCAACATGATCTTTGGAACGCGCCTCGCGCCGCCGGGCCTCGCGGTTCTCTCCGCAGTCTTCATGGTGCTGAGCGTCGTTATTCTGGCGCTGTCCGGCAACTGGCTCCCCGGCGCGGTCGCCTTCTCGATCTGCCTCGGCCTCGGATCGGGCATCAACAGCATCGCGCAGGGCAGCTTGCCGCTCTACCTGTTCGGTTCGGATGGGTATGGTGCGCTCACCGGCAAGATGGCGGCGGCGAGACTGGCTGCCGGCGCTGCGGCCCCTTTCGCCTTTGCCGCGACGATGGAGCAGTTCGGCATAGGCGCATCACTCGTTCTCAGCGCGGCCCTCGGCTCAATCGGTATCGTAGCGTTTGTCGCGGTGGCAATGGCGACGAAGCGGAACCTCGTCGCCAGCATAAGCCTGTCAGATTGACCGCAGCGACACGCGCTTCTCAAGCTCGGCCGCCTGTTCTTTCCGCTCGCTGTAGCGGTCGGTGAGATAGGCGGAGGCATCGCGTGTAAGAATGGTGAACTTCACCAACTCCTCGCACACATCCACCACCCGGTCGTAATAGGACGAGGGCTTCATCCGGCCATCGGCGTCGAACTCCTGATAGGCTTTGGCGACCGAGGATTGGTTCGGGATGGTGATCATCCGCATCCAGCGGCCGAGAATGCGCATCTGGTTCACGGTATTGAAGGACTGGCTACCGCCTGAGACCTCCATGACGGCGAGCGTTTTGCCCTGCGTCGGCCGGACCGATCCGACCGAGAGTGGAATCCAGTCGATCTGGGACTTCATGATGCCGGTCATCGCGCCGTGGCGTTCCGGGCTCACCCAGACCTGCCCTTCCGACCATTGCGAAAGATCGCGCAATTCTTGCACCTTCGGGTGGCTCACCGGCGCTTCGTCAGGCAGCGGCAGATCCCTTGGATCAAACATGCGGACCTCACATCCGAGCCGTTCGAGCAGCCGGCGGGCCTCGAATGCGAGCAGGCGGCTATAGGATACCTCGCGCAACGAACCGTAGAGGATCAGGATGCGCGGCATGTGCGTCGAGAATGCCGGACGCAGGGCGTCGAGATCGATCGAATGCAGGTGATCGCCCTGCAATGCGGGAAATGTATCAGGCAATGCGCTTTCCTTCCTCATCGAGAACCTGTTCACCGTCCTCCTTGAAGAACGGCCCCTTGAAGGTGTCGGGCAGGATGTCGAGCACCGCTTCGGACGGGCGGGCGAGCCGGGTGCCGAGCGGCGTCACGACGAAGGGGCGATTGATCAGGATCGGCGTTGCGATCATCGCGTCGAGCA
>NZ_CAMLFY010000061.1 GCF_946479415.1 uncultured Shinella sp. | reverse complement strand
ATTCTCAATGGAAATTATGCGCCTAACCGGCTCAGTTCTGCGCGGAAACCAACACTCGATCGATAGACCGCAACTTTTCGACCGCATCATCTTTACTGAATTCGCGCTTCAACGGTTCTTTGCAGGCGAAATCAATCAGCGCAACCTTGAGTTGCTGAGCGGCGGCAACGATAGCCGCCGCCCATGACCCGCGCTGATCAGAGCGCGCGAACGTTTTCCGCTTTCGACTTGCCGGTCTTGCGGTCCTGACCGAGGTCATAGCTGACCGTCGAGCCGTCGCGCAGCGGGCCACCCGACAGCACGCCCGATACATGGACAAACACATCTTGGCCGCCGTCGTCGGGCGTGATGAAACCAAAGCCTTTGTCCTGATCGAAAAATTTTACGGTCCCCGTCGCCATGAATATCCTCGTGAGCTGAGTGGCATTGCGCCGACGGCGAACATATTCGCCACGCGTAGCACTCGCAACTAGATACCCGCACCCCAGAGGGAACAACAATCCTTTGCCCTGGTTTTCGTTATCACGCGGCGGACCTTCTGATGGACGTCGGCAACGAGATACGGACCGAGGTCGTTGATTATCGGCAGGCTGCGACCCAGCCTGTAACTTCGCCATGACCCACGCTCAGCCAAAGATCAATTTTTCGAAGCACTTATGCCGTCTTAGGCGGGGCAGCGCCAAATAAAAACCGGGTGAAATCCGGCTGATATTGAACCGTTCAAAGATCTAAAGGCCGTGAACGAGCCGCAAGGCGTCCAAAGACGATGTTCCGGCAGAAAGCGAGGATGACACAGCTGACAGCGGCGGCCCCTGCGATAACAAGCACACAGATTTCCTCGCGAGCGGGGTAGAGCCACTGCGTACGACGGAAGAGTATCTCTTTCTGAAGCTCGTGTTTCATTCCTGCATCTTAGGGTAGCTGGGTAGCGTCGCAACCACGTGCCGCGCACGTTGTTAAGAGATTTCAGTCGTTGCGCCTGTTTGGGGCACATCGCAGATTTGGCCGGCCCGCTTTCCAGAGAGCGATAGGGACCTCTGTGAAATGAACCGGTGCTTGTGCACTGAACGCTCGCCGTAACGCGAGGACGCGCATAGACGTGCAGGATGGGAGAAGACGAGGTGCACGATGAGAATTGAACATGGCACATATTTCTGTGACGCGATCGAAGCGAGGTTCACGGGCGACTCATTGTGGATTACTACGACGTCGACGATGACTACCCGGCGTACCACTGACGATATGAATCGAATACAAGGCTGGTGGGTTTCGGCATGTAAATTTTTAGACGCCGGTTGAGACCCTCCCCGACAGTGACCGCTCAATCCTCTTCAATCGAACGGAAGGCGCTACAAAAACCGCTCCGACGCTCCGGTGTCTGATGGCAGCATAACGCTGATTATCACTTGCTCCACGTCCTTCATCACGTAGGGTTTTGATAATGTGGGAACGTTGGCGAACTCGGAATCTAGGCCAATGCGGCCATAGCCAGTCGCGAAAGCGAAGGGTAGGCGGCGTTCGCGTAATATCTCGGCAATTGGGTAGCTCGGCTTACCATCGAGGTTCACGTCGAGAATTGCCATGTCGAATTCCCCGGTTCGTGCAATGTCGCACCCATGGGGCAGCCGCGAGGCGACAGCATGGACCTCATGACCGAGATCCAGCAATATATCCTCCATCATCATCGCAACAAGTGCTTCGTCCTCGACCACAAAGATGCGCAGCTTCTTGATAATCGCGTTCATGTCTGCCGGTGCCATGTCACTGATACCTTAATCCAGGGGCGCATTCAGGCTAAAGACGACCCCAGAGGGAGGGAAAGAGAGCGCCACCTGCGCATCCAGTTCGCGTGCCAGACCCTGCTCGAGAAGGCGCGTACCGAACCCCCGTTGTTGCGGCGTCGATACGGGAGGGCCGCCAGACTCTTCCCACGCTAGCCGGAGCCTGCGAGTATTTGCTCCTTCGATACTCCACCGAACCGCAATCACGCCGGCGTCAACGGACAAGGCGCCGTGCTTTGCAGCATTGGTCGCAAGTTCGTGGATCGCTATCGACAAGGAAAGGGCAAGCTTCGGCTTCAGCAAGCAATACGGTCCGGAAATCTGAAGGCTGCCCTCAGGATCTGCACAAACCGCGTGCAGGGTTTGCCGCAAGATCTCGTGGATATCGGCACCCTCCCAGCTTTCTCGTGTGAGAAGGTCGTGCGTTCGAGCCAGCGCAACGAGGCGGGTCTCGAAGTGCTTGACCGCCTGATTTTCCCGCTCACCGCGGAACGTCTGAGAGGCTAGCGACTGCACGGTGGCCAGGGTATTTTTGACCCTATGGTTCAATTCGTTGATGAGCAGCAGGCGACGACGCTCTTCCCGGCGCTTTTCCGTGATATCGCGGGCGATTTTCGATGCGCCGGTAATCTCGCCTTTGCTGTTCTTCAAAGGCGAAACAGTCAAGGAAACATCGATCAGGCGCCCGTCCTTCCGCTTGCGCACGGTTTCATAGTGCTCGATGTGCTCGCCCCGGCAGATGCGGGCGAGGATTTGCGGCTCCTCGTCTTGCCGTTCTGGTGGGATGAGGATCGTGATCGACTTACCGATCACGTCGGCCTTGTCGTATCCGAAGACCCGCTCGGCACCATTGTTCCAGGTCTGGATGACACCATGGACATCCTTGCTGACGATAGCGTCGTCCGAAAAGGTGACGATTGCAGCCAGCCGTTCTGCATATTCCTCGGCCTTTTTCCGATCGGAAATATCGACCAGCATGTTTATGGCGCCGATCAGCTTGCCCTCGCTGTCGTGCAATGGAGTGGGATAAGGTATGAACGGGACGCGTGTCCCGTCGGGACGTTCGGCAATCGCTTCTTCTCCACGGATCGCCCGGTTTTCCTTGATGGCGATTGCCATCGGGCACTGGTCGTGCGGCAAGAAGCTACCATCCGTCCGATAGAGCCGCCACGTGACGCACCATTCATCGCCGAGCGTCGGTACACGCCCGGCCATTTCCACGGCCGCCTTGTTGAAGAAGGTGATCCGGCCCTGAGCGTCCGTGGTGTAAACGGCGGCCGGCAGGGCTTCGAGCAGATCGCCGAGGTTCCTTTCGTTCTCGCGGATCTGATCTTCCAGGCGCTTGGCGTCGGTAGTATCGATCAGAACGCGGACGCCATAGCGAAATTTTCCCTCGGAATCGCGCACTGATGAGCTGTGCACATCCAGATAGACAGATGTGCCATCCGGTTTCATTGCTCGCTTACGCAAGACGTACCCTTCAATCTCGCCAGCGACCTGCCGGGCATAGGAGGCGCAGTCCTCTTCTTTGTTGCTGGGATGGGTATAGTCGAGGAATGTCATGTTCCGCAGCTCTTCTTCCGAACGCCCGAGCATCCGACATAGCGCCGCGTTCACGCGCAAAAGGCGCCCGTTTGCATCCGCTTCCGCGATGCCGATGATGGCCGCCTGATAGGTAGCAGCGAGCCGCTCGTCGCTTTCGCGTCGTGCGCGTTCCGCCTCGTGGACATCGGTCATATCAGTCGTGAAGCAGCGGGTATTCTTGAACCTCCCGTCCTCAAAACGGCCGTTTGACGTGATCTGTACATGTTTGATCCGGCCGTCCTTCGCGCGCAGTCTCGCGGGATAGCGACGAAGGTGTTCTCCGCACCGCAGCTTGCCAAGTATGTCGGCTATCGCCCCGTCGTCTGCATGAAACTCGGAGATATGCCTCCCGACATAATCTTCATTGGCATAGCCAAGCAGATCGAGTTCCGCCTTATTCGCCCTCAGTATGATGCCGTGTTCACTCACGATGTGGAGCCCGACAGCGGCATTGTCGAAGAAATCCTCGAGATCGGCGGCGTTCCGGCGTGCCTCGCGCTCAAGAGCTTTCTGCGCAGAAAGGTCCTGGAAGCAGCTGATCGCGCCCTCTATCTGACCCTCTCGATTGCGCAGCGGGCGGACATTTACAAGCGCGCAAAAGCGCAATCCATCCGGCCGCTCGATCACTACCTCGCGGTTCCTCGTTGCCTTGCCGGAGCGCACCGCTTCGGCCATCGGGCTATCGTCTCGTGCAAGTTCACTGCCGTCGCGGTGAAAAAGCCGATAAGAGCCACAGAATCGGTCGTTCTGAGGGCATGGCTGCCTGCCCCACAATTCCGCTGCTTCGGCGTTGTATGCGACCAGCCGGCCATTTCTGTCACATAAACAGGCCGCCCCCGGGACCGCATTGAGAACTGCGGAGCCCCCCGCGAGTAGAGCGTCATATTCGCTCGGCTGTACCGTCGCGTCGCGCTCTTCGGCCGCGTTTGCCATAAGACTCTCCAAAGCCACCCCTGTGCCTGCACAACATGTTCCAGTCCTGTGCGGCTGAGGTGGAATGCAAGACCAGCGCCTATAACACGCGTAGCGGCCGTCGGTTCCCGGAGCGGTGGCTTTTTTAGGGTGAAATGCGTAACTTATCTCATGAACGGCTGGATCGGTCGAATCTGCCAAAGTAGTGCTAAGCTGTATCCTGCTCCGCAATTGGTACAAACATGCCGAGCTTCACGTCCCTCAGCACGACATTCGTGTGCATGCACTTGATCTGAGGGCTTTCTGACATCAGGTTGGCGGCGATCTCGTCGTATTGGCTGACGTCTCTCGCCGTGAGGATTGCGATGAGGTCCACGGCGCCGGTGACGTAATAAACCTGCTGAACATGCTCCTGCTTTGCAAGCCATGCGCGAAACCGTCACAGCGCATCGTAATTCTCGCGCTCGATCTCCATTCCGGCGATGAAGGTTCTTGGGTTGCCGGCGACCCCGTCGGTCGACCAATGCGATCTCGGCAGTAATGATGCCTGTGTCGCGCATGCGCTTCAGCCGGCGTTGGACTGCGGAGGCGGACAGGCCCACATGATCGCCGCGAAGCGCGGCATGTATTCCTGCAGGATGGCGCTGTCGGCCCGCCCACCCTCGAGCGCCTGCGGGATTTTCGCCGCATCGACGCCGGCATCGAGCGCAAGCTGCGTGGCCTCCGCGACCGTAAGGAAGCCAAGGCCACATAGCACCTGGTTGATCAACTTCGTCGTCTGCCCCGCGCCGACCAAGGTTCCTAAGGTATATTCCACCTCTGCATCTCCTCGGCTATCTTACTTCAAGGGTTGCCTTTTGCTGTGGCGTCAATGTGCGGAGCGGGGCACCGCGCAGAAGTAGGTATAGTTTCGCCGTCTCCTCCAACTCTTCCATTGCATATTGCGCGTCGCTCAACGTCTTTCCGGCGACGACTGGGCCATGATTGGCGAGCAGCACGGCGTGGCTCTTTTCCGCCTTGCCGGCCACCGCGTCGGCAAGGGCAGCGTCGCCGGGCGGATAGTAGGGTACTAGCGGCAACCTGCCGACCCGCATGACATAATAGGCGGTGAGCGGGGGTAGCGCGTCTTCCGGATCGACATCCGCCAGGATGCTGACGGCGACGGAATGGGTCGAATGCAAATGCACGACGGCAGCACTCTGCGGCCGCTTGCAGTACATGCATCGATGCAGGAAGGCTTCCTTGGTCGGTTCATCGCCCCCGTTGTGCACGCCATCGGCCGAAAAGCGCGACAGCCTCGCCGGCTCGAGGGTGCCGAGCGATGCATTGGTGGGCGTCATCAGCATCTCGCCGGTCGAAAGGCGCACGCTGATGTTGCCGGTCGAGCCGAAGGTCAGCCCCCGGTCGAACAGCGACTTGCCGATCGCGGCAATGGCGTCGCGCATCCTGGTTTCTTCGGAAAGAACAGCGGTCATGTCAGGAGATCCCATGCCTTGACGAAGAAGTCGTCAGCGCCAAAATTGCCGGATTTAAGCGCAAGCGCCAGCGGCGTCCGGCGACCGAGGCTCGCGGTCCAGGGGACGCCGGGATCGATCTCCGGGCCGATCGTCAGGGCCGTGACGTCAAGGGCATTGACGACCGCGCCGGACGTTTCGCCCCCCGCGATCACGAAACGGCAGAAGCCGGCCTCTGTCAGGCGGATGGCAACGTCGGCGAGAAACTGCTCCACCAGCTTGCCGGCCGCATCCCGGCCGAGTGCTGCTTGTGCCCTGCCCACCTCGGCGGGGTCGTCGCTCGAGTAGACGAGCGGTGTGGCGTGCCCGCAGCCGATCGCCCACCGGGCGACGGCCTCCGCCGTCGTGCTTCCGGCGGCGACATCGAGAGGATCGACCTTGAGCGCCGGAATACCGGCGGCAAGGGCCGCAGCGATCTGCCGCCGCGTCGCGGTCGAACAGGAGCCGGCGATGATCGCACAGCGTCCTTCGGGGGCCGGAAAGGGCGCGTTGTTCGTCTCAGGTGCAGAGAAGCCGAAATTGGCGGGCAGACCGATCGCCACGCCCGAACCGCCGGTGACGAGCTTCAGCCCGGCGGCCGCCGCGCCGATGGATCGCAGCTGATCGTCGGCAACGGCATCGACGATCAGCATGCGCCGGCCCTGCCGTTCGGCGGCGTCGAATGCCGCCCTGATCGCCTTCGCGCCCCGGTCGACCGTCTCGTAGCCGACAAGGCCGACCGGCAGCGCCGTCTGCTTCTGCAAGACGGCCACGAGATTGGCGTCGCGCATCGGGGTCAACGGATGGTCCTTCATCGGACTGTCGGAGAGCAGCAGGTCGCCCACAAAGAGATGGCCGCGATAGACGGTCCGGCCATTCGCCGGAAAGGCAGGGCATGCAATGGTGACCGCTGCGCGGGTGAGGTGGAGCAGAGCCTCTGCGACCGGGCCGATATTGCCCTCGTCGGTCGAATCGAAGGTCGAGCAGTACTTGAAGAAGAGTTGCCGCGCGCCCGCATCGATGAGCCTGCGAGCGGCGGCCAGCGACTGGGCGACGGCCTCCAGCCTGGGGATCGTCCGGGATTTCAGCGCCACGACGACCGCATCCGCCCCGCCGAGGTCGAACCCGTCCTCCGGCACGCCGATCACCTGCACCACGCGCATGCCGGCGCGCGACAGCGTCAGGCAGAGGTCTGTCGCGCCGGTCAGGTCGTCGGCGATTGCGCCTATATGCATGTCGTCCTCTCTTCCTTTCAGGAGACTGGCCCCTCAGGCCGTCGCGCCTTCGAGAATCTCGTATCCCGTGTCGATGATCTGCGTTTCCGGCGGCCGCTTCGGCGCGGCGATGATCCGCTCGGCGGCGATGCGGCCGATCGAGAAACGGTCGGAACGCACCGTCGACAGCGGCCGCGGGATTGCCTGGCCGATGTCGAGCCCGTTGAAGCCGAAGAGCGCGAGCTTGTCCTTCACGGCGATGCCGGCCGAGACGCAGTGGAAATAGCCACCGACAGCCATGTCGTCGTTGACGAAGACCGCGACGTCGATATCCGGAGTTTTAGCGAGAAGTCTTGCGAGCATGTCCGTGCCGGCCCTGACGGAACTCGGGCCGGCCACATGCACCTCGCCGGCAAGCGACAGGCCGGCCTCGGCAAGGGCTTCGACCAGGCCGTCGTAGCGGAACCGGGCGCGCCGGTCGGCGTCCCAGTCGTGGCCGACATAGCCGAAACGGCGGTAGCCGCTGGCGATGAGATGCCGGCCGCTATCGTAACCCGCCTGCCGATGCGAGAAGCCGACGGCGAGATCGACGGGATCGCCGTCGGTGTCCATCAACTCGGCAACGCGCACGCCGCTTTCGGACAGCAGCCGGCGCGTCGTGTCCGTATGGTCCGAGCCAGCGGTGATGATCGCCATCGGCTGCCAGGCGAGCAGCGAGGACAGGATCTCCTGTTCCTTCTCGCGGTTGTACTCGGTCACGCCGAGAAGGGGCTGATAGGCGCTGCCGGCCAGCCCGTCATAGATGCCGCGCAGCACCTCGGGAAAGACGATGTTGTGCATCGAGGGCAGGATGACGCCGATGAAGAGCGACGCGGCGGAGGCCAGCGTGCCGGCCGCCCGGTTGGGCACGTAGCCAAGCGCGTCGATTGCCCGGCGCACACGGTTGCGCGTCTCGGCGGCGATCGGCCCCTTGCCGCGAACGACCCGCGATACGGTGATCTCGCTCACGCCGGCAAGGCGCGCGACGTCGGTGAGCGTGGGTTTGGGATGCGGCATGTTCGGTCTCTAAAAGGGTTAGGGCAGCGTGTTCGCAGCATGACAGCGCTAACATATTTCGCTTGCACGGGGTGCGTCAATGTGTTTGACTGCCGTGATGTTAGCGCTGTCATAAGAGCGGCGGGCAGGGAGAACGGCATGAGTCCAGCGAATTCGGTCGCGATGATCGGTCTCGGCGCCATGGGCCTCGGCATGGCGCGCGCGCTGCTGCGGGGCGGACTTCCGGTTTCCGGCTATGACATCAATCCCGATGCGCGGGCGGCCTTGATCGCTGCCGGCGGAAAGGCGGCGGAGAGCGTCGGCGAGGCTGCGCGCGGCGCGGACATCCTCGTTGTCGTGGTCGTCAACGCGGCGCAGATGGAAAGCGTGCTGTATGGCGCCGGGGGCGCGATCGCGGCGATGCGGCCCGGTTCCGTCATCGTCGCTTCTCCGACCATGGCGCCGCAAGAGGCACAAGGCTTTGCCGGCCGGGCCGAGGAGGCGGGCCTCCTCTACCTCGATGCGCCGATCAGCGGCGGTGCGGCCAAGGCGGAATCCGGTCGGCTGACCGTGATGGGCTCCGGTTCGCCGGAAGCCTTCGCGGCCGCGCAGCCGGCGCTCGATGCGATGGCCGAGACCGTCTATCGGCTTGGCGAGGCGGTCGGCGTCGGTTCGTCCTTTAAGATCGTCAACCAGCTTCTGGCCGGCGTGCATATTGCAGTCGCCTGCGAGGCGATCACCTTCGCGAAGAGCCTTGGCCTCGATATTGCGCGCGTTTTCGAGGTCATCACCAGATCGGCGGGCAACAGCTGGATGTTCGAGAACCGCATCCCGCATGTGCTCGCCGGCGACTATACGCCGCTGAGCGCCGTATCGATCTTCACGAAGGACCTCGGCATCGTCTCCGATCTCGGGCACACGCAGAAATTCCCGTTGCCGGTGACCAGTGCCGCGCTGCAGCTGTTTGTCATGACGGAAGCCGCCGGCATGGGCCAAGACGACGATTCCTCCGTCGCACGCCTGCTTGCCGGTATTTCCGGGCTGACGCTTCCCGGTCCCGACGCCGGCGGGGAGCGTTGACATGCCCCGTTTCGCCGCCAATCTCTCGATGATGTTTGGCGAGGTGCCCTTCCTCGAGCGCTTTCGCGCGGCGGCGGCGGCGGGGTTCACGGCGGTCGAGTTCCTGTTTCCCTACGACCATCCGGCCGAGGTCGTCGCCGATGCCCTGCGGGAGGCCGGGCTGAAGCCGGTCTTGTTCAACCTGCCGCCCGGCGACTGGTCGAAGGGCGACCGGGGCCTTGCGGCCGTGACCGGGCGCACACAGGAATTCCGGCAATCGGTTGCGACGGCGCTCGACTATGCGCGTGTGCTCGACGTGCCGAGCCTGCACATGATGGCGGGAATTGCGCCGGCCGGTGATGCGGCGGCGGCGGCCTACCTGGATGCGGTGCGCTTTGCCGCCGATGCGGTGGGCGCCACGGGGCGCACGCTGCTGATCGAACCGATCAACGGGCGCGACATGCCTGGATATTTCCTCAATGATTTCAATCGCGCGGTGGAGATCGTCGAGAAACTGGACCATCCGCATCTGAAGCTCCAGTACGACATCTACCATCGCCAGATCCTGCACGGCGACGTGCTCAAGGGGCTTGCTGCAACGATGCCGGTCATCGGTCATATCCAGGTCGCCTCGGTGCCGGAGCGGCATGAGCCGGGCACCGGTGAGCTCGACGATTTCCGCCTCTTTGCCGCTCTCGATGCGCTCGGTTATGGCGGTTGGGTCGGTTGCGAATACCGACCGGCAGGGGAAACGTTGTCGGGGTTGGGCTGGCTGGTATGGGCCAAAGCTGCTCAAGGTGAAATTGCGGCGCACAATCAAGGTTCAATCCTTTGATGGGGTGCGGCAACGAACTTACCTTGACGGAGGCGGCTTTTCCGGCATTGTTCGTAACTGATCTGGTGGACCAACCAGTAGATCAGCTGGAGACACACATGGCGATGGACGGTCGTCCGGTTCTGGCGGAAATACCCCGGCTCGGGACGTCGCTCGACCGCCGCACGGCGCGCGACCTCATCGCCGAGAAGATCATGGTGCTTATTGCCACCAACATGCTGCGCCCCGGCGACGAGCTCCCGGGCGAGCGGGAACTGGCCAGCGTCATGCATGTGAGCCGCGAGACGGTGCGCGGCGCCATCCAGCAGCTTGCCGCCCGCGATATCTTGGAGGTGGCGCAGGGCAGCCGCACGCGGGTGTGCAACGTCGATCTGAGCCACCTGACGGTCACGATCGCCTCGCCGAGCGCGATCGACAGCTATGATCTGGAATCCGTACATGCCGCCCGGCTCCTGCTTGAACTCAGCGTGGTCGGCGACGCGGCCGAGCGGATCGACGCGGAGACGCTTGGCAAGCTCAACGATCTTCTGGAGGCGCACCGCGTCGGCGGTGACGATGCCATGCGCTTCCTCATCTGCGACCGGGAATTCCACGTCGCGATCTACCGGGCCTGCGGCAACCCGCTACTCTCAGACTTCGTGACGGATCTTTACACCTACATGATGGATTTCCGCCGTTCGGCCATGTCGCACCCCGGTGCAATTGCCGCGAGCTATCGCGACCATGCCGAGATCGTCGAAGTGCTTCGGCGGCACGACCGGGAGGCGGTGGTCGCTGCCTTCCGCAAGCATCTGCTGCGCATCTATGAGACGACGAAGGAACTGGTGGCCGGCGGAAACGCAGGGCGTGCCGGGACGAAATGACACGAGGAGAGACCGTCCCTGTCGGCAGGGCAACGAAGAGGAGGTTTGCCGCCTATGCATGTGATGGTGATCGGAGCGGCTGGCATGATCGGCCGCAAGCTGGTGGAGAAGATCGCCGGCCAGCCGGGCGTGCTCGGCAGCGACGTGGAGACGCTGACGCTCGTCGACGCGGTCGCGCCGCCGGTGCCCGCCGTGCTCGTTTCGATCTCGACGGCGCTGGCCCTCGATGTCTCGGAGCCGGGTGCTGCCGAAACGCTTGTGGCAAAACGGCCGGACGTGATCTTCCATCTAGCCGCTATCGTCTCGGGCGAGGCGGAAGCTGACTTCGACCTCGGCTACAAGGTCAATCTCGACGGCACGCGGATGTTCTTCGAGGCGATCCGCCAGGAAGGCATGAAGGAGCCCTACAAGCCGCGCGTCATCTTCGCGTCTTCGATTGCCGTGTTCGGCGAGCCTTTCCCGAAGAAGATCGGCGACGAGTTCTTCTCGACGCCGCTGACGAGCTACGGCACCCAGAAGGCGATTTCGGAGCTGCTGCTCGCCGACTATACGCGCAAGGGATTTTTTGACGGCGTCGGCATCCGGTTGCCGACAATCTGCATTCGCCCGGGCAAGCCGAACAAGGCCGCGTCCGGCTTCTTCTCCAATATCCTGCGCGAGCCGCTGGCCGGCCAAGAGGCTGTGCTGCCGGTGGACGAGAGCGTGCGGCACTGGTTTGCCAGCCCGCGCTCGGCGATCGGTTTCTTCGTTCACGCCGCGGCAATGGACACGTCGCGCATCGGCCCGCGCCGCAACCTCACCATGCCCGGCCTCTCGGCGCTGGTGGGCGAGGAGATTGAGGCGCTGGGCCGCGTCGCCGGGCCGAAGGCCGTGTCGCTGATCCGCCGCGAGCCGGATCCGGTGATCGCCCGGATCGTTGCCGGCTGGGCGACGGATTTCGACGCTCGGCGCGCCACTGCCTTGGGTTTCAGGGCGGAGACCACGTTCGACGAGATCGTGCACATCCACATCGAAGACGAACTCGGAGGAAACATCTGACATGACGGACTGGGTACGAACCGGCAAGGACAGGATCGCGCTGGTGACGGGCGCCGGAACGGGCGTGGGCCTCGGCATGGCGCAGGCGCTTAGCGCCGAAGGCTACACGGTCGTGATCACCGGCCGGCGTATTGAGGTGCTGAAGACCGCAGCGCAGGCGCTTTCCGGCGAAACGGGCAATCCTGTGCGGGCGATCGCCTGCGACGTCGGCGATCCCGCGCAGGTCGCCTCCTTGTTCGGTGAAATCAGGCGTGAATTCGGCAGGCTCGATGTCCTCGTCAACAATGCGGGCTCCAACGTGCCGGCGATCCCGTTGGAGGAGGTCTCCTTCGAGCAATGGAGCGGCATCCTCGCGGCGAACCTGACGGGCGCGTTCCTGTGCACGCAGGAGGCCTTCAAGCTGATGAAGGCGCAGGCGCCGCGCGGCGGGCGCATCATCAACAACGGGTCCATCTCCGCATCGACCCCCCGTCCGAATTCGGCGCCCTACACGGCGACGAAACACGCAATTGCCGGCCTCACCAAATCGACGGCGCTCGACGGCCGCAAGTACGACATCGCCTGCGGGCAGATCGACATCGGCAATGCCGCGACGGACATGACCTCGAAGATGAGCGGCGGCGTGCTGCAGGCCAATGGCGAGATCGCGAGCGAACCGACGATGCCGGTCAAGCATGTCGCCGACGCGGTCGTCTACATGGCGAGCCTTCCGCTGGAGGCGAATGTGCTGACCATGACCGTGATGGCGACGAAGATGCCGCTGGTCGGGCGGGGATAGAACAGCGAAACGGGCAGCAGGGCGGCCGAGGAGGCCGCGCGGCTGGACCGCAATGAAAACAAGCTTTGGGAGGAGCGGATAATGGCAGGCGTTGACTTCGTCGATGTGAGGAAATCCTTCGGCGCCTTTCCCGTCATCAGGGGCGTCAATATCGAGATCGAGGACGGCGAATTCGTCATTCTCGTCGGCCCTTCCGGCTGCGGCAAGTCGACCCTGCTGCGCATGCTGGCTGGGCTCGAAAACATTACCGCGGGCGAAATCCGCATCGGCGATCGCGTGGTGAACGCGCTCGCGCCCAAAGAGCGCGACATCGCCATGGTGTTCCAGAACTATGCGCTCTATCCGCATATGAAGGTCGCCGACAATATGGGCTTCTCGCTGATGCTGGCGGGCACCGACAAGACGGAGATCGACCGGCGCGTGAACGCTGCGGCAGACATCCTGGGGCTCTACAACCTGCTGGACCGCTTTCCGCGCCAGCTTTCCGGCGGCCAGCGCCAGCGCGTCGCCATGGGCCGTGCCATCGTGCGCGATCCGCAGGTCTTCCTGTTCGACGAGCCGCTGTCCAACCTCGACGCCAAGCTGCGTGTCGCCATGCGGGCAGAAATCAAGGAGCTCCACCAGCGCCTGAAAACCACGACCGTCTATGTCACCCATGACCAGATCGAGGCCATGACGATGGCCGACAAGATCGTGGTGATGCATGACGGCATCGTCGAGCAGGTCGGCACGCCGCTCGATCTCTACGACAATCCGGCCAATCTCTTCGTCGCCGGCTTCATCGGTTCGCCGGCTATGAACATGATCAAAGGACGTCTCTCCCCGGAAAACGCCAACGCGTTCGTCGCGACCGACGGCACGGTGCTTCCCGTCGCCCGCCCGCCGGCGCAGGCGAAGGGGCGTGACCTCGTCTATGGCCTGCGGCCGGAATATATCACGCTCGATCCGGACGGGCTGCCGGCCGAGATCGCGGTGATCGAGCCCACCGGCTACGAAACCCACATGATCGTGAAGCTCGGCGGCGCGGATGTCATCTGTGTCTTCCGCGAGCGCATCGACGTCAGGCCGGGCGAGACGATACGTGTCTCGATCGATGCGGGCCATGTGCATCTGTTCGACGTGGAGACCGGCAAGCGGTTCTTCGACTGAATACCGCCGGCGCTATCGGGAGGAAGGGCTCGGAAGCGTCTGTGGGGGAATGGTTCCCGGCCTGGCCGGGCACCGCTGCGTGGCATTCGCCTGAACGGGGTGGCGGTGCCGTAACAAGGAGCCCCCGTAATCCAAGGAGGAGTTGGAAATGACGTTCAAGAGACGCGACTTTCTCGCAACATCCGCCGCCGTGGCAGGCCTCGCCGGCCTCGGCATCCGCCCGAGTTTCGCCCAGGCGGCCGAGCCGGTCTACAAGCCGGAGGAAGGGGCGAGCCTTCGTCTGCTGCGCTGGACGCCCTTCGTGCAGGGCGACGAGGATGCATGGCTTGCCAACACCAAGAAGTTCACCGAGGCGACCGGCGTCGAGGTGCGGGTCGATAAGGAGAGCTGGGAGGACATCCGCCCGAAGTCGGCCGTTGCCGCGAATGTCGGATCCGGCCCGGACATGGTCATGTGCTGGTTCGACGATGCACACCAGTATCCCGACAAGCTTGTCGACCTGACGGAGCTTGCCACCTATCTCGGCGGCAAATACGGCGGCTGGTATGACGGCATGAAGGGATATGCGACGCGCGACAACAAGTTCATCGCCATGCCGCTGACCGCCATCGGCAACGCCGTCGTCTATCGCCAGAGCCACATGGAGGCCGCGGGCTTCAAGGAGTTCCCGAAGGACACGGCCGGCTTCCTCGAACTTTGCAAGGGGCTGAAGGCCAAGGGCACGCCGGCCGGCTTCCCGCATGGCAAGGCCGTCGGCGACGGCAACAACTACGCCCATTGGCTGCTGTGGAGCCACGGCGGCAAGATGGTGGACGAAAAAGGCGTCGTCGCCATCAACAGCAAGGAGACGATCTCCGCGATCAACTATGCCAAGCAGCTCTACGAAACCTTCATTCCGGGCACGGAGAGTTGGCAGGACATCAACAACAACCGCGCGTTCCTCGCCGGCCAGGTGTCGCTGATCGCTAACGGCGTATCCGCCTACTATGCGGCAAAGAAGGACCCAGCGCTTGCTGAGATCGCCGCCGACATGCGCACGACGAACTTCCCGATCGGCCCCGTCGGCGAGAGCGTCGAACTGCACCAGACGAGTTCGCTGCTGCTCTTCAGCCACACGCGATATCCGGAAGCCGCTAAGGCCTACATCAAGTTCATGATGGAAGCCGACCAGATGAACGCCTGGATTACCGGCGCCAGCGCCTATTGCTGCCAGCCGCTCAAGGCCTTCGCCGACAACCCCGTCTGGAAGGCGGACCCGATCCACGCGCCCTATGCACGGGCCTCGGAGACGCTGCGCCCGAACGGCTATGCCGGTCCGCTCGGCTATGCCTCGGCGGGCGTGATGGCGGATTACGTGCTCGTCGACATGTTCGCCGCAGCTGTCACCGGCCAGATGACGCCGGAGGAAGCCGCGACCGAAGCGGAGCGGCGCGCCAACCGCTACTATCGCGTCTGACGCGGACGTGAGGCCATAATCGCCACCGGCGGCCTCGCGCCGCCGGTGCACTCCAGACAATCGCGCAGCGGGAGAACATCGATGTCCACCGTGCCGTCCGAAAGACAGCCATCCGCCATGGCGTCGCTCATGCAGAACAACAATATACTCGGCTTCCTCTTCATGCTGCCGGCGGCGGTGTTCCTCTTCTGCTTCCTCACCTACCCGCTCGGGCTCGGCGTCTGGCTCGGCTTCACCGACACGCGCATCGGCCGCGACGGCGTTTACATCGGGCTGGAGAACTACGCATTCCTGGCGAGCGACAAGGTCTTCTGGCTCTCGGTCTTCAACACGCTGCTCTACACGTTCGTGGCGTCCGTGCTGAAGTTCGCGCTCGGGCTCTGGCTGGCGCTGCTTCTCAACCAGAACCTTCCGTTCAAATCCTTCTTCCGGGCGATCGTGCTTCTGCCCTGGGTGGTGCCGACGGTGCTTTCGGCGCTTGCCTTCTGGTGGATCTACGACAGCCAGTTCTCCATCATCTCCTGGTCGCTGATGGAACTCGGCATCATCGACGGCCCGATCAACTTTCTCGGCGACGCCAACAATGCGCGTGCCTCGGTGATCGCCGCCAATGTCTGGCGCGGCATCCCCTTCGTGGCGATCTCGCTGCTTGCGGGCCTGCAGACCATTCCGGCCTCGCTGCAGGAGGCGGCATCGCTCGACGGGGCGACCAGCTGGCAGCGCTTCCGCTATGTGACGCTACCCATGCTGACGCCGATCATCGCCGTCGTCATGACCTTCTCGGTGCTCTTCACCTTCACGGACTTTCAGCTGATCTACGTTTTGACCAAGGGCGGGCCGGTGAACGCCACGCACCTGATGGCAACGCTTTCGTTCCAGCGCGGCATTCCCGGCGGACAGCTCGGCGAGGGCGCGGCGATCGCGGTCGCCATGGTGCCCTTTCTGCTCGCCGCCATCATGTTCAGCTTCTTTGGCCTGCAACGCCGCAAATGGCAGCAGGGCGGCCAGGATTGATCTCGGGAGAAAGACCATGACCACCACTAAAGTCCCGGCCGACGTCCTCGTCGACAATGCCGAAGGCATGAGCTACCTGAACCGCCTGCCGCGGCGCATCGTCATGCTCTACCTGCCGATGGCCGTCTTCGTCTTCGTGCTGCTCTTCCCGTTCTACTGGATGGCCATCACCTCGGTGAAGCCCAATTCCCAGTTGACCGATTACAACAACTACAGCCCGTTCTGGGTCGTCGATGCGACGCTCGATCACATCAAGTACCTGCTGTTCGAGACGTCCTATCCCGGCTGGCTGTGGAACACGATGCTGGTTGCCGTCTGCTCGACCTTCCTGTCGCTCGCAGCCTCCGTCTTCGGCGCCTACGCGATCGAGCGCGTGCGCTTCACCGGCTCGCGCTCCGTCGGGCTGCTCATCTTCCTCGCCTATCTCGTGCCGCCGTCGATCCTGTTCATCCCGCTCGCCTTCATCGTGTTCAAGCTGGGCATGTACGATTCGCGGCTCGCGCTGATCTTCACCTATCCGACCTTCCTCATTCCCTTCTGCACCTGGCTGCTGATGGGCTATTTCCGCTCGATCCCCTTCGAACTGGAGGAGAGCGCGCTGGTCGATGGCGCCTCGCGCTGGCAGATCCTCGTCAAGATCATCCTGCCGCTTGCCGTGCCCGGCCTCATCTCCGCCGGCATCTTTGCCTTCACGCTGTCGTGGAACGAGTTCATCTACGCGCTCACCTTCATCCAGTCGTCGGAAAACAAGACGGTGCCCGTCGGAGTTCTGACGGAGCTCGTGCGCGGCGATGTCTTCGAATGGGGCGCCCTGATGGCGGGCGCGCTCTTCGGCTCACTCCCGGTCGTCATCCTCTATTCCTTCTTCGTCGACTACTACGTCTCGTCCATGACGGGCGCTGTGAAGGAATAGATCGTACAAGACCTTGTGATCTCGGAAGAGCCATATAACCCCGGTTCGGCTTAAAGAATTTGTCAACAGGGGGTCGGCCTCCGTTCCCAATTTACGCACGTCGGAGAGCGTGAGACGCAACGCTTCGACTGCGTTGTTGTAGGTACGGGCCATGGCGACATATTCGGCGGCGAGCGAAAATGATGCCGCTCAGAACGCGTCGGTCATCAACGCCTGGCGACCATGGCTCTTGGGAAAATATGGCTGAAGGCCGGCCATCTGCTCGTCCGTCAGCCAAAACAAATTACTCATCAGTCGGGCAACCAGTCCAACCGCTCCGACGGTTAGACGGGTGGGCAGGAGTTGGCGCAATACGTAGACGATGGCGAGATGGTCAGCAAAAAGCGCTTGGATTTGAATGCGCCCCATCCGAGCGACGATTGCCTTTTCGGATCTGTATTCGAACGCACGCACTTACCGGGCTAGTGCGCACCGATGCCGCAAAGAAGGGCCCTTGAGATCGCGCAGGACCCACCGACTACTCAAGGGTCCTAAGATCAGAATTCTTCCCAATCGCTTGGTTTGAGTGCCGTGTTGCCAAGCGTGGTTGCCGCTAACGGACGGCGCGTGACCGGTTCTGGTCGGGAAGGCGACGCGGAAACTGATGTAGCACGGCGCTGACCCTGGTCACCGAACTGGGCGAGCAGTTCGGACAGCGAGACCGATTCGCTTGCCAGGTTTTGGCTGGCCGCAGAGGTTTCCTCCACCATTGCGGCGTTTTGCTGGATGGATTGGTCCATGGCGTTGACGGCCGAGTTGATTTCAGTGAGTGCGGTTGCCTGTTCGCGGGCCGCTTCGACGATCGAGACGACGTGGCGGTTGATCTCCTGGACGCCGGAGACAATGCCCGTCAACGCCGTGCCGGTCTGACCGACAAGGGAGACCCCGGCACGCACCTGTTCGCCCGAGGAATTGATGAGCTGCTTGATTTCCTTGGCCGCCGTCGCAGACCGCTGGGCAAGCTCACGAACCTCCTGCGCGACGACCGCGAAGCCCTTGCCTGCCTCGCCAGCACGCGCTGCCTCAACCCCGGCGTTGAGTGCCAAGAGATTGGTCTGGAAGGCGATATCGTCAATGACGCCGATGATGTTGTTGATTTCGGTGGAGGAACGTTCGATTTCGCCCATGGCGGCAACCGCCTGGGAAACAACGTCGCCGGATTTTTCTGCATTGCGCCGTGTCTCGGCAACGAGAGCGCCGGCCTCCTCCGCGCGCTTGGTAGAGTCGGCGACGGTGGTCGAAATCTCGTCGAGCGCCGCGGCCGTCTCCTCGACGGAGGCGGCCTGCTGTTCCGTGCGGCGGGCAAGGTCGTTCGTCGCGCCGCTGATCTCGCGCGCACCGGCATCGATGGAGCCGGCGATCTTGCCGATCGCCTCGACGGTCGCCTGCAGTTTACCGATTGAGGCGTTGAAGTTGGCGCGCAACGTGTCGAGTTCTGCGTCGAAGCTCTGCGTGATGCGATAGTCGAGGCGGCCGTTCGCCATCTCCTCCAGCGCAACTCCGATCTGGTTGACGGCTGCAGCGGTTCGCGACGCCTGCACAGAGCGCGCATCCGCATCGGCCGCCATACGCGCATGGTCGGCGGCGGCCCGCTCCGCATCATGGCGCGACTGTTCGTCGGCCTTCGCGCGGGTGGCATCGCGGACTTCGGCAACAGCTCGTGCCAAATCACCGATCTCGTCCTTGCGGCTGTCGCTCGCCGACTGGCTGTCGAGTTCGCCACGCCCCATGGCCGCGAGCGTTACCCTCAGTTGGGCGATCGGGCGGGTAATGGAACGGCTTGCAAAGAAGGCAGCGACAAGCGCCAGCACAATGGCGACCGAGACCTCGATCATCGATAGGTGTTCAAAACCGCTGGTGGACGTACGCACATCGCCACCAATCGTCTTGTTCAGGTTCTCCTGGTAGTCGATGAACTTGTTGATGGCGCCCAGCCAATCAACGAAGAGCGGCCGAGCCTTTTCCAGCAGGACGGCATGGGCGTTCGTCGCGTCGCCCTTGGCCGTAAGGCCGATGATCTCTGCCACAAGCGGATTGGTGCTGGCCTGGATGTCGGCGATTTCGGCAAGGATCGTGCGTTCCTCTGCCGTCGCTCCATCCGGCGGAGACACCATGTCGGCCATCTTCTTCTCATTTTCCGCATAGGTGGTGGCAAGCTTGTCGATCAGCGCGATCGCCTCCTTGCGTTCTCCCTCGGAGGCGACCAGCACCACGTCGCGGATCGCGATGGCGCGATCGTGCACGCTGCCGCGATAGTTGATCGCAAAGCGTTGCTTGACACTGTTCACATCATTGATGCGGCCAAGGTCGTGATTAATGCTATTGACCTGCGAGATTGACGTCCATGTCAGCACCAGCATGAGGGCGACAAGAAAGCCGAACCCGAGCCCGAGGCGGGCGGAAATTCCAAAGCGCATTCCCATGTGATGAAACCTCCCATCAGCGGCAGACATGCCTGCCGATTGGCCAGGTCGCAACTGCCATTCCGTTTCGAACGAAAAATTACATATCCCCGGCGTCGTGCGCCGCGCGCACCCAGGCTGTCTCTCACCCGGGTAGGTCCGTGAAACGCCAAGCATTGTCGCCGCCTCGATCGAGGCAGCGCATCACTACCATCGACAATATTTCACGGGATAGTTAATGAAGTTCCTATGCAACTGCGAGCAGGCCCATGCGATCAGCGAGAGCTGTTGAGGACCATTGGTCTCCGAGAAGGAGTTGCGAACGGCTAAGGCTGGTCAATAGGAGCTTGGTCTCTGTCGCCCGCCGATGCGGGCACGTCGCCGAGTATCACTTGGAAGTTCGCCATATGCTGTTTTGTAAAGTTCAGCGAACCGTCCCATGTGCGCGAAGCCCCACTTTTTTGCGACGTCCATAACGGTTTCACCGCTCGGCGCGCATAGGTCGCCTCGTGCGCCGTCAAGTCGCAACTGACGCAGATAGTTCAAGGGCGTCGTATCCTTAAAGCGCTGAAATGCGACTTGAAGCGCGCGCACGCTAACACCGGCGGCTTCTGCGATGTCTTTAGCCCGAATGTCCTGCCCTGCGTTAGCGACCATGTAGTCGATCGCGCGCTTGACCTGCCATGGGACCGCGGCGGCTCCTGGTCGCGCCAGTGTGTCCGAGTATCGATGCGGTAAATCTTCAAGTAGCAACGCGAGGATGCTTCGAAATATCTGCTCTGATGAATGGACCGGGAGAGTGTCATGCACCCGCGTATGAAGATGCGCCCACAAAAAATGTCCCATAGCAGTCAGGCGGTCGAAAGTTGACTTCGTGTCGGGTATTTCAAGCGCGAGTTGGATGTCATAAGCAACGGGCAATTCGAGAATTTCTTGCAATTGCCTCCTGACCTCGGTTTTCGGAAAACTCAAGCCGATGTGGGACCTACTACTGTGTTTTCGTGTGATTTCAGTCTCTTGAAGCTCACTCAAGACGATGGTTCCGGGTTGCGAGACCAGGTTGACGCCCCGACAGCGAATTTCAAGCGCCCCGGAGAGCGGCAGATACAGGTTGTAGCTGTCGGGAGGAGCCCGGAACTTCGCCTGGACGCCGGTCGCACAATCCGTTTTCCAAATATCAAAGGGTCCGATCGAAAACTGGAGACCATCCATCGAAATTGTTTTCGTGCTCGAGATTGGCTGCAACTCAACGCATTCCCGTATATCGGGTAAATTTTCCCGGACTTGGTCGATATCGGTGTCGTGAAAACTGAAACGCGAAACGCGGGCCTTCGGAGCCATGCGATTACATACCCACGTCGAAGCAGGCGTCGTCGGCAAACATGTCCATCTCCGCTGCTCGCACAGTCATTCCTGCCATGCCATTCCCTCCCCGAAATGTCCGATTCCAAATTAGTAGATCGCAACATCAGCGCAAGGGAAAAGTCATACTGTTTCTATCCGATTTCCTCTGATAATATCCAGATTGCGCAGATATCCCTTGCGGCGTGGGTTTTTGATGAGTCTTAGTAATCCCGCATTTTTGTCTGCGTTCAGCGCTTGATATTTGATGCCAACGCGCAGGGCCGTGCCGATATCCAAAATGCGAAAGAGCAGCCACTACACGCAGGGAACTGCGGGCGAGGGGGGGCCGCACTGAGAGGTAAAGGTCTCTTGAACGCTATGCGAGTTCAAATGAAGTCCAACCGGCCTCAACAAGGATTTCGACGAACTGACTGTTGGTTTCCGCGCAGAACTGAGCCGGTTAGGCGCATAAGGGGATGCGGATGTAAAGTTGGACTGATTTAGATGTTTAGGCCGAGGCTTCTTCGATACTCGACCGGACTGCGTGAGCCCAGCGATAATTTGATGCGCTTCTCATTGTACCATCTGATGTAGGCATCAACCTCGCGGACAAACTGCTCGACTGTGATGGTCTTCCAGTCCCGTGGGTAGAAGAGTTCCGTTTTCAAACGGCCGAAGAAGCCTTCGCACGCGGCGTTATCTTGTGAACAGCCTTTGCGCGACATGGAACGTAGCAGCTTTGCATCGCTAATCCGAGTGAGCCAGCCGGGCCAGCGATAATGCGCTCCACGATCGGAATGGACAATTGTCCCACCTTCGCCGGCGGGGACGGTCTCAATGGCGGCGTCCAGCATCGTGTTGACCAGCCCCGCATCGGGTTGTGTTCCAATCGACCAGCTGATCACCATGCCATCAAGGCAATCTATGATGGGCGAGAGATACACTTTGCCGGCTGGGATCTGGAATTCGGTGATGTCTGTGAGCCATTTCTCGGTCGGAGGAAAGGTTGCGACCTGGTTCGGTCTTCGGCCCGTGGCCACGATATCGATGGCGGCTGCGGCCGGATCACTTGCTGGGCTATCGTTCGCCGACTTCAAAGAGCCGGGCATGGTGGTGTCTTGTCTGCTGTCAAGCTTAGGGTTTGCCCTTGGCGTGGGCCTGCTCGCTTCATCCATCCCTATCATGGGCAGCGCGCCTGAGGAGAAGGCAGGGGCAGCCGGCGCCTTGGAAGCACGGGGTACGAGCTAGGCGCAGGCCTCGGCGTAACGATCTTTTGCGCTCTTGTGAACTCGATCTACAATCACTCCTTCATATCTCCGGAAGGCGCGCCGGTCGGTCTGTCGAATTCTGTCGGCGAAACAATGACTGCCGCGCGAGATATTGGTGGCCATTCCGGAGCCGAGATCGCATCCGCCGCCAGAGTGGCGTTTGTCGACGCCCACGGTACCGTGCTCATGGCCGTTGCGGTTATGATAGGGCTGTTGTCGGCTGCGATCCACTTCGCACTTCGTAACACTCCACGATCGGCCAGCCACTGAGGTGGTCGTCATGCCGAAGGCCCTGCCTTCTCTATTCCCGCCTACCTAAGCCAGAGGTCGTCGGATCTCGATCAAAAATTAGTGTCTTAGTGGCCTCAGTCACCAAGACATCGCGCACGGCTGCGATTGTCTCGGCTCGCTCATTCTGAAGCTGTCCACACAAGTGCAACAATTCATCGGCGGAAACTCCACATAGAAAGACGATCAACGGCTTATAGACCTACCATTTTCCCGGGCCGTTCATGTCATGAAGCACATAGCATACTCGACGCTTTATCGCCTTCTACCAGCTATTTGCTTCATCGGGATCCTCTGCGGCGCCGTGCTCGCAATACTCGCCCTCGAACGAGTCGATCATGTGGATGGCTTCAGCGACCACTGCGGCGAAAGCGTGATAATTGGCTGCTCGTCGGGCAACGGCGGCGGCTTTAAATGAACTGTGTTGTATCGAGTGAGCACCGGTCGTCTGTCGCTTTTGAATCGAACATTCTCGCAGACTGCCGCCACTCGGTCCGGCAAATCTCCGTCTGGATCTCGTTTCTCTCACCTCGCTCGTTGTCGGACTGGGCGTCGCGGGGAGGGCCGAAGAGTAAATGCTGGCTTCGGAAGGCGATTCTATACAAGTACTCCACTACACGCATTTCTGACGATTAGAACCATAGTGTCTCTAATCGCGCTCAGGCCTGTACGGTCTGCTGTGTTTTCGGCCAGCGGGGGAGTTCTGCCTCCCGCTGACCCTGCGAGCCCAAAATTGACCGGGCCTGAGCCAACAAGCCAGCAGGGAATAGAATACGGCGGTCGTCGACCTCGTGGCTCAGATTCGCTGATGGAAACTAAGACGATCCCATTGAAGCCACGGAACTACACCATGAATAGCCTTGATGATCACGCCGAAGACTATGAAGCTTCGGCTCGGCTGCACACACCCTGGAAGCGCGTGCTCGCGCTTTTCCGCCCACATATTAGGGCCCTATTGATTGTCTTGGGCTTGATCGTCATTGCGGGTGTCGCGGGGGCGACCACTCCCTTCATGATGCGCGCGATCATCGATGACGCGCTTGCAGCCAAGGATGCGACGCTTCTCGCTTGGCTTTGTGCCGGGCTCATCGGCGTCGCCGTCCTGTCGGCCATCGCCGGGGTCCTGCAGGCCTACGTCTCCACCCATATCGGCCAGCACATCATGCATGAGCTAAGGGTGAAACTCTATGAGCACCTGCAGTCGCTTTCGCTTGCCTTTTTCGCCACAGCACGCACCGGCGAAGTCCAATCCCGCATGTCGAGCGACATTGCTGGTCTCCAATCGCTGTTCACCAATACCGCGACCGACGTCGCCCGAAACGTCAGCGTCGTGCTGACGACTGTGGTGGCGATGGTTTTGCTCGACTGGCGGCTGGCGCTCGCGTCGCTCGCCTTCATGCCTGTGCTTCTCTGGCTCAATAACCGTGTAGCAGCGCTGCGAGAGCGTATCACTTTCCAGCAGCAGGAGAGGATTGCCGACATGTCCGCGACGGTTACCGAGTCGTTGTCGACAGGTGGCTTCATTCTCGCGCGCACCATGGGGCGCGCCCGTCACCTCGTACAGCTCTTCCGCCAGACCTCGTCTGACGTCGCACGCCTCGAATTGAAGTCGCACACGGCCGGGCAGTGGGAGGTCGCCATCATCATGTTCGCGCTTGATATCCTGCCGGCACTGACCTTTCTCGTCGGCGGGCTGATGCTAGCCCAAGGTCTCAGCGTTTCGATCGGCACCCTAGTTGCCCTCATCGCATTGCAGGAGCAGTTGCTTTGGCCAATGCTCGAATTGTTCGAAGCCAGGGTCGAATTGCGCAAGGCCCGAGCCCTCCTGACGCGTGTGTTTGGCTACCTCGATACCAAGCCAACACTGGTCGAACCGCCAATTCCCATCTGCGTTGACCCAAACACAGTGCGGGGCGACATTGCGTTCGAAGATGTCTCATTCTCATATCCAACGTCCGAGCGCCAGACACTCGACCACATTACCTTGCGGATCCAAGCCCGCGCACACATCGCCATCGTGGGTAGCACGGGATCGGGAAAGAGCACGCTGGGTTATCTCTTGGCGCGGCTCTATGACCCTGATAGCGGCCGCGTGACGCTGGATGGCATCGATCTCAAGAGTTTCAGCTTCGAGGCGCTATCGCACATTCTGGGCGTCGTTACGCAGGATCCTTTCCTCCTCAATGCCAGCATCGAAGACAACCTCCGCTTCGCGAAACCGGAGGCCACGGCAGTCGAGATTGAGCAGGCTCTGGTATTGGCGCAGCTGGCTGAAAAAGTGGCCAGCCTTCCCAAAGGCCTCCAGACGGAGGTCGGTGAGCGCGGTTACCAGTTCTCCGGTGGCGAACGGCAGAGACTGTCGCTCGCCCGGACCATTCTGCGCAATCCACGCATCCTTTTGCTCGACGAAGCGACCAGCGCGCTGGACCCACAAACCGAGCACGCTCTGTCCGCCGCGCTGGCAGCAAGGCACAATCGCACAGTGGTTTCAGTAGCACATCGTCTATCGACGGTGCGCCATGCGGACCAAATAGTGGTTCTTGAGCAAGGGCGCATCGTCGAGATGGGAAACCACGATCAACTGATCGCTGCCAACGGACACTATCACCAGTTGGCAACGATCGGCTAAACCTTTTTTTCGGCAGAATTAAAGCCGTCACGCGGGGGGAAGAACTTGGCGCGCTGATCTTCATCTTTCTATTTCCGGAGTGATAACATTCCCCCGCGGCGCTTCCAGAAATCGACCAAACGCCGGGCATTTTGTTCAAGCAGCGTAATGCCGGCCGTAGCCGCCGTCTTCCCGCATATCGAGATCGCGCGTCTTGAAGTGATCGATCTTCTGGT
>NZ_CAMLFY010000060.1 GCF_946479415.1 uncultured Shinella sp. | reverse complement strand
CCGCCAGAACTTCCGCCGATTCCGCCATCAGCGGTGAATGGTATGCGTAAGCGACAGGCAGGTGTTTGACCTTGATTTCGCCGGCCTTGCAGGCTTCCGTAAGCCTTTCGATGGCTTCGACATCACCGGAAACGACGCATTGGGTGTCACCGTTGATGACCGAGACTTGCAGCACACCCTCCCGCCGATGGGTATCGGCAAGCTTCCGCGCCGTCTGTTCGTCCGCATTGACGGCAAGCATGGCGCCGGTCTTTGCGTGGGCCTGCATGGCGGTGCCGCGTGCCCAGGCGAGATCGAGCGCGGCGGAGAGGTCGAAAATACCCGCAATATGGGCGGCTGCGATTTCTCCCAGGCTATGGCCGACCAGCATGTCCGGCACGGCACCGAGCGACTGCCAGGCGCGGGCAACGGCAATACCGTGCAAAACGATGGCGGTCTGCACGGTGGCCGCGGACGCGCCGTCGAGATTTCCTGCGTCCAGCAGCAGCCGGCGCACGGGCTCGGCGCGTTCGCCAAGGATTGCAAAACCATCCGTCAGCGTTTCGGAGAAGGCCGGGACATGCGCCGCAAGGGCGCTGAGATCGCCGAAGCTCTCGATCCCATGGCCGCCGAAGATGAAGGCGAAACGAGGCGCGTCCGGCGTCTTCACCGATGGCAGTGGTTGGGCTGCGAGCGCACGGCGTAGCGACGCTGCATCGCTGCCACTTGCCGCCAGGCGCCAGGGCAGGTGGGCGCGGCCGGCAAGGGCGGTGTTGCAGACGGCCGCAAGCGCGTCCGGCGCCAGGCCGTTCAGATGACCGACGAAGCGGGTGCGCAGGCGGTCGAGCGATTCACGTGACCGGGCGGAGAGCACGAGCGTCTCCGGCTTAGCCGCCTGTTGTGGGGAAACCGGCCGTTCGGGTGCCTGTTCCAGCACGACATGGCAGTTGGTCCCACCGAAGCCCAAAGAGCTGACCGCCGCACGGCGCTTCGAGCCCGGTCTTTGCCATTCCATCGGCCGGTCGGCGATCCGGAAGCCACAGCCGTCGAGGCGGATATGCGGGTTCAAACGGTCGAAATTCGCATTGGCCGGGATGAAGCCGCGCTCGACGGCCAGCGCCGCCTTGATCAGCCCTATCGCACCGGCCGCCTCGGCCGTATGCCCGACATTGCCCTTGACCGCGCCGATCGTGCAGGGAACCTGTCGCTCGGCCCCGCCATAGATCCTGTCGAGGGCGGTGAATTCGATCGGATCGCCCAGATGGGTGCCCGTGCCATGTGCTTCGATATAATCGATATCCGCCGGATCGAGACCGGACATGGCGAGCGCCGAGGCAATGACCTCGGCCTGCCCGTCAACGCTCGGCGCACTGTAGCTCACCTTGCGATTGCCGTCATTGTTCATGGCAAAGCCACGGATGACGGCGACGATGCGATCGCCATCGGCAAGGGCGTCGTCAAGGCGGCGCAGCAGAAGGCCGGCGACGCCATCGGCGAAGATCGTGCCGTCTGCCGCTGCATCGAAGGGCCTGCACTGGCCGCCATTCGCCAGAATGCTGTCGGTCTCTGCGATGTAGCCGCGGTTTTGCGGCACCGTGATCGCGCCTGCAATGGCGAGCGCCGTGTCGCAGCTGTAATCGAGCAAGTGCTGGCAGGCGATCGCCACGCTGGAAAGACCGCTGGAGCAGGCCGTCTGGACATTCATCGCCGGCCCCGTCAGGCCGAGCTTGTAGGCGATCCAGGTGGCGACATAGTCCTGGCCATTCATCGTGACGCACAGTGTCTCGATATTCGTACCGCCGCGGTCCAGTTCATGCACGAGATTGCGCAGGAGGTAGCTGCTGATCTTCATGCTGGCGAAGACGCCGGTGTTGCTGCCGGTGCGGAAGGGGTCCTTTCCCGCATCCTCGAAAACGTGCCAGGCGGTTTCCAGCATGGCGCGCAGCTGCGGATCCATGAAGGACGCCTCGCGCGGCGTGAAGCCGAAGAAGGCGGCGTCGAAGCGGCTGACGTCCTCCATGTGGCCGCCGATGCCCACGAAACCCGGACCGTCGATTTCCGCATCGCTGCGGCCGTTTTTCTTCAATGTTTCGCGATCGATCGGGCGAAGGGTGGAGCCGCCGTCGCGAAGCAGGGTCCAGAAGGCGTCCAGATCATCAATGCCGGGAAGCCGCCCGGCCATGCCGACGATCGCGATGGCCTGGTCGTTGGCAGCCGCGTCATCGGGCACGCCGTTCGTGGGATCATGAAGCATGTCGGTCCTCGTGGGATTTGAAATCAGGTGCGAAGTGCCGCAGGGCGCCGATCGCGTCGCGCCGTCTGTCGTCGTTCCTGACGGCGCCGGGCCTCGTCGAGCAGGTTCCCGGGTGGTTGGCCGTTCCCCTTGCCGTCTGCGTGGAGCAAGGATGCAAGCGCATTCGGTGTCGGGTGGACGAAGATGTCGATCAGGCTGATGGTGCGGTAACCGGCTTCCACCAGGCGGGCGTGAACCTTGGTCGCCGCAATCGAGGTGCCGCCCGCGTCGAAGAAGTTCTGCTCGGGGTGGAACGGACGCTCACCGAGCACATCACGCCAGATCGCCAGAATGATACCGACCGGACCATTGCCGGCGTCCGCCTGCGCATTGATCGGCCGCTCCTTGAGGGCGATAGGAAAATGCCGTCCGGGGAAAAGCGTGGCAAGCGCATCAAGGCACCGGTCGCGGTCCGTCTCGGTTTCCACCGTGATCTCCTCGATGCAATCGGCTGCGTCGGCCGCGAAGTCCGCCCAGGCGGGTGCGGTTGCATCGATACCGAGCGTCACCACGCCGGATGCATCGGTGCTGTCGAGAATTTCGACGATGCCGGCGAGCCCCTGCAAGGGCGTCAGCGGGTGAAGTCCCTGCCGGCGCAGATAATTGGCGAAGCCCGGCGGTTGGTCCTCCGTCAGCCACGGCGCGCTGAGCAGGCAGACTTGCCGGACATTGCCATAGGTCTTCGTCAGTCGGCTCGCCATGCCGGCGAGTGCAGCTTCGCCGCTGAGGCGGGCCATGTGGTCGTGCGTGCCGATCGAGGCGAAGGCCGAGCCAAGCGAGACCAGCGTGCCTCCGCCATGGGCGGCGAGGGACTGCGCGAGGTTTGCAGATCCGGCGATGCGGGCTGAAAGGAAGTTTTCAACGACATCCGCATCGACCGTTGCTATGGGGGAGCGGCCCGTCTCGCCAGCAAGGTTCAGGACGATCGACGGAGGCTGTCCGAAAATTCGCCGAGTATTGCCGAAAAGATTTTCGACATCCGCCATATTGCGGATATCCGCCTGGATATAGACGATGCGACCGTCGGCATTTTCAGTGATGGCCGCAAGTTCATGAGACACGTCCGCAGATGCCCGCCGACCGGCTATGACGACACGGCATCCGCCGACGATTGCCAGCCTGCGTGCGAGGTGCCGCCCGATACGGCCGAGGCCGCCGGTAACGAGGACGACGTCCTCGGGCTTGAAGGACTGCGAACCGTCCGCATCGTCGCGGTCGACGGGAGGTCCGAGGCGCAGAGCCTGCCAGACGTCGCTGCGCGCGGCCAGCGCCTTGCCGGGAAAGCCGGTGCAGAGCCAGGGAATAATGACGCCCGGTCGGCTTTCGGCATCAAGCTCCAAGAGCCGTGCGGTAAGTCCGGGGTTTTCGGAGCTCAGCGCGTTGATCGCGCCGAACAGGACGTCGCCGGTTGGAAGCGGTGTCGGTGTGTCACCCGGCAGGCCGAAACCCCGCCGGGTCAGCACGAGCAGTTCCACACGGGAAACCCCCAGCCGCGCGAGGTCGCTGGAAAGTGTGGCGAGATCGGCGATGGCGGAATAAAGGCCTTGGCTATCCGCTGGCGGAATGCGCAGCGGGCGGCCGTCGATGATGGTCAGGTCGCTACCGTCGAGCGCGGCCTCAAGCGTTTCGGCGACCCGTGCGCCAAGCGCGCGCAGCCGGCTGCCGAGCTCTTCCAATCCTTCACCGAGCAAAAGGAAGGATCTGCCGATGATGGAGCCTTCGAGCCCGGGCCGCACCGGGACCCAGCACGGCTGGCGCGGATCGCTGAAGACGAGCCGGGAGTTTTGAAGCAGAATGTCGTTCGCCTTGATATGGCGATCGAAGTCACCCTTCTCGAAGGCTTTACGCAGCAGGCTGCGCTGCAGCTTGCCGATGCCCGTCTTGGGGATGTCCGACTTTTGGACGAGCAAGACATGGGCGGGCTTTGCACCGCAGAAGCCGGCGACCGTGCCGGAAATCTGGCCGATCAGCTTTGCCCTCGCGTCGTCTGGAAGCGTGTCGTCTGCCGCAACGGCGAAGATGACCAGCTCTTCGCGTGCGCTCAATGTGTTGCGCGTGGCGACGGCGACGACATGATTGGCCAGAACCCCGGCAAGGCGTTCGATCTGTCCTTCGATCTCGACCTGCGGAATGTTCTGGCCGTTGACGATCAGCATTTCCTTCTCGCGGCCGCAAATGATCGTGCGTCCGTCATGCATCTCGGCAAGATCGCCCGTCGTCATCCAGCCGTCATCGGTGTGCGACTGTTCCTGGTTCTTCGAATAGCCCGAAAAAACCGATATGCCGCGAGCCTGAAGACGGCCGGTCATGGTTTCCGGAAGAACGTTTCCGGCTGCATCGACGATCCGGAAGGCATTGCCGCCGAGCGGCCGGCCATTGTCCAGAATGCCGCCCTTCAGGGCGTGGCTTGCCGCATCGTCCCAAGGCGGGGAGAGCGTCATGAAGGATGTGGTTTCGGACATGCCCCAGGCGGTGCGCAGGATCTTTTTCGACACGCCATGACGCGCGAGCGCCTGCTTCAGCATAACGAAGGTGTCGCGGCGAACGCTTTCACCGCCGGAAATCAAAGCCTTCAACCGGCCGAGATCGGCGGTCCGCTGCGTTTCATCGGCCGCGCGGCCAAGCAATTGCCAGAGGAAATCCGGTGCCCAGGAATGGGTGATGCCTTCGCGTTCCAGCCAATCGACGAGCAGTGCCGGTTCGGCCAGCACCGGGTCGAGCGGAGCAACGACGAGATCAGCACCCGACCAGATGGCGGCGCCGCAGAAGCCGACGAGCGAGCCCGCATGATCGAGAGACATGATGCTGAGCAGCGTATCCTCCGCAGAAAGGTCGAGCGCCTTCTGTAGATTGCGTGGTGTCGAAACGAGGTTGGCCGCACTCAACGGCACACCTTTCGGCAAGCCGGTGCTGCCGGAGGTGAAGGTGATCATGGCGGGCTGCGTCGGCGCCCATCGATGGGGCCGTTGCGCATCGAACTTACCTTCGGCCAGGACCGGAAGGCGGGGCGAGGGCAAGCCGGCGTCACCGAGCATGCTACGGATGGCGCTCCGATCGGCTTCATCCGCCAGAACCGCCGGTGTATCGAGGAGTGTATACATATGACGGAAGCGCCGGGCGATCGGATCGTCCTCGGACCAGATGCGGGGCGGGCGCAAGGGAATTGCCGTGATGCCGGCGTGAAGGCATGCCCAGAAGGCGACGATGAACTCTTCCGCGTCGCGCTGGCAAAGGATCAAACTCTGTCCGAGACCGAGATTCTCCTTATGCAAAGCCGCCGCCTGCTGAAGGACATTGTCCCGGAACTGGCCATAGCCAACACGCTTTACGCCATGCTGTGTGACGAAACGGATACCGGTTTGCGCCAGCGCCGCGCGGTCCAGGACGTCCGCAATGCAGATTGCCTCGTCCATGGGAACAACGACGTCGCCCTCAATGACGGCCTGCCGTGCGGCGACCTCTTCCGCGCGGGCTGAAAGGCTTTCGAGTGTAACGGCTTCGTAGCGCTCGCCAAGCACGGCGTTTCCGGCCGCGATATCCTCGATGTGATGCAACGGGGTCGTCGCAGTTTTGCGACCAAGCGCACTGCCGACGCCTTCCTGCGCCGCAAGGAGGGCGACGGTGCCCGTGCAGACCGGCGCAATCCCGGCGAGGGCATCGCTATCGACATCGCCGGCCGCCGTTCTCGGGATCGTGTTCACCAAGACGATATCGAGCGGGGAGAGGCCAGTTCCAAGCGTCGAGCGTAGACGATCTGCTATGTCCGCGCTTCCTGCCGCCTCCCGCGAGACCACATAAAGCCGTCCGCCTACCAACGCAGTGTCTACAAGATTGTATGCACGTTTTGCGTGAGTTTCAATGCTCGCTTGAGATAGGGCAGACCCATCGGCATTGAACGATTTCATTACCGGGTCAGTCAGGCTGATTACTCGGTTCATGGGCGCTCCACACACAGTCTACGTGAAAGCTTGAATACAATTTATGCGAGCTATGCGGTTTTCCGCATTCGGGATGGTTTTTTCTTCAGAGGGGTTTCGTCTTTAAAAGTTTAGTTATTTCAATGAATAAGAGCGACGACTCTCATTCGGGAGTGCTTTCTATAAAAAACATGATTCGTGGAGTCAACAATAATTAAGCTGCGCAATACCACTTTAGGATGTTTCTAAAGTCAGACTTTTGCGCCGCAATAAAAAGCCTTTGCTGCGTGATTATTTTTGTTGACTCTCGTAGTCATGTTTCATATCCAGCCGTCAGATCAACGCCGTCTGGGAGCTTTCTGATGCTACAGGTTGTAAGGGCAAAGATGCATGGTATCCGTGTAACCGGATCCGATCTTGATTATCACGGCTCGATTACGCTGGACCCCGAACAGTGCGACGCGGCCGGTATCCGCCCGCTCGAGTTCGTCGATCTTTTCAACAAGAGCAACGGTGCGCGCTGGTATACCTATGTGATCTACGGGGAGCCCGGTTCGCGGTGCTGCATCCTCAATGGTCCGTCCGCGCGCAATTGCCAGAAGGGCGACTCGCTGATCATTTGCGCCTCGACCTATATCCAGGAACAGCAGCTTTATGACATCCAGCCCAAGGTTCTGACCTTCGGCCCCGGAAATGAGATTGAAGAAGTTCTCCACTACGAGGTCAACAAGACGCCGGAGCGGGCCTTCGATTTCCGCATGGTCATCGAGCCCACCGAACGCCCCAACGTGCGCCGGATCGGTCCGGTCGATGTCGGTGCGTTCACGACCGACCTGCGCCAGCGCGGCCTTGACGACCATGCGGTCGCCGACGTCGTTTCCCGCCATCTGAAATCCGTCATCTAACGAGGTGCTGCGCTTGCGGGATTTCCGCAGGCGCAGCCTTCCGCCCAGGGCAAGAAAGATAGTGTCAATCCATGGCAGCGCATGATTTGGCTGTCGATCGTGAGAAGACCGCAATCGCGCGGGGCATCACGTCGCTTACTGTGATCACGGTCTTCGGCATTCTCTATGCCGCGCAGGGCTTTACCGCGAGCCTTGCACAATTCGTGTTGCCGTCGATCCTGCGTGAAAAGGGCGTGCCCCTTGCGCAGATCGGCCTCACCTATCTGTTGTTTTCGCCCCTCGTGCTGAAGCCGCTCTGGGCACCGGCGCTCGATCGCTGGTCCGGCGGCCGGGCAACGCGACGCCTGACGGTCATTTACATCTGCCAGGTCGCCCTTATCCTCACCTTCCTGGGTGCTGCCCTTCTGATACCGGAGACGCTTCACGCCGGCTGGATGGCGGCAGCGTTGCTGTTCGTCATGGTGATCGTCGCTTCGCAGGATATTTCCACGGACGCGCTTGCCATCGAGGCCGTGCCCGGTGAAAGACGCGGTATCGCCGGCAGCACGCAGGTCGCCGGGGTCTATGTCGGCTATGTGCTCGGCGCGAGCGCGTGGCTCCCGTTCTACGTTGCCTTCGGCTGGTCGGCCGCGATGATCGCGCTTGCGGTGTCGCTCGCGATCCTGACGGCGGTGGTGACATTTTCGGCGGGCGGTTTTGCAAACGTGGTGTCGCGGGAGGAGGGCCATGCCGCTCCAAGCCTGCTTGCGGCCTTGCGCCGTCCGGAGCTTCTCACCGGTATCGGCTTTCTCGTGCTCTATCAGCTTGGCGGGCGGCTTGCCGCCTCGCTGCTCGGTCCCTTCATGATCGATGCCGGCCTGTCGTTGGCGACGGTTTCGTCCGTGGTTGGCATCGGCACCGTGGTTGCGGGCATTTGCGGCGCGCTGATCGGCCCCATCTTCATCCGTCGGCTCGGCGTTTCCCGCTTCCTCTGGATATTTGCGCTGCTGCATGCCGTCAGCATTGCCGGTCTATGGGCGGTCTCCATCATCAAGCCTTACTACGCCGTCGAAGCGATCATCGTTCTCGTGATGCTGGAAAGCGCGCTGTTCGCGCTCGCCTATGTCGGTCTGTTCGTGCGGATGATGAGCTGGTGCTCAGCCAATCAGCCGGGCACGGATTTCTCTTTGCTGCAAGGCGCCGATTCTGCACTGGCGATCGTTGCCGGGCTGGGTGCCAGCGTGCTTGCGGGTGCGCTCGGCTACGCCTTGGTCTTCCTGTTGTCTGCGCTGTTGCTGATCGCCGCCGCCGTGGCGGCCTTCGTGATCGGCCGGGCACCAGAGGCGTCACAGCAAAACATCACCTGACAATCACAGCACAATGGTCAAAAGGGGCTAGACCGTGTCAAAAAACCACCGCATGCATCTTCTCGGCGTCTCCGTCTGCTCGGTCCTCGTGAGCCTGATGGCTGCGAGCGCCGCAGCACAGGAAACAAAGCAGGACAGGCTTGCCTCCGCGGATGAAGAGGCGGCTGTTGCCGCCGGCGGAGCAACGAGTCTCGAGGAAATCGTCGTTACGGCGCGAAAGCACGACGAAGACATCGCCCGGGTTCCGCTGAGCATCACTGCCCTCACGGCCGATGACCTCACCAACACCGTGGCCGACGCGCCGGGCTCCATCACCCGAAACGCGCCGAATTTCTACTTTGCCGATATCGGTGATCCGACACAGGCCTCCTATACGATGCGCGGCATGGGCGCGCTGATCCGCCCGCTGAACTCGACCGACACGACCGTTACCTTCAACTATGACGGTGCTCCGACCACACTGCTCGGCGCCGGCATGCAGCCGCTCGACGTGCGTACGATCGAGGTGGTGCGCGGCCCGCAGAGTTCGCTTTACGGCCGCAGCACGCTCGGCGGCGTCGTCAATGTCGTCTCCAACGAGGCCGATGGCACAGCGGAAGCGCTTGTACGCGCCGAATTCGGCAGCGATGGCCATCGCCTTCTCGATCTTATCGCCGGCGGAACCCTGATCCCCGACCAGCTCTATGGTCGTGGGGCAGTACGCTTCAGCAATTTTGACGGCGATATTCCGAACGGAATTATCGGTGGCGAAGACGGGGACCGCAAGATCTCGGCCGCTCGCGGCACGTTGAAATGGGAAGGGGAAGACACGACGGTCACCGTGCACGGCTTCTTCGAAGACGGTATGGTCAACATGCCGCAGTTCATCCTGCGCGGCCAACCCGGCTATCCGACAAGCGGAACGGACATCCACCAGGAGGCCAACCGCAATATTCTCGGCGGCTCCATGACCGTCGAACACGATTTCGAGTTCGGCCGCTTCACCTCCGTCACCGGCGGCCAGCGCATCAATGCGATGAACATCGCGGATTCGACCGACTCCTACCTCTACGCCGCCTTCCTCGGTCTGCCGCCGGAATTCTTCGCCAATAACAAGATCGATAAAGGCGTTCTCGGCCAGCGCGAGCGGGTCTTCAGCCAGGAATTCCGCCTGAGCTCGCATGAAGAGAGCGATATCCAGTGGGTGGGTGGCGTCAGCTACTTCCGCTCGGATTATAACCAGCTGCGCAAGATGACCGGCAGCTTCTCGCCCTATGCCAACGGTACGTTCGACGCCAATCTCGACAGCCAGACCTACGGTGTCTTCGGCGAAGTCACCGTGCCGGTCGCAGAACGCCTGAAGCTGACGACGGGCCTGCGTTTCGCCCGCGACGAGCAGGACTATAGCGGCCGTTACACGTCGAACGGCTTTGTCGGCACGGTGCCGTTCTTCCGCCAGGACGGTAAGACGAGCGAGTCCTATCTGACCGGTCGCGCATCGCTGAATTATGAATGGTCGGATGATTTCATGACCTATGTCAGCGTCGGCCGCGGTCATTCCTCGGGCGGTTTTGACGTGTTCATGATCAATGCCGCGACGGGCAAGCCGGAAACACCCTTCGATGCGGCGACATCCTGGGCCTATGAGGGCGGCGCGAAGGTGGCGCTGCTCGACGGGCGTGCCACGCTTTCCGGCAGCGTCTTCTTCAACGACGTCAAGGACGGTCCGACCTACAACTACAATGTGGCGAGCGGTACTTTTACGATCCTGCCTTACGACTACCAGACGAAGGGCTTCGAACTCGAAGGCCGCTTTGCCGTGAACGATTGGCTGGGCCTGCGCGGCGGCGTCGGTTTCACCCATGCGGAGCTGCGCAATGTGCCGGACAACGACCCCGCTGGCGTGAAGAGCGGCAACAAGGTTCCGAACGCACCGGAATGGACGGCCAATGCGGCGCTCGATTTCAACTATGCGATCGAAGGCGCCATCAGCGGCGAACTCTTCGGCTCGGCGGAATATCAGTTCGTCGGACGGCGTGCGGCCGATCCGGTCAACAACACCTATCTGAAGAATTATAGCCTGGTGAATCTTACTGCCGGCTTCCGCAAGGATCAGCTCGAAGTCTATGCCTTCGCGCGCAATGTCTTCGACAATCGTTACGAGGCCTTCGGCTCCTACTTGACGCCATCGGCGGTGGGCCTGGTCGTCGGCCAGGGCCGTACGGTCGGCGTCGGCATGACCGCGAAGTTCTGACGGTCGATCGGCGGCGCCGGGCTTTGCCACGGCGCCGCATCGACGCCGTTGCGGGAAGCGACCTTCCGGCAACGGCGTGATGACATTCAAAATCGGAAGGGGACGCGATGTTTGCCTGGGCCAAGCCGATCATTCCGCATGTCCGGTCGAGGACGTGGCTCATCGCACTCTCCTGCATGCTGGCGATTGCAGCCTCCGCGCTGACGATCGTGCCTTATGGTATCGCGCACCGGCTGATCGCCGCCGCGCTCGCTGCGGATACCGCGCAATTGGCAGCCGAATTGCCCTGGCTTGCACTCGCAGCTGTCGGCGCGATCCTCGCCAAACACCTCTGTGTCGTCGCCTCCACGCTGGTCGCTCATGCCGCATCCTTCGGCGTGCTGCATGAACTGCGCCTCGCAATCGCGCGCAAATGCGTGCGCCTGCCGCTTGATTTCTTCTCGCGCCATGCGACCGGTCGTCTGAAGAGCGTCATGCGCGACGATGTCGACAAGCTGGAGGATGCGCTTGCCCACGCAGTGCCGGATATCGCGAGCGGCATCGCGACGCCGCTGCTGATGATGGCCTTCCTCGTCTTCCTTGATTGGCGGCTGACGCTCGCCCTTTTGGTCCTGCTGCCGATCCTGATCGCCATCTATGCTTTAACGATGCGCAGCAAGCGCGCATTGATCGGCGAATACGGCCGCAAGATCGTCGCGTTCAACGGTCTCGCGATCGAGTTCATTCGCGGCATGAAGACACTGAAGTCCTTTGGTGGCGACAGTGCCGTCTCCGCCCGGCTGATGACGATCATCGACGATCTCGCCGACATCAACCGGCAGGCGGAATTGATGAGCCTCAAGCCGTGGGTCGCCTTTCTTACCGGGCTGCGTGCGGCGCTTCTGATCATCACGCCCGTTGGCGGGGTTCTCTATCTCGCCGGCAGTCTCGATGTGGTGACGTTCACCCTCTTCGTGCTGATCGCCCTCGTCTTCACCCAACCGCTGCTCAATCTCGTCTACACCGCCGGTTCCTTCTTCTGGAAAGTATCGCTTGCCGGGCGCAACATCGCGTGGCTGATGGCCGCAGAGGAGCTAGCCGTCACAGACGGCGGGCAATGCCCGCGCGACGACACCATCCTGCTGGAAAAGGTCAGCCTCGCCTATGACGGCGTTTGCGTGCTTCATGCTATCGACCTGCGTGTCGAGCCCGGCACGATGACGGCCCTGATCGGGCCGTCCGGGGCGGGCAAGACCTCGCTCGCCCGGCTGATCGCCCGCTTCATGGATCCCCAAAGCGGCACCGTCAGCATCGGGGGCGTCGATGTGCGGGCGATGAGCGAAGCGGATCTGCTCGACCGGATCGGTATCGTCTTCCAGGACACGTTCCTCTTCAACGATACGATCTACGAGAACATCCTGCTCGGCCGGCCTGCCGCCGATCCCGAAGAGGTGGAGGAGGCAGCAAGACGCGCGCAAGTGCTCGAGTTCGCCGATCGCATGCCGGACGGCTTGCACAGCCATGTCGGCGACAACGGCTCCAGCCTTTCCGGCGGCCAGCGACAGAGGGTTGCCATCGCAAGGCTGCTGCTCAAGAACGCGCCAATTGTGCTGCTTGACGAGGCGACGGCGTCGCTGGATCCCGATTGTGAAGCGCTCGTGCAACAGGCGCTGAGCGAACTTTCGCGCGGACGAACCCTCATCGTCATCGCCCACCGCCTGCACACGATCCGCCATGCTGACCAGATCGTGTTCCTGCAAGCCGGCCGGGTATCCGCCGCGGGCGTTCACGCCGATCTCCTTGCAAATCCCGACTATGCGCAGTTCTGGAAGGCGCATGAGGGCACTGCACCCATGTTGCTTGCCGTTCCCTCCGCCGAAGCCGCACCGCCAGCCGCCACCGTATCGGTTCTTGCGCCCCTGCAGCAGGTTGAATCCGCCCGCGAGGAGAAAAAGGACCATGCCGCAGCGTTCGCGCAAGGCTGGCGCGACTGGTTCAAGCTCGCGGGCGAAACACGCGGCACGATCCTGAAACGTTCGATCCCGCTGCTCTCGCTGGACGCGCTTTTTGCCTCTTCGCCCGTGGCGATTTCGGTGGGCGTGCTGCTTGCCGCCGCCCATGGCACACTGACGGGCCGGCTGCTTGCATTTGCGACAGCCGCGCTTCTCGCCTGCTTCCTGCTTTCCGCTCTGCTTGGCTATGCGGCGCAACGCACTCTCTTCGGCGTTCAGCGCGACGCGGTGCGAGGCTTGCAACGCTTAATCGTCGGGAAACTGGCAACCCTGCCGATCGGCTTTTTCCAATCGCGGGGTGCCGCCATGCTGAGCACGTTGTTTTCCGCCCATCTTTTCCAGCTCGATTTCATCACCCCGCCAGGGCAGATCGTGCGGGCCGTCCTCATTCCGGTGCTCTCTGGCATCATTCTGCTGACGCTCGACTGGCGGCTTGGGACGGCGCTTTTTGCCGGGGTGCCGATCTTCCTTTTGGTGCTTGCGCTCAGCAGCCGGAGCTACGCAAAGGCCTGGCACCGTCTGGTTGCCTCGCGGGAGGAGGCCAATGCGCGCAGCGTCGAATTCCTGCTCGGCCTTCCCGTTATCCGCGCCTACCGGCTGCTGGACGGCCGGCTGTCCCGTTTCAGCGAAGCTTTGGCACGCGAGCGTGCGGCAAGCTGGGCGGCGACGCGCTCCCTGGCGCTTTCGACGGTCGCAGCACCCGCTATACTGGAGCTCGGCTTTGTCGTGGTCGTAATCGTCAGCGCCAACCTCTTCGCCGCAGGACGGATCGACCTCGATCTCTTCGTGCTCTTCATCGTCGTCGGTCTCGTTTTCTACCGGCCGATGTTCGAGGCGCTCGATCTCATGAGCTATGGACGAACGGTGGCCCGCTCTGCCCGCGAGGTCCGCAACGTCCTTTCGATGCAGCCTCTGTCCGAGGGCAAAGGCGTGGTTCTTGAAGGAGATCAGCGTGGCGTTCGCTTTGACGATGTGGTTTTCCGCTATCCCGGTGGCGGTGGCCTCAATGCCGTGGCGTTTGCCGTAAATGCGGGTACGACCACTGCGCTCGTCGGCGGGTCGGGTGCCGGAAAAAGTACCGTGCTGGCGCTTGCAACGCGCTTCTGGGACGCAGATGCCGGTGCTGTGCGCATTGACGGCGCAGACCTTCGCGATCTCGGCTTGAAACAGGTGCGGGACACCTTTTCCATCGTCCTTCAGGATACGTTTCTCATCACCGACACAATCGCCGCCAATATCCGCCTCGGTGCACCTGAGGCCGGCATGGAGGCAGTCGAACGGGCGGCGCGCGCCGCCTTCGCCCACGATTTCATCAGGGCCTTTCCAAATGGCTACAAGACCGTGGTCGGCGATGGCGGCCTTTCGCTTTCGGGTGGCGAGCGCCAACGCATCGGCATCGCACGGGCGATCCTGAAGGATGCTCCCGTCCTCCTCCTCGATGAGCCGACGGCCTCCGTCGATCCGGAGGCCGAGCGGAAAATCCGCAAGGCGTTGAAAACGGCCTCTGCCGGCAAGACCGTACTGGTCGCGACGCACAATATGGACATTGCAGCAGAATGCGAGCAGATCCTGGTTCTTGCCGAGGGCGCCATCGTTGAGAGAGGCACCCACAGTGAATTGATGCAACGGAACGGCACATATTCCGTGTTGGCAAGACTTTATCAGCAGTCACGTAGCTGGACCTTGCGACCGGATTCCGGCGCGTCCGATGCGACTGGCGACACGCGCCGGCTGGGATCGTGAGCGATCTTCCGCTGGTGCGTGTCTGGTCGATCGACCTCGATGATCCACGATGGTTGCTTTTGGATCAGCGCGTCTGGCTCGACGGGCAGGAGCAGGCTCGTGCCGCCCGTTTTGTGCGTGCGCAAGATGCCTCCCGCTACATGGCTTCACATGTCGCGATGCGCTGGATCATAGCCCGCGAATATGGATACCAGCCGGACGAAATCACCTATCAGTATAACCCGTGGGGCAAACCCGCATTAGCCGGAGGTCCGGAATTCTCGCTTTCGCACAGCGCAGGCAGAGCGCTCCTCGCAATGGCGGAGCATCAGCTTGGCATCGATATCGAAATTGGCACGCGATCTGTTCACGCCGATTGGTTCGAGCCCGTCTGGTCCCGCGCCGAGAAAGCGCGTCTTGGTGCGGCTTCGTTGTCCAATGCACATCTTCTGGCGATTTGGAGACGGAAGGAAGCCGTCGTGAAAGCGCTCGGCAAGGGCCTGTCCCAACCCCTTGCCGATGTCGTCGTTCCTCTTGCACAAGATATCGGGCCAGACGGACGCTGGAGCCTGGCACGGACCCATGAAGGTCTCCACGCGTTTCATTGCCGGGAGATGGCTTTCCAAGGGGAAATAGGCTGCATTGCCACCACGACCGTATCAAGGGTGGAGGTCCAGTTGTCATTTTGAAAAGGTCATCTGGAGTAAGGAAATGGGCTGGACCTTGGGGCGAGCGATCACTGCTCAATCGACTTGAGAAGGCTTTGATGATGCCCTGGGACGACTCTTGAAGCGGAAGCCTTGATCATGAACAAAACAAACGTGCGCCGCTTGTTGGTCGTAGGTGACATCCATGGCTTTCCCGATACATCGGCCAGCCTCTGGGGTAGTGGACGCTTTGAAAGCCGCATGTTGCAAATGGCTGATTTGAGCAAACGTCCCGATCTGAGCGGAGACGATCTCCATGATCATCTTTTCAACGAGGACGGCATGTCGCGTGCAGTTCAGACTCTTTGCGAAATTGATGGGGGTGGATATATCGGCATCGGTTTCAGCGCAGGCGGCACTGCTCTATGGCGCGCGGTCAAAGCCGGGTTGAAGCTTCAGGCTCTGATTTGCGTATCGTCAACCAGACTGCGGCTCGAAACATTTCCCTTGAACATACCAACAATGGCTCTTTGGGGAGACTTGGATCCATATCGGCCGACTGAAGCCTGGAACGACGCGGTTCCCGGCTGTTGGAAAATCTACGCTGGCAAGCAGCACGATTTTTACCGTGGTGATATTCTTGCGCCAAGATCAGTTTTTCTGGCGGACATTGCCGCTTTTGTCGAGGAGAGTGTCTCCTAGTATCGATACGGGCAGCACATATCTTATGTGCAACGAAGCCGAACCCAGTTTGGGTATGCAAGCCGCCCGGCAAAGGCGGCTTGCATCAGTGCTCAAGTGGTAACCGGAGTGCGGTTTGTTGAGCGGAGAACCGCATTGACCAGGCAGGCGACGGTGATGTTCGCGAGCAAGGCAAGCAGTCCGGTATAGACGGTGAAGGGCTCACCACCCAGGCTGATGGCGTGGAGCGGTTTCCAGCCGGCATCCCAGACAAGATATGTTCCACCCACGAAGCCGACGACCCATCCGGCCAGCAATGCGGGTGCACGGAACCATTTGGAATAGAGGCCGAAAATCAGGGCGGGCAGCGTCTGCAAGATCCAGATGCCTCCCAGCAATTGCAGATCGAGCGCAAATTGCGTGGGCAGGAGGATGATCACCAGTAGTGCGCCGACCTTGACGACCAGTGAGGTCAGCTTGGCAACTTTCGCCTCGCCCTGAGTGGTTACGTTGGGGTTGACGTATGCCTTCCAGAAATTGCGGGTAAACAGATTTGCCGCGCCAATGCTCATCACGGCCGCAGGCACCAAGGCGCCAATCGCGATCGCGGCAAAAGCAAAGCCGGCAAACCAGCTCGGAAACAGAACCTGGAACAGCGCCGGCACGACGTCGTTTGGCGAGTCCAGCTTCAGTCCCGCAGCATGCCCCATATAGCCAAGCAGGGCCAATAGACCCAGTAGCAGCGTATAGGCCGGCAGGAGTACGGCATTCTTGCGGATCGTGTTGGCGCTGTTGGACGCAAATATTCCCGTTAGCGTATGCGGATACATGAACGCTGCCAAAGCTGATCCGAGCGCCAGCGTGGCGTAGGCCACATACTGGTTTCCGGCAAGCAACAGGCTGCCTTTCCCCTTGGCATCGAAAGCCGCCTCGGCCGACGCGAAGACGCTGGCATATCCTCCAAGCTTGGACGGGATAAGGGCCACGGCCACGATCACCACGATATAGATCATGATGTCCTTGACGAAGGCGATCAGCGCGGGTGCTCTCAGACCTGCCGAATAGGTGTAGAGTGCCAGAATGATGAAAGCGATCGAAAGCGGAATTTCTCCGTGAAGACCGAGCGCTTTGAGGGCCGCCGTCATCCCGATGAGCTGCAGGGCGATATAAGGCATCGTGGCGATTACGCCGGTCGCCGCGACGGCAAGTTCGAGCGCGCGTGAACCAAACTGGCCATGCACGATATCGCCTGCCGTCACATAACCGGCATCGCGAGCCCGCTTCCAGAGCAGCGGCATGACCGCGAAGACGAAGGGGTAGACGATGATGGTGTAGGGAAGGGCAAAGAAGCCGTAGGCGCCGACGACATAGACAAGCGCCGGCACCGCGATGATGGTGTAGGCGGTGTAAAAGTCGCCGCCGACCAGGAACCACGTGATCCAGGTTCCAAAGGAGCGTCCACCCAGACCCCATTCGTCGATATTGTCCAGAGTTTTGGGTTTGCGCCAGCGCGCGGCGACGAAGCCGAGAAAGGTGACCAAGGCGAAGAAGAAAATGAAGACGGACAGTGCCGTGACGTCGATCTCAGTCGTCATTGCGCATGCTCCGATAGCCGATGTAGGTGATGAAGGCCGTCAGCGGCACCCAGGCGAGCTGATACCAATAGAAAAAGGGAAAGCCGAAAAAGGCGGGTTCCTTGATGTTGTAAAAGGGCACCCAGAGAAGCCCGATATAGGGCAAAGCAAGAAGCGACAAAGCGATCTTCCTGCGGAGAGATTGCGCCATGGTTTCCTCCCATCGATGTGAACGCAAGGGAGGTCGTAGAGTCATTGACCGGCTGCCGCAATCGCGTGGCCGAGCGACTTGAGCGGAGCTACCCAGAAGTGGGTAAGAGGGTCACGGCCTGGACGTACCGATGCCGCGATCGAGCGCGTAGCGCACTAATTCTGCGGTCGATCCAAGGGCAAGTTTCTTCTTGAGATGCTTTCTATGGGTCTCCACCGTCGCCGTGGTGATGCCAAGTGCATTGGCGATATCGCGGTTGTTCTTCCCCGCAACCAGCTCTCTCAGCACGTCGCGTTCCCTTGCGGTCAAAAGCTCGGTTTGATTGGCGTAAGCTGTCTCCAATATGGCGTCGGTGACACCGGACGAGAAGTAGGTCCCACCTTTTGCGACCGCTTCGATCGCCGCAGCGATCTCGTCCGTCGAGACCTCTTTGAGGATGTAGCCGGATGCTCCGCGCAGCACGGAGGAGGAAATGTATTCCTTGTTGTCGTGCATGGAGAGCATGATGATGCCGCAGGCCGGCAATGCGCTTTTGAACAGGCCGATCGCATCTATGCCGCTGAGCTTTGGCATGTTGATGTCGAGCAGTATGACATCCGGACGCAGCGCCGTGGCCATCTCCAGTCCCGTCGTCGCGTCGGCGGCCACCCCGACCACGTCCAGATGGGCATAGGTCTGGAGAATGGCGCGCAGCCCGTCCAGGACGACCGGATGATTATCGACAAGCAATACCCGAACAGCGGCCGTTTTGATCATGTGGTGGGCTCCGATTGAGCGGCATGCGCCGACAGCGGCATCAAGACGGTCAGCGTGGTTCCTTTTTCGTCACTCTTGACCAGCAAGATACCGCGGAAATACGCGACACGTTCCTGCATGTTGCGAAGGCCAAGCCCCGGTGATGATGCGCTTCTGCTGTCGAAACCGGAACCATCGTCGCCAATCGTCATTCGGCTGCGACCACGCTCGCTGCGCAGCCGAATGGAAACGGTGGTCGCATTCGCATGACGTTCCACATTGGTAAGCGCCTCCTGCACGATGCGATAGAGGGCCGTACTGGCATCGGCTTTCAGAGTGTCGGCAAAAAAACTCGCATCCAGATTTATTTTGATGCCGGTTCTATCCTGAAAACTTTCACACAAGGCGCGCAGGGCGGCTACCAGCCCCAGGTCGTCAAGCATGTGTGGTCGAAGAGCGTGCGACAACTGGCGAACATCACGGATCGCGTCGTTGAGAGTCTTGATACCTCCCTCTATCGCCAGCGAAACGTCGGCCGTCCCGGCTTTGACCTTGCGCTCGGCAAGATTCATGGCGTAGCGAACACCGACGAGGCTTTGCGAAATCCCGTCGTGCAGATCGCGCGCAAGGCGCGCGCGCTCCTGTTCCTGGGTTTCGATCACCCGCTGCGTAAGCAATCTCAATTCCCGGTCGGCCATTCTGCGCTCGCTGAGCGTAAGGATCATGCCCGTCGTAAAAACCAGCACGATCGCAGGAACCGCAACCAATGCGACAATCTTGAAGGTCCAGCGGATGGTGCTGCGCAAATCGGTCTGTGCGGCGTTGGTCTGGGCGTGGATTTCATCCAGATAAACGCCAGTTCCGACAATCCAGCGCCAACTATCCAGCTTGGTTACGTAGGAAAGCTTGTCGACGACTTTGCCGGTCGAGGGCCGCTCCCATTTGTAGCGGAGAAAGCCATCGCCCGACCGTGCGTCCTGTATGAGATCGGCAATAACTTTCGTGCCGTCCGGATCAAGGAGGGCAAGCCAGTTTTGCCCTGGCCGAAAATCCTGGCGCGGATGCACGATGCTGTTGCCGTCATAGTCGTAGACGAAGAAGTATCCATCCTTGCCATAATCGAGGCTTTTCATCAGCGCGATCACGCGTTGTTTTTTCTCGCTCTCGGACAAGTCCTTCTGCGCCATAATTCCGCGAATGGCAGACATGGCCAGATAGGTAAGATGCACGATCTCGCCTTCCTTGGCCTCCAGCATGTTTTGTTCAAAGGTGGCTATGCTGCTTTTCGCGAGGTTGCTGGACTGCCAGGTGATGAAAGCGGTGATGGCAAGCACGGCAAAGATCAAGGGCAGCATGGAAAGCGCAACGATTTTCTGACGAAGGTTCATCGAGATCATTTACCCTTACCGGTGTGTCGCCAAATCCCGATGCAAGCCGGGAAGCGCTTCATCTGGTTTTTGCGGTCTCATATACTATCGCATCCCGGGTGCGACCGTGTCACTCGAAGGCGATAACATCCAGTTCGCGAAGCGTCGTTCCGAATTGCGCAGCAATCGGCATCGCACCGAAAGGGTGCAGTACTTTGTTAAGCATACGTCGCGCCAAATCCCCGGCAGAAAATTGTGTTGCCCCCTCTCAAAACAAAGACCAGTCACCTCCGGGAACCTCACCAATGACTCGCCCCAAAATTAAAACAGCGCTGATCTCAATCTTTATCCTGATTGGTTTTTCTCTGGCCTTGTTCTCATTCTATGCGCTGGATCGCCTCAGCTTCATCAATGGCAATGTCATGGAGGTATCGACGGATTGGTTGCCCAGCCTTCAGCATTCGAAGGAGATGGATACCGCGCTTTCCGATCTGATCGGGGCGTACAGTCGTCATATCCTTGCTGTAACCGATGCGGATCAGCAAGATGCGGAAAAGAGTATCGTTGAAGAACAACAGCGTTTTCAGACCGAGCTCAACGCCTATGACAGCCTTGTAGCGCCTGGCGATCCGGAAAAAACGATCACCTCGGATATCCGTAATCTGATCGACGCCTACAAGAAGGCCGGAGCGGAAATGCTTGTGCTTTCCCGCTCCGGCAAGGACGAGGACGCGAAGATCGCCGTCAACACCAAAATGGCGCCGATCGCAGCGACGATTGCGGAGAATATCGACCGGATCGTGGGGATCAATGTCGATGGATCCAAAAAGGCCTATGAGGATAGCCAGTCCGCCTATGATCTGACGGTCAATCTGACTTTCATCATCATCGGCACAATCGGTCTCTTTCTGGCCGGAGGGATCTATTTCGGTTGGGCGCAGATCGCCCGCCCGATAGAAAAGATTACCGGATCGATGACGCATCTGGCGGCCGGCGATATTGCCCGTTCCATTCCCTTCGCCGGGCGTAGCGACGAGATCGGCGAGATGGCGGGGGCCGTTGAAATTTTCCGTCAGGCCGCAATTTCGAACAGGCGTCTGGAGGAGGAGGCCGAGGCGAACCGCGTCCAGGCCGAAGCCGACCGCATCCGTTTGACCGCCGAGGCCGAGGCTGCCGCGCAGAAGCGTTTGCAGGAAGCGACCTCCGGCCTTGCCGTTGGTCTACGCCGCCTGGCGGCCGGCGATCTCGATTTCCAGCTCGACGACCCGTTTGCTCCGGATTTCGAGGCGCTGCGCCACGACCTGAACGGTGCGGTTGGACAGCTGGGCCAGACATTGCGCTCGGTCGCGCAGGCGACGAGCCAGATCGATAGCGGCACGCAGGAGATCAGCCAGTCGGCCGAGGATTTGTCAAAGCGCACCGAGCAGCAGGCTGCCTCTCTGGAAGAGACCGCGGCAGCTTTGGACCAGATCACCGTGAATGTTGCCAACTCCTCCAAGCGGGCGGAGGAAGCCCGCTCGGTCGCCGTTCAGGCGAATGCAAGCGCGGCGCAGTCCGGCAAGGTGGTCGCCAGCGCGGTCAATGCCATGCAGAAGATCGAGGCATCCTCCAATCAGGTCACCAACATCATCGGCGTCATCGACGAGATCGCCTTCCAGACCAACCTGCTTGCCTTGAATGCGGGTGTGGAAGCCGCCCGTGCGGGCGAGGCCGGCAAGGGATTTGCGGTCGTGGCACAGGAGGTCCGCGAACTGGCACAGCGCTCCGCGCAGGCGGCGAAGGAAATCAAGGAACTGATCCGCAATTCCTCCGTCGAGGTCCAGAGTGGCGTAAAGCTCGTCAGTGAGACGGGCGATGCGCTCAAGACGATCGAGGGCTACATCGTCACCGTGAACCAGCACATGGACGCCATCGCTACGTCGGCGCGTGAGCAGTCGACCGGTCTCGCGGAGGTCAACACCGCCGTCAACCAGATGGACCAGGTCACGCAGCAGAACGCGGCGATGGTCGAGGAAAGCAACGCAGCAAGTGCGGCGCTCGCCTCGGAAGCAGGGCGCCTTCGCGGCTTGATCAGTCAGTTTCAGTTGGGCGGCGAGAGCGGATCACAGGCCGCGGCTCTCCGGCAAACGGCATCCGTCATGGCAGCTCCAAGACGGGCCGCCACAACGATGCGGCCGATTTCCCATGGCAATACCGCGCTCAAGCAGGAGGATTGGGAGGAGTTCTGATGGCGGGCTCGCACAAGCGACAGGAAGCGTTCGGCAGAACGTTCGGGAGGTAGGGTCTTTTTGATTCATAAATGCTGCGGGAGGCGATCATCATCGCCTCCCGCAAATGCCCTGTGTCATGGGCGAGCGGCTTGTCCGAGGAGGCCGGCTTGGTCCCAGCCAAGCGTCAAAGCTTGTATTCGTTGGCGAGGGTCACGTGATGATGGATGCGCCCCTCGAAGAACTCGGCAAGTACGGCTTCGGTCGCGGCACGGGATTCGGCACGGACGGGGCTTGCCAGTGCCGCCTCGACGGCCGCGATATCGGGATAGTTGATCGCGAGGATCAGCGGATATTCCGGGGCTCCATCATCGCGCGCCTCTGCGAAGGAGACGCGCACGTCCATCGCCTTGGGGAATTTTTGCCATTTGGGGAGGATACGCTCGATGACGGCCTTGCGGAAGGCGTCCGTCTGGCCGTCCTTCACCTTGCCTTCGAACAGTGCGAAACGGGTGATCATTCGAAAGTCTCCTTGTTCGGTCCGCGAAAGAATTCCATCAGCGCCGCCTGGTCTTCACCGCCCAGGCCGGCGGCCGTCAGCATGCGGTGGATTTCCGCACAGGCCGCCGTCAGCGGCATGGCAGTGTTGGTGCGGCGGGCAAGGTCCTGCGCGCCGTTCAAGTCCTTCACCATGTTGTCGATGCGCCCCGTGCGCCGATAATCCTTCGCGACGAAGCGCGGCATGTATTCCTGAAGGATTGCGCTGTCGGCGCGTCCTCCCTTCAGCGCCTGCGGGATTTTCGCCGCGTCCACGCCGGCATCGAGCGCAAGCTGCGTTGCCTCGGCGACGGCAAGGAAACCGAGACCGCAGAGCACCTGGTTGATCAGCTTCGTCGTCTGGCCTGCGCCGGCCGGCCCCATATGGGTATAGTTGCTGGCGACATGGCGAAGAACCTGATGCGCATCGGCAACATCCTTCGCATCGCCGCCGGCCATGAGCGTGAGTTCGCCGATGAGCGCTTTCGGCGCGCCGCCCGAGAGCGGACTATCGACCCAGCGAAGGTTCAGGTCTTCGGCATCGGCGGCAAGCCGTTTGGTGGCTTCAGGGTCGATCGAGGACATGTCGATGATCAGCGTGCCCGGCCGTGCGCCGTCGGCTACGCCCGCCTCTCCGAAGACCGCGCGCCGCACGATTGCCGGCGAGTTGAGGCTGAGGATCACGTAGTCGCTTGCGGCGGCCGCCTCCGCAGCCGTCGATGCGGCAACGGCCCCCTTGTCGACCAGCGCCTGGCGCTTCGCCGGATCCGGATCGAAAACCGTGAGACGGTTGCCCGTTTCGACAAGCCGAGTGCCGATGGCGCCGCCCATGGCGCCGGCGCCGATCAGCGCTACCCTGTTGCTCATGACGGCATTTCCTCCAGTTTTGCGGCGATCATATTCACGAGTGTGTCGAGCGGGGCCTCGATGTCGACGGTGATGGCTTCTTCGTCCGCGCCCGGCGGTTCGAGCGCCGCGAACTGGCTGTCGATAAGGCTCGTCGGCATGAAATGGCCGGCGCGGGCGCCCATACGGGCGGCGATCAGCGCCTTGCTGCCGGAAAGGTGGACGAAGACGACCGGTGCACCGGCGCGCAGGCGGATATGGTCGCGGTAGCGGCGTTTCAGCGCCGAGCAGCCCAGGATGAGGGTGCCCTCGGGCTTGGCGAGCATTCTGCCGACATGCGTGAGCCAGGGCCAGCGGTCGTCGTCCGTGAGAGGTTCGCCACGGCTCATCTTGGCGATGTTTTCCGGCGGATGCAGGTCGTCGCCGTCGAGATAGGTCGCGCCGAGGCGAGTGGCGAGGGCGGCCCCGACTGCGGACTTGCCGCAGCCGGCGACACCCATCAGGACGATACGTTTCCGATCGAAGGAATTGCGCATCTCAGAGCGAGGCCGTGATGCCGCCATCGACATAGAGCACATGTCCGTTCACAAACGAGGATGCGTCGGAAGAGAGGAAGATGCAGGCGCCGACAAGCTCTTCCACCTTGCCCCAGCGGCCGGCCGGCGTGCGTTTTTCCAGCCAGGCGGAAAAGGCCGGATCGGCAACGAGAGCGGCATTCAGCGGCGTGTCGAAATAGCCTGGCGCGATGGCGTTGCATTGCAGGCCGTGTTTCGCCCAATCCGTCGCCATGCCCTTTGTGAGATTGCCGACGGCGCCCTTGGTGGCCGTATAGGGTGCTATGCCGGGGCGGGCAAGCGCGGTCTGGACGCTGGCAATGTTGATGATCTTGCCGGCGCCGCGTGCGATCATGTGGCGCGCAACGGCCTGGCCAACATTGAACACCGTGGAAATGTTCGTCTTCAGGAGCCGTTCGAAGGCATCGGCGGGAAAATCCTCCAACGGCGTGCGATGCTGCATGCCCGCATTGTTGACGAGGATATCGATCCCGCCGACCTCCGCCTCGAAGGCATCGATGGCCCTGCGCACGGCGGCGTGGTCGGTGGCGTCGAAAGCGAGCGTGTGTTTCGCGCCAAGATCTTTTGCGGCGGCGGAGAGCTTGGCTTCGTCGCGGCCGTTGAGGATGACGTCGGCGCCGGCGGCGGCGAGACCCTTTGCCAGCGCGAAGCCGATGCCCTGCGAGGAACCGGTGACGAGGGCGCGTTTGCCCTTGAGGTCGAAGAGTTGCGTGCTCATAAGCAGTTCCTCAGCTGAATGCGATTTGCGTCTTCATCGATTGACCCTTGTCCGAGGCGATGTCGAAGGCCTCGAGCGCCTCGGCGAGCGGCAAAGTATGGGTGATCAGCGGCTTCACGTCGATCAGCCCACCCTGCATGAGCCGGATGGCGACCGCGAATTCCTCATGGAAGCGGAAGGAGCCGCGCAGGTCCAGTTCCTTGGCGGTTATCGCCATCATCGGCAGGGTCATTTCCCCACCGAGGCCGAGCTGGACGATGACACCGCGCGGACGTAGCGCCTGTATGCCCGCGACGAGGGCCGGTTGGGCGCCGGAGCATTCATAAAGCACGTCAAAGCTGCCCTTGTTCTCGCTGAATGGAACAAGGCCGTCGCGGTCCTCGGCGAGATTGATCGTGCGGTCCGCTCCGACGGCCCGCGCAAAGCCGAGCGCCCGTTCGGAAAGATCGGCAGCGACGATTTCGGCTGCACCCGCCCGGCGGGCGGCAAGGATCGATAGCGTGCCGATTGGCCCGCAACCGGTCACAAGCACACGCTTGCCCAGCATTTCACCGGCGCGGCGGGTGGCGTGCAGCGTCACCGAGAGCGGCTCCGCCATGGCGGTCTCGCCGGCCGAAAGGCCATCGGCCTTCACGCACTGGCTCGCCTTGGCGACGAGCCGTTCGCGGAAAGCACCCTGGATGTGCGGAAAGGGCATGGCCGAGCCGTAGAAGCGCATGTTGAAGCAATGGTTCGGCAAACCCTTGAGGCAATAGTCGCAGGCGCCGCACGGCCGCGAGGGCGATACCGCGACGAGATCGCCGATGGCCAGACCTGAAACGCCATCGCCAAGGGCGGCGACATGGCCCGAGACCTCATGGCCGAGGATCATCGGCTCCTTGAGGCGTACGGTGCCGAAACCGCCGTGATTGTAATAGTGCAGGTCCGAGCCGCAGATGCCGCCGGCGGCGAGACGGATTTCGACTTCGCCTGGGCCGGGTGTTTCCGGCTCCCGCTCCTCGACGCGCAAATCCCTGGCCGCATGGATGACGATGGCTTTCATGGCGCTCTCACAGAAC
>NZ_CAMLFY010000059.1 GCF_946479415.1 uncultured Shinella sp. | reverse complement strand
CACGCCGGAATTCCGCAACCGTCTCGATGCGATCATCCCGTTCGGCTCGCTGCCGACGCCGGTCATCCATCAGGTCGTGCAGAAGTTCGTCATGCAGCTGGAAACCCAGCTTGCCGAACGCAACGTCACCTTCGACCTCCAGCAGGATGCGATCGCCTGGCTGGCCGAGAAGGGCTACGACGAGAAGATGGGTGCCCGCCCGCTGGCGCGCGTCATCCAGGAAAACATCAAGAAGAAGCTCGCCGACGAAATCCTCTTCGGCAAGCTCAAGAAGGGCGGCGTCGTGCGCGTCTCCGTGGGTCCGAAGGAAGACGGTTCGAAGGGCCTGATTCTCGACGCCGTGCCGGAAACCGCGCCGATCAAGCCGAAGGCCGAAGTCGAAGAGGCTGCCGCCAAGAAGGCCAAGCCGCGCAAGGCCAAGGAAACCGTTGCCGCCGAAGCGGCACCCGCCAAGGCCAAGTCGTCCAAGAAGGCGGCGGAAGCCAAGGCTCCGGAACCGAAGGACGAGGCGCCGCGCAAATCGTCAAGCGCGGTTCCGAAGGTGCCGCGCAAGAAATAACGGCTTTACAAATGATACGGGCCGGGCAGGAAACTGCCCGGCCCGTATTGTTGAAGACATGGTGGAACGTCTCCTCCGTCATGGTCGGCCCTCGGGTTAAACCCGAGGATGACCCGACCATCCATGCTCCGGGTGCGGCGGTGGATCCTCGGCTCAAGGCCGAGGATGACGACAGTGGGTCGGGCGCTGTTGGCGATCACATAGGACCGGCTTGGCAGGGTAGCCATCCCGCTTCGTTTTTCTGCAAGAGAATGGAATGACCGTCCCGCCAGATCACCACTCCCAGACACACTGGTTCCTTGTCGGCATGCGCGGGCTGTTCAGCCTGCCGGCGATCATCCTCATGCTCTCCTTCGTCGGCTTCGCCGCCTTCACGGCGGAGGCGAAGATCCCGGTTGGGCAGGTGATGTTCATGACCGGCATGGTCTGGGCGTTGCCGGCAAAAGTCATCCTCGTCGGCTCCATGCTGTCGGGGGCGCATATCGCGACGGCGTTTCTGGCCGTAACGCTCTCCTCCGTGCGCATGATGCCGATGGTGGCCGCGCTGATCCCGGAAATCCGTGACCGCCGCACGCCGACCTGGCTCCTGCTCATCGTTTCGCATTTCGTCGCCATCACCGCCTGGGTCTTCGCCATGGAGAGGGTGCGCGACGTGCCGCGCCACGGACGCGTGGCCTTTTTCGCCGGTTTCGGCATGACGCTGACCACGGTCAATATACTCCTCGTCGGCCTGGTCTATGGCGCGGTCTCGGAGTTTCCACCCATCGTCTCCGGCTGCCTGTTCTTCCTGACGCCGGTCTATTTCCTCACGTCGATCTGGATTTCCGCGCGCCATCGCGTGATCACCTGGGCGCTCGGCATCGGCCTTGCGCTAGGCTATGTCTTTGCGGTGATTGCGCCCGAATATGACATCCTGCTGACCGGCATCATCGGCGGCACGCTCGCCTGGTGGGGCGAGCGGATGTTGCGGCAGAGGGAGGCGCAGCGATGAGCTTCGAAGGTCCCTGGCCCTATATCTACATCGCCATTGCCGGCTGGCTCGCCACCGATTTCTGGCGCTGGTCCGGCGTGATCGCGGGCAACCGGATCGATGAAAAATCCGAGATGCTGAACTGGGTGCGGGCGGTTGCCACGGCGCTGGTGGCGGCCGTCATCGCCAAGCTGATCTTCTTTCCGACGGGAACGCTGGAGAGCTCGCCGCTCTGGCTGCGGCTTGGCGCGGTGCTGGCCGGTGCGCTCTTTTTCTTCTTCGGCGGCCGTTTCCGCCAGATTCTAGGCATTGCCGCGGCCATTGCCTTCCTGGCCGCGGGGCTTGCGATAATGGGCGCTTAGAGCGCGCCGAGGCCGAGGCTCTGGCGAAGATCGAAGCCGCCGGCGACGGGATAGCGGACATTGCCGATCTTCCACGCGCCGCCGTTCTTCACGAAATCGATCTCGACTGTCTTCGTCGTGCCGAAATTCGTCATTTCGGCGCGTACGACGGCGTCCTTGTCGCTCTCCGACACGAGCGCGACCACGGCCGAAACCTTGTCGAAATCCTGCGCGTCGATGAAGAAATCGAAGCCCGGATGGTTTTCGCCCGACAGCTGCTCGGCGACATCGGCCAGATAGGGCACGTTCTGCGGGCCGTTGCCGTCATTGGCATAGGACGCATAGACCTTCTCGATGATCTGCTCCGGCCGCTCGGCTGCGAAGACGGGAAAGGCCGGCAGGGCCGCGGCCAGCGCGATGCTGGCGAGGCCGAGCAGGACGGTGCGGCGGGTGAGGGCGGCCGTCATGCCAGCGCCTGGCGCAGCTTTTCGGCATTGGCCGCAAGCACGCCCTGGTCTTCCATCGTGCCGGTATGCGGCTTGAGCGGCAGGCCCTCGACGCGCGGGATGATGTGGAAATGCAGGTGATAGACGGTCTGGCCAGCGGCGGGCTCGTTGAACTGGATGACCGTCACGCCATCGGCTTCGAAGGCCTGCTTGGCGGCGATTGCGATCTTCTGCACGACCGGCAGCAGCCGCGCCAAAGTTTCCGGGTCGGCGTCAAGGATGTTGCGCGACGGGGTTTTGGGGATGACGAGCGTATGGCCGTTCGCCTGCGGCATGACATCCATGAAGGCGAATGTGTGCTCGTCTTCATAGACACGGTGCGAGGGGATTTCGCCGCGCAGGATCTTTGCGAAAATGTTGTTGCTATCGTAGCTCATGCTCGTCTCCCGGTCTTATTCTGTCTCGTTGTTGTGGTCGCCGCGGCGGAAGGGGCCGTGCTCGGCGAGATAGTCGCCCATCATCTCCACGTCCTTGCGCTCGCGCTCGAGATAATCGGCGACGGCGCGGCGCAGGCCCGCATGGGTGATGTAGTGGGCGGAATGGGTTGTTGTCGGCAGGTAGCCGCGGGCCAGCTTGTGCTCGCCCTGTGCGCCGGCTTCGACGCGCTTGAGGCCCCTGGCGATCGCGAAATCGATGGCCTGATGGTAGCAGACATCGAAATGCAGGAAGGGATGATCCTCGATGCAGCCCCAGTGGCGGCCGTAGAGCGTGTCGCCGCCGATGAAGTTGATCGCGCCGGCAATATAGCGGCCGTCGCGTCTGGCCATGACGAGCAGGATGTCGTCGGCCATGCGTTCGCCGATCAGGCTGTAGAAGTCCCGGTTGAGATAGGGCCGGCCCCATTTGCGGCCGCCGGTATCCATGTAGAAGGTGAAGAACTGGTCCCAGATCGCCTCGGTCAGGTCCTTGCCGGTCAGCCATTCGATCGTAATGCCGTGTTCCAGTGCGGCCCGGCGCTCCTTCTTCAGCGCCTTGCGTTTGCGCGACGCCAGCGTTTCGAGAAAGGCATCGTAGGAGCCGTAGCCGTCATTGACGAAATGGAACTGCTGGTCGGTGCGGTGCAGATAGCCTGCCGCCTCGAAGACCGGGATTTCCGCCTCCGGCACGAAGGTGACATGGGCGGAGGAGACGCCGTGGCGCTTGGCGAGTTCCTTCAGGCCGCCGGCAAGCGCTGCCTGCGTCTCGAGGACCGGCTGATCGGCCCGATGGAGCAAGCGCGGGCCGGTGGCGGGTGTGAAGGGAATGGAGGCCTGCAGCTTCGGATAATAGCTGCCGCCGGCGCGCTCGAAGGCATCGGCCCAGCCGTGGTCGAAGACATATTCACCCTGGCTGTGGTTTTTCAGATAGACGGGCAGGGCGCCGATGAGGGTGCCCTCATCGTTTTCCAGAAGGAGATGCTGGCCGAGCCAGCCGGTATCGGCCGTGGCGCAGCCCGATTCTTCCAGCGAGGACAGGAAGGTATGGCTGACGAAGGGATTGTAGGGCGTTTGCGCATCCACTCTGGAGGCGCCGGCGAGGCGCCCCCAGTCTTCGGCCGAAATATCGGCAAAGCTCGTTTCGACGCGGATGCGCACCGTCACCTCAGGCCGTCAGGGCTTCGCGCGGATTGAAGCCTTCGAAGGTCATCTGGTCCGCGTTGAGCGCCGTGATCGTGCGCGCCTCGTCGTCGCGCACCGTCCAGGTGATGACCTGCTTGCCGAGGTCGCGCTGGCGGCTGATGAACGGGTTCGGCAGGTGGCCGTAATAATAGGAGATGAAGTCGAGCCCATACTGCATCGCCTCTTCATGCACGGCAAAATTCTCCGGCCGTGCGCCTTCCGCCGTCAGGCCGACCGGACGGCTGGTGCCGATCTCCTTCAGGTCCTTCAGCAGCCACGTGTCGAAGCTCATCAGGGCGATCGGCCCTTCATAGCCCTCGATTGTATCAAGCACGGCCATGGCGAAGCCGTCATCGTCGCCCTTGCGGCCCTTCAGCTCCAGGACGAGCGGCACGCGCCCCTTCACGAGGTCGAGCAGCTGGCGCAGCGTCGGCACCTTGTCGGCCGTGCCGCCAATGGTCAGCAGACCGAGCTCGGCGGCGGTGCGCTGGCGCACGTCACCCTCGATGCCGCAGAGGCGCTTCAGGTCGTCGTCATGGAAGACGACCGGAATGGCATCGGCGGCATATTGCAGGTCGCATTCGATGGCGAAGCCGGCCTCGACGGCGCGGGCAAACGCCGAAAGCGTGTTTTCCCAGACCGCCCGATTGAGATCATGATAGCCGCGATGCGCAATGGGGCGCTCGGTCAGCCAGTTGAATTTGTGCATCAGGCGATTTCCATGATGGCGTCAATCTCGACGGCCGCATTCAGGGGCAGGGCAGCCATGCCGACGGCCGCGCGGGCATGCTTGCCGGCGTCGCCGAGTGCACCGACGAGGAAGTTCGACGCGCCGTTGATGACGAGGTGCTGCTCGACGAAATCGGGCGTGGAGGCGACGAAACCGTTGATCTTGATGACGCGCTTGATGCGCGAGAGATCGCCGAGGGCCGCCTTCGCCTGGGCGAGCAGGCCGAGCGCGCAGAGTTCGGCGGCCTTCTGGGCGCCGGGAACGTCGACATCCTTGCCGACATGACCGGTGACCGCGAGCTTGCCGTCGAGCATCGGGAGCTGGCCGGAAATGTGGAGGACGTTGCCGCTGATGACGAAGGGCACATAGTTGGCCGCGGGCGCCGCCGCCACGGGAATGTCGTAGCCCAGTTCCTTGACGCGTTTTTCGATTTCAGCGGACATTGCGGTCTCCATTCTTGATCGCCGTCTGTAAGATAGGTGCGGCGCGCTGCGGCTGTGAGGGGCATTGCGACAGGAGGCGCCGCAATGTTGGAAATGAATATGGCATCGCGCGGATATTGCCTCGCTTTTGCCGAAAGAGTTCATATAACATCGCGCTCGACTTCAACAGGAGGAAACGGATGTTTCGTTCAGCCTTTGTCGCGGCCGCCATGGCCGGGACATGCTTCGCCGGCAGCGGCGTGACCAGCGCCTTTGCCTCACCGGCGAGCGGGCTTGCGCCGCACCGCGCCGTCTACGACCTCCAGCTCAAGGACGCCACCGAGCGCTCCGGCATCGCCGGCATGTATGGCCGCATGGTCTACGAGTTCAACGGCAGCCCCTGTGACGGCTACACGGTGAGCTTCCGCTTCGTCACGCAGGTCAATACCGGCGAGGAAACGCGCCTCACCGACCAGCAGACGACGACCTATGAGGACCTGAAGAGCGGCAGCTTCCGCTTCCTCACCCGCTCCTTCACCGACGAGAAGCTGGACAAGGAAGTGCGCGGCACGGCACGCGACGACAAGACGGGCGTCAGCGTCGACCTGACATCGCCCGATGCGCGCAAGCTGGAACTGGCGGAGAGCCGTTTCCCGACCGAGCACATGCTCGAGGTGATCGAGCACGCCAAGAAGGGCGACCGCTTCTTCGAATCACGCCTCTATGACGGCTCGGATGCGGGCGACAAGACGCTGATGACGACGTCGGTCGTCGGCAAGAAGGAAATGCCGAAGGCGGGTGATCCCGATGCCGACAAGGCCGGAAAATTCGCCAAGCAGGCCTTCTGGCCGGTGTCCATCGCCTATTACAATGACACCAACGATGGCGATGCGCTGCCCGTCTACCGCATGGCGTTCAAGCTCTACGAGAACGGCGTCACGCGGGACCTCACCATGGATTACGGCGAGTTCGTGCTGACCGGCAAGCTCGCCAAGCTCGAGATGTTCAAGCCGCAGGAATGCAAGTAGGCGCGGCGTTCTGCGTGTTTTTTACCGTGCGGCCCTTGATTTTCCGGGAAACGGGGGGTAAAGGGCCGCTCATTCCACACGTGAGGCATGGGATTGTCCGGGAGAAATCCGGATCGTTCCGCCCGGTGGCATTTCCCAGGAAGTGCTGTTCGCCTTGCGGAGGTTCAACCGGAAAAGGATAACTAGGCATGGCATTGCCCGATTTCTCTATGCGCCAGCTTCTCGAAGCCGGCATCCACTTCGGCCACCAGACGCACCGCTGGAACCCGAAGATGAAGCCGTACATCTTCGGCGATCGCAACAACGTTCACATCATCGACCTGGCCCAGACCGTTCCGATGCTGTCGCGCGCCCTTCAGGTCGTGTCCGACACGGTTGCCGGTGGTGGCCGCGTTCTGTTCGTCGGCACGAAGCGTCAGGCTTCCGACATCATCGCTGACGCTGCCAAGCGTTCGGCCCAGTACTACGTCAACGCCCGCTGGCTCGGCGGCATGCTGACGAACTGGAAGACCATCTCCAACTCGATCCAGCGCCTGCGCAAGCTCGACGAGATCCTCGCTTCGGAAGGCTCCGGCTATTCGAAGAAGGAACGCCTGAACCTCGAGCGCGAACGCGAAAAGCTTGAAAAGGCTCTCGGCGGTATCCGCGACATGGGCGGCACGCCGGACCTGATGTTCATCATCGACACCAACAAGGAATCGATCGCGATCGAAGAAGCCAAGCGTCTTGGCATTCCGGTCGTCGCCGTCATCGACTCCAACTGCGATCCGGACCCGATCGATTTCCCGATCCCCGGCAACGACGACGCCTCGCGCGCCATCGCTCTGTACTGCGACCTGATCGCCCGCGCTGCCATCGACGGCATCGCGCGCCAGCAGGGCGCTTCGGGCCGTGACCTCGGCGCCTCGGCTGAGGTTCCGGTCGAGCCGGCTCTCGAAGCCGAAGCGTAAGGCAAAGGTCGGAGCGACACTTTCGCTCCTTCTTTCCTGATCAACCGAGGCCAGAGAGACGATCCCTGGCCTCGGCTTGTTTAAAGGTCCTGCTTGCACCTGTTCCCAGGTCGAGGCGGCAGGCCAGCGGTGATCTTCATCACCCTGTCACATTTCCGGGTACATTCGTTCCCAAAACCTTGAGTTCGCCACGGTTTTCCGGCGGCACGCAACAACCGACAAGAGGCTCACAATGGCTGAAATCACCGCTGCACTGGTGAAGGAACTGCGCGAAAAGTCCGGCGCAGGCATGATGGACTGCAAGAAGGCGCTGGCTGAAAACGACGGCGACATCGAAGCAGCGATCGACTGGCTGCGCGCCAAGGGCATCGCCAAGGCCGACAAGAAGTCGGGCCGCACGGCTGCCGAAGGCCTCATCGGCATCGGCATCGCCAGCGCCGGCACCAAGGCCGTCGTCGTCGAAGTCAACTCGGAAACCGACTTCGTTGCCCGTAACGACGCCTTCCAGACGATCGTTCGCGGCGTTGCCGACGTAGCGCTCACCACCGATGGCACCGTTGAAGCCGTAGGTGCTGCCACCTACCCGGCAACCGGCAAGTCGGTCACCGACACGATCAAGGACGCTGTCGCCACCATCGGCGAAAACATGAACCTGCGCCGCTCGGTTGCCCTGTCTGTCGAAGACGGCGTCGTCGCGACCTACATCCACAACGCTGCCGCTGACCGTCTCGGCAAGCTCGGCGTTCTCGTCGCGCTGAAGTCGACCGGCGACAAGGAAGCGCTGACCGCCATCGGCCGCCAGGTTGCGATGCACGTTGCCGCAACGGCGCCGCTCGCCATCCGCGCCGAAGAAGTCGACGCCGCTGTCGCCGAACGCGAACGCAACGTCTTCATCGAGCAGTCGCGCGCTTCCGGCAAGCCGGACGCGATCATCGAAAAGATGGTCGAAGGCCGCATGCGCAAGTTCTTCGAAGAAGTCGCCCTGCTGTCGCAGGCCTTCGTCATGAACCCCGACCTCACGGTTGGCGCTGCCGTCAAGGAAGCTGAAAAGACCGTCGGCGCGCCGATCGAAGTCGTCGGCATGGCCCGCCTCCTGCTCGGCGAAGGCGTCGAAAAGGAAGAGTCGGACTTCGCCGCCGAAGTCGCAGCCGTCGCCAAGGGCTGATTTTCCTATTCCTGTTTGGGAAAACAATGGGGCGCCGCGTGACAACGCGGCGCCCTTCGTGTATCCGGCTTGCCGATATGCCTGCCCCGAAATTTCTCTGCGGCCATGGCTGCGCTACGCGCGAAGCCGCCCCGGTTTTGCCCGGCGGCCGGATCGGGTGAGCAGGTTCACGAGTTCAGGAGCGACAATGACCGCCAAGCCAATCTACAAACGTGTTCTGCTGAAATGCTCCGGCGAGGCGCTGATGGGCTCGCAAGGCTTCGGCATCGATGTCGCCGTGGCGGACCGCATCGCCTCCGACATTGCCGAAGCCCGCGCGCTTGGCGTCGAAGTCGGCGTCGTCGTCGGCGGTGGCAACATCTTCCGCGGCGTGGCCGTGGCCTCCAAGGGCGGCGACCGCGTCACCGGCGACCACATGGGCATGCTGGCGACCGTCATCAACGCGCTGGCGCTCGCCACGTCGCTGCGCAAGCTCGACATCGACACGGTCGTGCTCTCGGCCATCGCCATGCCGGAAATCTGCGAAAGCTTCTCGCAGCGCGCGACGCTCTATCACCTGTCGCTCGGCCGTGTGGTGATCTTCGCCGGCGGCACGGGCAACCCTTTCTTCACGACCGACAGCGCCGCCGCCCTTCGCGCCGCCGAAATGGGCGCGGAAGCCATCTTCAAGGGCACGCAGGTCGACGGCATCTATTCCGCCGATCCCAAGAAATATCCCGATGCAACCCGTTTCGACCGCCTGACGCACAGCGAAGTGCTTGAAAAAGGCCTTGCCGTCATGGATGTCGCGGCGGTTGCGCTCGCGCGCGAAAACTCCATCCCGATCATCGTCTTCTCCATTCATGAAAAGGGTGGTTTCGCCGAAATATTGACCGGTGGCGGACGCGGGACCATCGTAACCGACAACTGATTCTGGATCGGCGCACGCCCGTTGCGTGCAGCCGTCTTATGACAATGGGAGTATTCCGATGAGTGAAGGTATCGACCTTAAGGAACTGAAGCGCCGCATGGATGGCGCGATCACCGCCTACAAGAACGACATCGCGTCGCTGCGCACCGGCCGCGCCTCGGCCAACGTGCTCGATCCGGTACAGGTCGAGGCCTATGGTTCGCGCGTGCCGCTCAACCAGGTCGCCAACATCTCGGTTCCCGAGCCGCGCATGCTGTCCGTCTCCGTCTGGGACAAGGGCATGGTCGGTGCCGTCGAACGCGGCATCCGCGAATCGAATCTCGGCCTCAACCCGATCATCGACGGCCAGAACCTGCGCATTCCGCTGCCGGAGCTCAACGAAGAGCGCCGCAAGTCGCTCGTCAAGGTCGCGCATGACTATGCCGAAAAGGCGAAGGTCGCGATCCGTCACGTGCGCCGCGACGGCATGGACGACCTTAAGAAAGCCGAAAAGGATGGCGATATCGGTCAGGACCTGAGCCGCGCCCAATCCGAAAAGGTGCAGAAGATGACGGACGAGACGATTTTGGACGTCGATCGCTTGCTTGCCGAGAAGGAAAAGGAAATCATGCAGGTTTAAGGCGTGCGCCACCTGCATTTTTTCTCTTTTCCGGATTGCCCATGAACCAGCTTTCGCCCAGCACCGTACCGGCACACGTCGCCATCATCATGGATGGCAACGGACGCTGGGCGAACGCACGCGGCCTGCCGCGCGCCATGGGGCACCGCAAGGGTGTCGAGGCGGTGCGCGAGGCCGTGAAGACGGCGGCCGAATGCGGCGTTTCCTATCTCACGCTCTTCGCCTTCTCCTCGGAGAACTGGAACCGGCCGGAAAGCGAGGTCTCCGACCTCATGGGGCTGCTCAAGACCTTCATCCGGCGCGACCTTGCCGTGCTGCACAAGCAGAATGTCCGCATCCGCGTCATCGGCGACCGGGCAAATCTGTCGAGCGACATTCTGCCGCTGCTTCTCGAAGCCGAGGAGACGACGCGCGGCAATTCCGGCATCACGCTTGTCATCGCCTTCAACTACGGCTCCCGAGACGAGATCGCCCGCACCATGCGCAAGCTCGCCGAGGAGGTCGCGGCCGGTCGTCTCGACCCAGCGCAGCTGACCTCCGAGCGGATCGGCGCCTCGCTCGACACGGCCGGCATTCCCGATCCCGACCTCATCATCCGCACCAGCGGGGAGGAGCGTCTGTCGAACTTTTTGCTCTGGCAGGCCGCCTATGCCGAACTCATGTTCGTTCCCGAATATTGGCCGGACTTTTCACGCGACACCTTTCGTGCGGCCTTGGCGCGCTATGCGGCGCGTGAACGCCGTTTCGGCGGCCTGCAGCCTGCCGCCACACTTGCGGTTGGTTCCTGATGCAGACTGAACTTCGCCTGCGCATCATTTCCGGCATCGTGCTTGCCGCCTTGGTTCTTGCGGCCACATGGTACGGCGGCTTTGCCTTCCGCCTGCTGGCCGCGGCCATCTCCGTTCTCGTCTATTACGAATGGTCGACGATCACGCGGCTTCCCGATTCGGATTTTCGCGGCAACGCCTTCGGCTGGGCGACCGTCGCCGGCATTGCCGGTCTCGTCATCTTCGGTTTCGATGAACTGGCGCTGCCGGTGCTCATCACCGCGACCGTTCTCGGCATCGTCTATGCCCTTGCCGTTACGAAAAATGGCTGGCTTGCAGGCGGCATCGTCTATTCGGGCCTCACGGCCATTTCGCTCGCCGCCATAAGGGGCGACACCGGCGAAGGCTTCGCCGCGATGATCTTCATCTTCGCCGTCGTCTGGGCGACCGATATTCTGGCCTATTTCGTCGGACGCGCCATCGGCGGCCCGAAACTGGCGCCGCCGATCTCGCCCGGCAAGACCTGGTCCGGCGCCATCGGCGGAGCTGTCTCGGCCGTCATCGCGGGCACGCTCGTGCATGCGTCCTTCTTCCCGCTGAACGGCTTGTGGATCCCGGTGATCGCGCTCGTCCTGTCCGTTTGCAGCCAGATCGGCGATCTCTTCGAATCCTTCATCAAGCGCCGGTTAGGCGTGAAGGATTCCAGCCGTCTCATTCCGGGCCATGGCGGGGTCATGGACCGCGTCGACGGCCTTGTTTTCGCCTGCTTCGCCGCGTTCCTCATTGCCCTTGGCGATGCGATCGTGTCAGGGGCTGCCAATGCGCCAGCAGGCGTGTTTCTTTTCGGCCCGTAAACCGCGCCCGTATTCACGAAAGACTGGGGACTGAACCATGGACATGCTGACTGGCTCCGTCGCCTTCCTGACGGGCTATATCGTTCCCTTCCTGATCGTGCTGACGCTCATCGTCTTCATCCATGAGCTCGGGCATTATCTGGCCGGTCGTTGGTCGGGAATCGGCATCACGGCGTTTTCCATCGGCTTCGGGCCTGAAATCATCGGTTTCAACGACAGGCATGGCACCCGCTGGAAGCTCTCGGCGATTCCCCTCGGCGGCTATGTGAAGTTTCTCGGCGACGAGGACGCGGCCTCCATTCCGGACTATGACGCGCTGGCCGCGCTGCCGGAGGCCGAGCGCAAGCGCACCTTCCTTGGCGCTGCACTGTGGAAACGTGCCATCACCGTCGCGGCCGGCCCCATCGCCAATTTCATCCTCGCCATCGCGATCTTCGCGGTGATGTTCTCCATCTACGGCCGGCAGGTCGCCGACCCGATCGTCGCGGAGGTTCGTCCCGGCAGCGCTGCGGAAGCTGCGGGCGTGCGCCCCGGCGACCTTCTCGTGGCGCTCGACGGCAATCCGGTCGCGACCTTCGACGATGTGCGCCGCTATGTCAGCGTGCGGCCCGAGCTGAAGATCACCGTGACCGTGCGCCGCGACGGTGCGGATCTCGACCTGCCGATGACGCCGCAGCGCACGGAGATCACCGACCAGTTCGGCAACAAGATCGAGCTCGGCCTGATCGGTATCGTCACCAACCAGGAAACCGGCAATTTCCGCGTCGTCGAATACAGCCCGCTGGAAGCCGTGGGGCAGGGCGTGCTTCAGAGCTGGCATATCGTGACGGGTACGTTCGACTATCTGTCGAACCTCATCAGCGGCCGCATGAAGGCCGATCAGCTCGGCGGTCCCATCCGTGTTGCGCAGGCTTCCGGCCAGATGGCGACGCTCGGTGTTGCCGCCGTGCTGCAGCTTGCCGCCGTTCTGTCTGTTTCCATTGGACTTTTGAACCTGATGCCCGTTCCGGTACTTGATGGCGGCCATCTGATGTTCTATGCGGTGGAGGCAATCCGGGGCAGACCTGTCGGGCCTGGGGCGCAGGAGATCGCATTTCGCATCGGCATGGCGCTGGTGCTCATGCTGATGGTCTTTGCGACCTGGAACGATATTTCGATGCTTCTGGGCTGAGAGTGCCGGCTTTCGCCGGAAGAGGAATATAAGGGGAGCCGCCTGCCGCAAGCGTGAATGCTAAGGGTCTGTTTACCGTAATGAAACTCAGGTAGTGGCCTTCGGGCCACGGTTTGAATTGAAGTAAACAGAAATTAACGCGTGACCTTGCTTGTATGGCAAAAGCGGTTAAAACGGCAAACGTGACCGGACTCGGGTGCACGCCCGCCGGGACGTTGAAACGAAGGTAAGTAGTGAAGATGAAAGCTGGTTCAAACTTTTTGAACGCCGTGTCGGCCGTTGCATTGTCGGCCAGTATGGTTGTCACGGGCGGCTCTTTTGCCACGCTTGTCTCCGCATCCGTCGCGGAAGCGGCCACGATCCGCAGCATCCAGGTCCGCGGTGCGGACCGTGTGAGCGCCGAAACGGTCAAGGCCAACGTCACCATCGTGCCGGGCAAGAGCTTCTCGAATTCGGATATCGACGCTTCTGTGCGCCGCCTCTTTGCGACCGGTTATTTCTCGGACGTGAAGATCTCGGTTTCCGGCAGCACGCTCGTCGTCACCGTCAATGAAAACCAGCTGATCAATCAGGTCGTCATCAACGGCAACAAGAAGATCAAGGACGAAAAGCTCGTCGGTCTCCTGCGTTCGCAGTCCCTCGGCCCGTATAGCGAAACGGCCATTGAGGCCGACAAGCAGACGATCCGCGACGCCTATGCCTCGATCGGCCGCAGCGATGCCACCGTCACCACGCAGACCTATCCGCTCGGCAACGGTCGCGTGAACCTCGCCTTCGTCGTCGATGAAGGTGACCGCACGAAGATTTCGCAGATCAATTTCGTCGGCAACCAGGCCTACAGCAATGGCCGCCTGCAGGCCGTCATCGTCACCAAGAAGTCGAACTTCCTGTCGTTCCTGACCCGCAAGGACGTCTACAGCGAAGAGAAGCTGCGCGCCGACGAAGAATCGCTGCGCCAGTTCTACTTCAACAACGGCTATGCCGACTTCCGCGTCGTCTCGTCGGAAGCCGTGCTGGACGAAGCCTCGAACGAATATGTCGTCACCTTCACGGTGGATGAAGGCCAGCGCTACAACTTCGGTGGCGTCAACGTCGAATCGACCGTCGATGGCATCGATCCGGAAGAGCTGAAGGGTCTCGTCGAGACCCGCGAAGGCAAGACGTACCGCGCGAAGGACGTGCAGGACACGATGTCCGCGATCTCCCAGCGCGTCGCTGCTGCCGGCTATCCGTTCGCCCGCGTGACGCCGCGCGGTAACCGCGACCTCGGCAATGGCACGATCGCCGTCGACTATCTCGTCGATCAGGGCGAGCGCGCCTATGTCGAGCGTATCGAAATCCGCGGCAACAGCCGCACGCGCGACTACGTCATCCGCCGCGAGTTCGATATCGGTGAAGGCGACGCCTTCAACCAGGAAGTCATCACGCGCGCCAAGCGCCGTCTGGAAGCGCTCGGTTACTTCTCGTCGGTCAACATCACGACCGCGCCGGGCAGCCAGTCCGACCGCGTCGTTCTCGTTGTCGACGTTCAGGACCAGTCGACCGGTTCGTTCGGTATCGGCGCCGGCTACGAGACGGGCAAGAGCGGCGGCTTCAAGATCGAAGCCTCGATCGAAGAGAAGAACTTCCTCGGCCGCGGTCAGTACATCCGTGTTGCCGCAGGTACGGGTCGCAATTCGCGTGACTACAGCCTGTCGTTCACCGAGCCCTATTTCCTCGGTTACCGCCTTGCTGCCGGTTTCGACATTTTCAGCAACAAGGACGATAGCGAAGACTATTACACGCTCAACACGAAGGGCTTCAGCCTGCGCGTAACCGCGCCGATCACGGAAGACCTCTCGACGACGCTCCGCTACAATTATACGCGCCTGGACTACAATTCCAGCGATCTGACCGAACTGTCCTCGCCCTATCAGGACGTCGTCAACAACGGCCCCTGGGTTCGCTCTGCCGTCGCGCATAGCCTGACCTATGACACGATCGATGATCGCACGTTGCCGCGCGATGGTATCTTTGCCCAGATCACGCAGGAAGTTGCCGGTCTCGGCGGCGATTCCGAATACTACAAGATCTACGGTAAGGCCCGTTACTTCCACACGCTGATGGAGGATGCTGACGTTATCGGTTCGCTTGCCGTCGGCGGCGGTCATATGTGGGGCTTCGGCACCACACGCGTCTACGATCAGTTCACGCTGTCGGCCAACGATCTTCGCGGCTTCGAATCGGGTGGTATTGGCCCACGTGCGACGTCTACGGGTGACTCGCTTGGCGGCACGACCTATTTCACGGCTTCTGCCGAGGCATCGTTCCCGATCCCGGGTATTGCGCGTGACTCCGGCTTCCGTGGCGCAGTCTTCGTCGATGCCGGCACGCTGTATGGCAACGACGTCAGTACTGTGGCTGCCGACAAGGTCAAGGGCACCGACATGAGCCTGCGCGCTTCCGTCGGCGCCAGTGTGATCTGGGCTTCGCCGTTCGGTCCGCTGCGCTTCGACTATGCTATTCCGATCAAGAAGGAAGAGTTTGACGAGACGCAGCGCTTCAAGTTCGGTATCGCGACGCAGTTCTGACGACGGCCGTCCAGAACCTCAGAGAACACGGACGTTCTGGAGTCTTGCCGATGGAGCATACCCGGTTTTTTCCGCCCCACGACGGACTTCGTCTGGGTGACCTTGCCGATGCGCTTGGGGCGGAACTTGCTGATGCGGCGCATGCCGACCGCATCGTGCACAGCGTTTCGCCCGTCAATCGGGCGAAAGAGGGCGATCTCTGCTATATTCTTTCGCGTAAGTTTCGCACCGAGCTTGAGACGAGCGAGGCGACGGCGATCCTTTGCGACCGCGCACTGGCGTCCCTGATTCCCGCTCACATCGCTGTTCTCATCTCGAAGCGTCCACACACCGATTTCGCGCGGGCCGGGGAACTGTTGTATCCCTCCGCCATGCGTCCGGAGCCGATCACTTCCGCCGCCGCCTCGATTTCGCCGGCTGCCTATATCGATCCCGCAGCACGCCTGGAGCCTGGTGTTTCCGTCGAGCCCATGGCCGTCATCGGCAAGGGTGCGGAGATCGGCGAGGGCAGCCATATCGGCGCCGGTGCGATCATCGGTGCGAATGTGAAGATCGGGCGCGACTGTACCATTGCGGCGGGCGCCACCATCCAGTGCGCACTCATCGGCAACAATGTCATCATCCATCCCGGTGCGCGGATCGGGCAGGACGGTTTTGGTTATGCCCCCGGGCTCAAGCCCGGTATGATCAAGATCGTGCAGATCGGCCGCGTCATCATTCAGGACAATGTCGAGATCGGCGCCAATACGACGGTCGACCGCGGCACGATGGATGATACCGTGATCGGCGAGGGCACGAAGATCGACAACCAGGTTCAGGTCGGTCACAATGTGCGCATCGGCCGCCATTGCGGCATCGTCAGCAAGGTCGGCATTGCCGGCAGCACGCGTATCGGGGATGGCGTCATGATCGGCGGTGCGTCCGGCATCAACGGCCATATCACCATCGGTGACGGCGTGCAGATCGCTGCCATGAGCGGTGTCGTCGCCGATATTCCGGCGGGCGAGAAATACGGCGGCGTTCCGGCCCGCCCGATGCGCGATTTCCTGCGCGACATGGCGGAGATCGCCATGCGTTCCAGCACTCGAGTCCAGAAGAAGGGGGGCAACGATGAGTGAAGAAACCAAGGCGACGCTCGGCGTGGCTGATTTGCGTGAGATCCTCACGCTGCTTCCCCACCGCTATCCGTTCCTGCTCGTCGACAAGATCATCGAGATCGATGGCGACGAATCGGCCATCGGCATCAAGAATGTCACTGCGAACGAACCCCAGTTCATGGGGCATTTCCCCGATCATCCGATCATGCCGGGCGTGCTGCTGATCGAGGGCATGGCGCAGACGGCGGGCGCGATCTGCGCACGCAAGTCGCGCTCCGGATCGAACCTCGTCTACTTCATGACGATCGACAATGCCCGTTTCCGCAAGCCGGTCGTTCCCGGCGACCGCGTCGAGTTCCATGTCGTCAAGCAGAAGCAGCGCGGCAATATCTGGAAGTTTCATTGCGATGCAAAAGTTGATGGGCAACTTGTCGCGGAAGCTGATATCGGCGCGATGATCGTGAAAAAGGAAGACGCCTGAAAATGATTTCTGCCAGCGCGAAGATCCATCCGCTGTCCGTTGTGGAAGACGGAGCGGTCATCGGTGAGAACGTCGTCGTCGGACCCTTCTCCTATGTCGGGCCGAAGGTCGTTCTTCATGATGACGTGGAGCTTCTTGCGCATGCGGTCGTCACGGGCCGTACGGTTGTCGGCCGCGGCTGCCGCGTCTTCTCCAACGCCGTCGTCGGCGGCGATCCGCAGAGCCTGCATCACGACGGCGCGGAGACGACGCTCGCCATCGGCGAGAAGTGCACCTTCCGCGAAGGCGTAACGGTCAATACCGGCACGACCGAGGGGGGCGGAAAGACCGTCATCGGCGACAACAACCTCTTTCTTGCCAATTCCCATGTGGCGCATGACTGCATTCTCGGCAGCCATATCGTGATGTCGAACAATGTGATGCTGGCCGGGCATGTCGTGGTCGAGGACCGTGTCATCCTGGGTGGCGGCTCGGCCGTGCACCAGTTCACCCGCATCGGCCGCCAGGCGTTCATCGGCGGCCTCTCGGCGGTCTCCTACGATGTCATTCCCTATGGCATGCTGAACGGCAATCCGGGCATTCTCGGTGGTCTCAATGTCGTCGGCATGAGCCGCTCGGGCATCGAGAAGGCTGTCATCCACGAGGTGCGCCGCGCCTTCAAGCAGATTTTCGAAGGCGAAGGCTCCATCCGCACCAATGCGGCCGCGATTCGCGACGACTATGCGGCGAGTGCTCCGGTCATGCATATTCTCGACTTCATTGCCGCCGACAGCGATCGGGCGCTGTCCTCGCCGAACCGGGGCAAGGGCTGACCGTCATGGCGGACGGCCGGGCCGAGACGCGCGACCGGCTGGCCATCATCGCCGGCGGCGGCCTGTTGCCGCGCTATGTGGCGGATGCCGCCCGCGCCCGCGGTGAAAATCCCTATATTCTCGCTCTTAGCAACGAATCCGATGACAACTGGTCCGGCTTCGATCACGAGGTGATCTCCATCGGCAACTATGCCGGCATCGGCGCTGCGTTCCGTGAAAACGGCATCGGCCGCGCCGTGCTGTCCGGCTTCGTGCGCCGCCGGCCGGAATGGCGCGATATCCACGCTCCCTGGAAGGCGCTGCTTGCTGTGCCGGCCATCGTGCGCACGCTGATGAAGGGCGGTGACGATACGGTGCTGAAGATGGTCATCCGCCTGATCGAGGGCGAGGGCGTGCGCGTCGTCGGCGCGCATGACATCGTGCCGGATCTTCTCGGCAGCGAGGGACCGCTCGGAACCGTCGCGCCGGACGCGGCCGCCGAAGCCGACATCGCCGCCGCCGCCGCCGCCGCATTGGCGCTTGGCCGGCTGGACGTGGGGCAGGGTGCCGTGGCCGTCGGAGGCCGTGTGGTGGCGCTGGAGGGCGCGGAAGGCACGGATGCCATGCTGGCCCGTGTGGCGCAGTTGCGCACCGAAGGGCGCATTTCGCAGCGGCGCAAGGGCGTTCTGGTAAAACTCTGCAAGCCGGAACAGGATCTGCGCGCCGACCTGCCGTCGATCGGCGTCGAGACGCTGCGCCGTGCCGCAGCGGCCGGCCTTGCCGGCATCGCCGTGGAGGCTGGACGATCCCTGGTGCTGGAACGTGAAGCACTGGTGGCGGAGGCGGATGTGCAAGGCCTTTTCGTCACGGGCATCGTACCTTCGCGAACGGAGTGAGGATGATGGCAGCAGACAAGCCGCTCAAGATCGGCGTCATCGGCGGTGAAGTCTCCGGCGACCTTCTGGGCGGCGATCTGATCGCGGCGCTGCGGCAGGCCTATCCCGGTCCCATCGCTCTCATCGGCGTCGGTGGCGAGGCCCTGGAGCGGCAGGGCCTGAAATCCCTGTTCGACTTCTCCGAACTCTCCATCATGGGCATTTCGCAGGTGCTGAAACGCCTGCCGTTGCTGCTGCGCCGCATTCGCCAGACGGCGGAAGCCCTGATCACCGCGCGTCCCGATGTGCTGGTCATCATCGATAGTCCCGACTTCACCCATCGCGTCGCGCGCCGTGTGCGCAAGGCCCTGCCGGATCTGCCGGTCGTCAACTATGTCTGCCCGAGCGTCTGGGCCTGGAAGGAAGAGCGTGCGCCGCGCATGCGCGCCTATGTCGACCGCGTGCTCGCCTTGCTGCCCTTCGAGCCGGCGGCGATGCAGCGCCTCGGCGGTCCGCAGACCATCTATGTCGGTCACCGCCTGATCAGCGATCCGCAGGTCCAGCAGGTTCGCAAGGCGCGGCTTGCCCGTGCCGATCGTGACCCCGCCGAAAGGCTGTGCCTGCTGCTGCCCGGTTCGCGGTCCACGGAGATCACCCGGTTGCTTCCGGTTTTCGGTGCGGCCGCCAGCGAGCTTTCCGCCCGCAATCCCGGTATCCGCTTTCTTCTGCCCACCGTGCCGCGTCAGGAGGCGCTGGTGCGCCGGCTGACCGCAGACTGGCCGGTGAAACCGGCCATCACGGTGTCCTCCGAAGACAAGTGGCGGGCTTTTGCCGAGGCCGACGCAGCATTGGCCGCCTCCGGCACGGTCATTCTGGAGCTCTCGCTTGCCCGCGTGCCCGTCGTCTCGACCTACAAGTTCGATTGGCTGGCCAATCTGTTTCTCCGCAAGATCAAGATCTGGACGGCGGCCATTCCCAATATCATCGCCGATTATGCTGTGGTGCCGGAATATCTGAACGAGCAGGTCCGCCCCGGCAGCCTTGCACGCTGGTTCGAGCGCCTGTCGTTCGACACGGCGGAACGCCGCGCCATGCTGCAAGGCTATGATCTCGTCCATGAGCGCATGCAGACCGAACGGCCGCCCGGCGCAACCGGCGCGGCCGTCATTCTCGACCTGCTCGCAACAAAAAAGCCCGGTCAAAACTGACCGGGCTTTTTCTTTTCAGGGTCTTTGCGATCAGCGCTTGGAGACCGGCGTGTAATCGCGCTTCGGTTCGCCGATATAGAGCTGGCGCGGGCGGCCGATGCGCTGTTCCGGATCCTCGATCATCTCGTTCCACTGGGCGATCCAGCCGACCGTGCGGGCGAGCGCGAACAGCACGGTGAACATGGTGGTGGGGAAGCCCAGCGCCTTCAGCGTGATGCCGGAGTAGAAGTCGATGTTCGGATAGAGCTTCTTCTCGATGAAGTACTCGTCCGTCAGGGCGATACGCTCGAGTTCGATGGCGACCTCCAGCATCGGATCGTCCTTGATGCCGAGCTCGTTCAAGACTTCATGCGTCGTCTTCTGCATGATCTTGGCGCGCGGGTCGTAGTTCTTGTAGACGCGGTGGCCAAAGCCCATCAGGCGGAACGGATCGTTCTTGTCCTTGGCGCGCGCGACATATTCGGGAATACGATCGACCGAACCGATTTCGGCGAGCATGTTGAGCGCCGCTTCGTTGGCGCCGCCATGAGCAGGGCCCCAGAGGCAGGCGATGCCGGCCGCGATGCAGGCGAACGGGTTGGCACCCGAGGAACCGGCAAGGCGCACGGTCGATGTCGAGGCGTTCTGCTCGTGATCGGCATGCAGGATGAAGATGCGGTCCATGGCGCGGGCCAGGACCGGGTTCACCACATAGTCTTCGCAGGGCACGGCAAAGCACATGCGCAGGAAGTTCGACGCGTAGTCGAGGTCGTTCTTCGGGTAAACGAAGGGCTGGCCGATATGGTATTTGTAGGCCATGGCGGCGATCGTCGGCATCTTGGCGATCATGCGCAGCGAGGCGACCATGCGCTGGTGCGGATCGGTGATGTCGGTCGAGTCGTGGTAGAAGGCCGAGAGAGCGCCGACGCAGCCGCACATGACGGCCATCGGGTGGGCGTCGCGACGGAAGCCGGTGAAGAAGCGGCTCATCTGCTCGTGCACCATCGTGTGGTGCGTCACGCGCTGATCGAAATCGTCCTTCTGGGACTTCGTCGGCAGTTCGCCGTACAACAGAAGGTAGCAGACTTCCAGGAAGTCGCCGTGTTCTGCGAGCTGGTCGATGGGATAGCCGCGGTGCAGCAGCACGCCTTCGTCGCCGTCGATATAGGTGATCTTCGATTCGCACGAGGCGGTGGAGGTGAAACCGGGGTCGTAGGTGAAGGCGCCGGTATTCTTGTAGAGGGTGCCGATGTCGATCACATCGGGGCCGATCGTCCCGGATCGCGTCGGCAACTCGACTGTCTTGCCGCCGATCGATACACCCGCGCTTGTTCCTGTCATGACGATCCTCCGTTGTTTCGAATGGTGGCACGCAGTTGTGCCGCACCCATGAACATGCCCGTTTTGCTAGCCCATTTACGGTGCCCTGCCAAGCGATAGCAAAGGCAAATTGTGCATTGCGGAAATAGGCTTTCCGGCAACGCAATATCTACCGTTTCGGCGAAGTTGCAAGCAACCTTTGAGAGTGTCGATGAATTTGAGGAGGTGGCATTCATTATGTAATACTTAGTATTTTTTTCGCCTACTATTGATTGAAGACTTTCTCATCAGGTTGCACTATGGTGGCGAGAAAACGGGGCCGTGACCATGGCCGGGGTGGACGAAGCGGAAAGACGGGATGCGGCGCGTGAGGCGGAAGCCTGGCGGACGTTTTCCGACGCGCCGTTGCCGACGACGGCATTCGATCACCCGCCCAACCGTGTGGCTTCACCTGTTGTTTTGGCAGGGCTTCATGGGCAACTGCGGAGCGCCTTCGTTTTTCGCCGCAGCACATCCGATGCCTATGCCGAAGAGCGCCAACACGGTCACTTCTTTCTTTTCGTGCCGGTCTTCCTCGGTGTGGGCGCCGCACTCTGGTTTGCGGCGGCGGCAAACCCCTCCGTCTTCGCCCTAGTTTTGCTCGCCTGCGCCACCGTCTGGCCGGCCTGGCGCCTCCGCCACGTGGAGGATTGGAGGGCATTGGTCGCTGCGGCCGCATTTCTCGTGCCGGCCGGCATGCTGCTTGCTGCTTTCGAAAGCGCGCGCCTGGATACTATCCTGCTCGATGCCCCCGTGACCACCCAGATCGCCGGTCGGGTGCTTTCGAGAGAGGGCGACGGGCGCGGCGCGATCCGCTACCGCATCGCGCTTGAAACGACGCGCGAGCCCACCTTGAAGCGCGCGCCGAGCGTGATCACGGTGCTTGCCCGCAGCCGGCACGACCCGATCGCCATCGGCGGCGGCATAGCGGGGCGTGCTCGGCTGAACCCACCATCAGGTCCGGCGCTTGCGGGGCTCAATGATTTTGCCTTCGATGCCTATTTTGCTGGCAACGGGGCGGTGGGCTACTTCTACAAGGCACCGGAAAGCGTCGCGGCGCGCAAGGCCGGCCTGGAGGAGCGGATCCGGCAGGAAATCGCGACCTGGAGAAACAACTTAACCGAGCATATTCGCGGCAGGATCGGCGGCGATGCCGGGGCGATTGCGGCAGCGCTCGTGACCGCCGAGCAGCGCGCGATCAGCGCGGAGACCGTAGAGGCATTGCGGCAGGCGGGATTGGCCCATGTGCTGGCCATTTCCGGGCTGAACATGGTGCTGGCAGCGGGTACTTTTCTCGTCGGCGCACGCATGCTGATGGCGCTGATACCGGGTTTTGCGGAGCGCTATCCGGCAAAGAAAATCGCCGCGGCCGGAGCTCTCGTCATGGTGACGCTCTATATTCTCGTCTCGGGCGGGGCGATTTCGGCGGTTCGGTCCTGGATCATGATCTGCGTCATGCTTGTCGCCGTTCTGGCCGGCCGATCGGCGATCAGCCTGCGCAATGTCGCGATTTCGGCAATCCTCATCCTGGTGGTCACGCCATCGGCCATCACCAATCCCGGCTTCCAGATGTCCTATGCCGCGACACTCGGCCTTGTTGCCGGTTATGCGGCATGGCGCGAACGCCCGGTGCGCCGCGAGAGCCGGGGAGGGATCGTGCCGGGGCTGGGTGGTTCGGCCGGCCGTTTCCTCGGTGGGCTGATGCTTTCCTCGCTGATCGGCGGATTTTCGACGCTGATCTATTCGATCGGCCATTTCAATCGCATTCCGGCCTATGGGCTTGCCGGCAACCTGCTGGCCATGCCCGTCATCAGCGCCATCGTCATGCCCTTCGGCCTGGCCGCCGTGCTGCTGATGCCCTTTGGGCTGGATGCCATTCCCTTCGCCATCATGGGCAAAGGGATCGAATGGATGATCGCGCTGTCCAGCTGGGTCGCAAGCTGGAAGGGCGAGATCGTCACCGGCCGCATTCCGCATGTCGCCTTTTTGCTGATCGGTTTCGGCGGCGGGCTCGTCTGCATCCTGCGAACGCATCTTCGCCATGCCGGCACGCTCCTCGTGCTGCTTGGCACCGCCCTCGCATTCTGGCCGGGCGACCACGCAAAGCCCGAAATCCTCATCTCGGAAGACGGCCGCCTCATCGCCATCCTGCGTGATGGAAACGTCGCGACGAACCGCGCCCGACCGCCGGATTTCGTCTATGCGCAATGGCGCCGGGCCTTGCGGCTGGGTGAGATCGTGAAACCGGAGATGAGAAAGACCGGCGGGCTAACCCTCGAAGAAGAAAGTACAGCCATCGAGGACCGAAAAAAGCGGTCATCGCCGCGCCGTCGGGCAAACCGCGAAAAGGCAAAAGAAGCGATGTCTTCCGCTCTCGTTGCGGCAGAAGGGAAGGCCGGCTTCATCTGTGAGGCGAAGGCTTTCTGCGCTGCCGTTTCACCGAGCGGCTGGCGCATCGTCACGCTGGAGGACGTCGCGTTTCTGGGCACCGCCTGCGATTCCGCAGACCTTGTCATCACGCCTGTGCCGCTTCGGACCGAAGCCTGCCGCTCCGGTGCCAGGCTTGTCACCGCCCGTCACCTTCGACGGACCGGTGCCCTGGAGATCGCCGCGCCTGAGGGGGAAAATGCGACTGATATTCGAGAGGCCAGCATGACACCCGCCATCGAAACGCTGGATCGCCCGTGGTCTCGACACCGCACCTATGACTGGCGCACAGGCGTCTACACCGACAGGGCCGATCGAGAGCGCACCGAGAATGTCGATCCGGGTGGAAATGGTTCCATCGTGGATGAAACCGCTTACGCCCCGCAATCCGTAAATTGACCGTCTACAACAGGGCCAACCCACAGCTTGCCTAAAATATCGGGCCATATCGCCGAGAAGGACCGAATCCCGTAAAACGGACTAGGCATTATCCGAACGAGCGGCCCAATAGGCCGCCAATTCAGCCGATTAATTATAGCGCCGGATCAGGCCCACCAGCTTGCCCTGGATCTTCACGCGATCCGGCCCGAAGATGCGGGTTTCATAGGCGGGGTTTGCGGCTTCCAGCGCGATCGACGCGCCTTTGCGGCGGAAGCGCTTCAGCGTGGCTTCCTCGTCGTCCACGAGCGCCACGATGATTTCGCCGGGATTGGCGTTGCTGGCATTGCGAATGATGACCGTGTCGCCATCGAAGATGCCGGCCTCGATCATCGAATCGCCCTTGACCTCCAGCGCATAGTGATCGCCGCTGCCGATCATTTCCGCCGGGACGGTGATGTCATGGGTGTTGTTCTGAATGGCCGAGATCGGCACACCGGCGGCGATGCGGCCCATGACGGGCACGGAGACCGAAGAGGACACGACATCCGACTGCGGCGCCGCGACACGCTGCGGGGGTGTCGGCACCGCCGGCTGCTTGCCGCGGCTGCCTTCGACGACGGTGGGCGAGAAGCCGCGCCGAGGCTGCTGGCTCGCCGAGTAGGCTTCGGGAAGCTTGATGACCTCAAGCGCCCGCGCCCGGTTCGGCAGGCGGCGGATGAAGCCGCGCTCTTCCAGCGCCGTGATGAGGCGGTGGATGCCCGATTTGGAGGCCAGATCCAGCGCATCCTTCATCTCGTCGAACGACGGCGGGATACCGGATTCCTTCATACGCTCATGAATGAACAGGAGCAGTTCCTGTTGTTTGCGCGTCAGCATGGTCTCTCCACCGAGAATCGTGAAACAAATCCAGAACAGACACTATCTGTTCCATATGTGTTCCGCAAGGGGCCGCTGAAACAATAATACTGTTCAGAGGGTTGGCTGGCGCACGAGAAGCACGTCGCAGGCCGTGCCGGCGTCGATGGCGGGCGCATTGGGCGGGCGAATGAGCAAGCCTTCGGATTCGGCGAAAATCCGCATCATCGACGAATCCTGTTTATCGAAGGGCGTCACGCGCAGGCCACCGTCCGGGCCGCGGGTGATGCGGGACCGGACATAATCCTGCCGGTGATCGTTTTCCTTGATTGGCACGGCGGCGACGGCTTTGTGAAGACGATCTTTGGCCGGCAGATGGGCGAGGCGGCGCACCAGCGGCTCGAGGAAAAGCAGGGAGCAGACGAGGCTGGAGACGGGATTGCCGGGCAGGCCGACGATCTGGACATCGCCGAGGCGGCCGACCATCAGCGGCTTTCCGGGGCGCATGGCGATGCGCCAGAAATCGAGCTCCATGCCGGCTTCGCCGAGCACGGGTTGCACGAGATCGAAATCGCCGACGGAGGCGCCGCCGAGGGTGACGAGCACGTCGATGTCCAGGACGAGGGCCTTCTGCACGGCTTCGAGGATCGCCTGCTTCTCGTCGCCGACAATGCCGAGGTCGACGATCTCGGCGCCGGCAGCGCGCGCGATGGCGGAGACGCCATAGGTGTTGGAGGCGATGATCTGGCTGGCACCGGGCGGTGTGCCGGGCGTGACGAGTTCGTCGCCCGTGGCGAGCACGGCGATGCGGGGGTGGGCGTAGACGGTGAGCTCCGCATGGTTCATCGCGGCGGCGACGGTGAGGCGGCCGGCATCGAGCACGTCGCCGGTCTTGAGCAGCACGTCGCCTTCGGTGAAATCCTGGCCGCGC
>NZ_CAMLFY010000058.1 GCF_946479415.1 uncultured Shinella sp. | reverse complement strand
GCCATCATCGAGTATGTCGCGGAGCTTTTCCCCGAAAAGGGTCTTTGGCCTCAGGATGCAGCGGCACGCGCCGAGGCGCGGTCGATCTCGATGGAGATGCTCTCGGGCTTCCGCGCCATCCGCAATGCCTGCCCGATGAACATCCGCCGCAAGCCGGGCAAAATCGATCTGCCCGATGGCGTGATGGAGGACGTCGCGCGCATCGAGACGATCTGGAAGGATGCGCTTGCCCGCTCCGGCGGCTCGTTCCTGTTCGGTGCGTTTTCGGCGGCGGATGCGATGTATGCGCCCGTGGTCAGCCGCTTCGAGGCCTATTGCCTGACGACGGACGAAACGGTACTCGCCTATATGGCGCGCATGAAGGCGCATCCGGCCTGGCAAAAGTGGCAGGCGGCGGCCGAGGCCGAGCCCTGGATCGTCCCGGAAGACGAGGCCTGAGGGTCCGAGTCGAAAAAAACAGCACGAGGACTGGTCAAGCAGGCTTTTGCTGTGTATAAGCCGGCCCAATTTCCGAAATAACGACATGCCCTTGTCAGCCATTCGGTGGCGTGAGGATGTGTTTGCCCGATAAGTGGAGTTAGTGAAATGGCTGTACCGAAAAGAAAAACGAGCCCGTCCAAGCGCGGTATGCGCCGTTCCGCAGACGCTCTGAAGGGTTCGACCTACGTCGAAGACAAGAACTCGGGCGAACTGCGCCGTCCGCACCACATTGACCTGAAGACCGGCATGTACCGCGGTCGCCAGGTTCTGACGCCGAAGGAAAGCGCATAAGCGCTTTCGGCATCCGCTGAGATCAAGGCCTGGGATTTTCCCGGGCCTTTTCTTTTGGCCCTGTCCTTTCCGGCAAACCGACATTTTCTTGTGCCCAATCTTCGGCTAAGACCGTCTGAAAGCCGCCAGCCCAGTGCTTACCCGGAGTTTTTGCCGATGCTTTTGGCCATACCGCTGCTGATCATCCCCTTCGCTCTCTACAACCTCGCCATGACGGGCCTGTTCGGCGATGGCGGCGTTGCCGTTCTCGACAGCGAGGTGATGGCGGTCAACATGCTCTCGGGCACGACCTGGACCATGGCCTTCGGGGATCTCCTGATCTTCATCGCGCTTGTGCTGCTCTTCGTGGAGATCCTGAAAGCCACGCGGCCGGGCTCGCGCGCGCTGCTCGATCACATGCTGTCGATGGTGCTGTTCGTGGTGTTTCTCGTCGAATTCCTGCTGGTGCAGGGCGCGGCGACGCAGATCTTCTTCATCCTGATGACGATCACCTTCATCGATGTGATCGCAGGCTTTGCGGTGTCGATCCGCACGGCGGGCCGCGACGTCTCCATCGGGCTCTGAGGCGGCGCGGGGTAGCCCGCGCCAACCTTTGGTCAGCTCAGATTGTCGAGCTTCGTCTGGAGCGCGCGCAGCTGTTCCTTCAGCTCGTCGAGATCCTTCGGCTCGGCCTTGCGCGTTTCCTTCGGCGGGGCGGCATTGGCAAACGGCGAGAACATCTTCATCGCCTGCTGGAACATTTCGGTGTTGCGCCGGACGGTTTCCTCGACGAGCGCCATCGGCACCTGAAGGTTCTTGCCGAGCTGCGTGTCGCCGAAGGTCTTGTTGATCTGCTCGCGCATCTGCGACTGCTGGTCGGTGAAGGCCTGCATGGAGTGCTCGAGATAGCTCGGCACGACCATCTGCATCTGGTCGCCGTAATAGGAGATCAGCTGGCGCAGGAAGGAGATCGGCAGGAGCGTGTTGCCGGTCTTGGATTCTTGCTCGAAAATGATCTGCGTCAGCACCGAATGGGTGATGTCCTCGCCGGATTTGGCGTCCTGCACGGTGAAGTCCTCGCCCTTCTTCACCATGACCGCGAGATCGTCGAGCGTCACATAGGTGCTCGTGCCGGTGTTGTAGAGGCGCCGGTTCGCATATTTCTTGATGACGATCTGACCGTCGTTCCTGGCCATTAGGGTCTCCTCATCCCCGTATTTCTATTTCTTTTTTGGTCCGCGGGAGTATCCGCAAAAAGACGGCGGCTGACAATCGAATTGTGCGATGCGGCGAGGAATGCTGCGCAACATGGATTTTCATGCTGCATGTCACGGACATGAAATTTTAGCGGGGCCGGATATCCTGTTTGACTCTCCCTCTTCGCTTTGCCAGTTTTGATTTCGGGAGAACCGCCGGCTCGCGCCGTTCGTGCGTCGGGCCGGTTCCAAGACCGATCACCCGGTCGCAGAATTGAGGAAGCAAACCATGAGCACCCCGTCCATCGTCATCGCCAGCGCCGCCCGCACCGCGGTCGGATCCTTCAACGGAGCCTTTGCCAACACGCCTGCCCATGAACTCGGGGCGACGGTCATTTCGGCGGTTCTGGAGCGCGCGGGCGTGGCTGCGGGTGAAGTCGACGAGGTGATCCTCGGCCAGGTGCTGCAGGCCGGCGAAGGCCAGAACCCCGCCCGCCAGGCCGCCATGAAGGCAGGCCTGCCGCAGGAAGCGACGGCCTGGGGCATGAACCAGCTTTGCGGCTCGGGCCTTCGTGCCGTGGCGCTCGGCATGCAGCAGATCGCCACCGGCGACGCCAGCATCATCGTGGCCGGCGGCATGGAATCCATGTCGCTTGCACCGCACTGCGCACATCTGCGCGGCGGCGTGAAGATGGGCGACTTCAAGATGATCGATACGATGATCAAGGACGGCCTGACCGACGCCTTCTATGGCTACCACATGGGCACGACGGCGGAAAACGTCGCCAAGCAGTGGCAATTGTCGCGCGACGAGCAGGACGCCTTTGCCGTTTCCTCGCAGAACAAGGCCGAGGCCGCCCAGAAGGACGGCCGTTTCAAGGACGAGATCGTTCCGTTCATCGTCAAAGGCCGCAAGGGTGATGTAACCGTCGATGCCGACGAATATATCCGCCACGGCGCCACGCTCGACCAGATGGCCAAGCTCCGCCCGGCCTTCGACAAGGAAGGCACCGTGACGGCCGGCAATGCGTCTGGCCTCAACGATGGTGCCGCCGCAGCCCTCCTGATGAGCGAAGCCGAGGCCTCGCGGCGAGGCATCCAGCCGCTCGCCCGCATCGTCTCCTGGGCGACGATCGGCGTCGATCCCAAGGTCATGGGCACAGGCCCGATCCCGGCCTCGCGCAAGGCGCTCGAGCGCGCCGGCTGGAAGATCGGCGATCTCGACCTCGTGGAAGCCAACGAGGCCTTTGCGGCGCAGGCCTGCGCGGTCAACAAGGATCTCGGCTGGAATCCCGATATCGTCAACGTCAATGGCGGCGCCATCGCCATCGGTCACCCGATTGGTGCATCCGGCGCCCGCATTCTCAACACGCTCCTCTTCGAGATGAAGCGTCGCGGTGCCAAGAAGGGCCTCGCCACGCTCTGCATCGGCGGCGGCATGGGCGTGGCGATGTGCGTCGAGAGCCTCTGAGCATCGACTGACATTCTGCTTTGCCATGACCTGCCGCCGGCAGGGCGACAGGTCGACTCAAAAAACAGCCTAGGGGAGTGAGCCACATGAGCAGAGTAGCATTGGTAACAGGCGGGTCGCGCGGCATCGGCGCCGCCATTTCGGTGGCGCTGAAGGCGGCCGGATACAAGGTGGCTGCAAGCTATGCCGGCAATGACGATGCCGCCAACGCCTTCAAGGCGGAAACCGGTATTCCGGTCTATAAATGGGACGTCGCGAGCTACGAATCCTGCGTGGAGGGTATTGCGAAAGTCGAGGCCGATCTCGGCCCCGTCGAAATCCTCGTCAACAATGCGGGCATCACCAAGGATGCGATGTTCCACAAGATGACGCCCGACCAGTGGGGCGCCGTCATCAACACCAACCTGACGGGTCTGTTCAACATGACCCATCCGGTCTGGACGGGCATGCGCGACCGCAGCTTCGGCCGCGTCATCAACATTTCCTCGATCAACGGCCAGAAGGGCCAGATGGGCCAGGCGAACTATTCCGCCGCCAAGGCCGGCGACCTCGGTTTCACCAAGGCGCTCGCCCAGGAGGGTGCCGCCAAGGGCATTACGGTCAACGCCATCTGCCCCGGCTATATCGGTACGGAAATGGTGCGCGCCATCCCGGAGAAGGTGCTGAACGAGCGGATCATCCCGCAGATCCCGGTCGGCCGTCTCGGCGAACCCGAAGAAATCGCCCGGGTCGTCGTCTTCCTCGCCTCCGACGATGCCGGTTTCATCACCGGCTCGACGATTTCGGCGAACGGCGGCCAGTTCTTCGTCTGACCGCATGATCGGGAAAAAGGAACACGGCGCCTTCGGGCGCCGTTTTCATATGGTAGGATGTGAGAAAGCGAGGGCGCCATGAAACAGGAAAAGCTGGACGAAGCCGCCATTTCCGAAGCGCTGGATGGTCTGGACGGGTGGAGCCGGTCGGACGACGGTATCGCCATCAAGAAGACCTTCAAGTTCACGTCGTTCCGCGAAGCCTTCGGCTTCATGACGGAGGCGGCGCTGGCGGCGGAAAAATTCAATCACCACCCCGAATGGTTCAATGTCTACAACCGCGTCGATGTGCGCCTGACGAACCATGATGCGGGCGGCCTGACCGAGCTGGATTTCAAGATGGCGGCCGCCATGGAGAAGGCGGCGGCTCTGCGCACGAAGAGTTGAAGCGGCGTGAAGGCATCCCCATATGTTTTTGCGCCGGGCTTTGCCGGTGCTGCCACCTGAAGCATTGCAGCAAACGTGCGAAGCGGTTTTGCGCCCGCAAATGCGTAAAAACCTCAAGGGAGGCCATGAATGGATGATGTGAAGATCGGCGAGATCCTGCTGCCCGGCGATAAGGACGAGCAGGAGCGGCAGGAGACCCGCATCAAGAAGCGGTTCTGGCCGGTTTTGAAGCGCGCGATGCGGCAGGTGCCGTTCTCCCGCGATCTCGTGGCCGCCTACTATTGCGCGCTCGATTCGCGCACGCCGACCAAGGTTCGCGGCATCCTGCTCGCAGCGCTTGCCTATTTCGTTCTGCCGCTCGACGGCATCCCGGATTTCTTCGCGCTTGTCGGCTTTTCCGACGACATTGCGGTGCTGACGGCCGCCTTCGCCGCCATCCGCGGCCATATCCGTGAAGACCACTATATTTCGGCCGACAAGGCGCTCGAGGACGAGCCGCAAACGCAGCCTGCAAGCTAGTTCGGTTGTGGCTGTTTGGTGCGCAACTTCGCGGGTCAAATTCTTGCCCTAATCGTTGTGCCAATAGGGGTTTCGACGGGTTCTATCTCACCAAATGGGGACTGCGGACGCTTGGCCTTTCAGACAGGGGCCGCGGCGGTTTTCAATGCAAATTTGTCCCGGTGCGGCACGGAAGACCTTCGGAAATTGGACGCATGTTGACGGTTTGGTAACCTGAATTAAGTCAAAATGAACCAAATCGTCATCATGCATGGCCGACACCGGCATGGCAGGCATCTGCCTTCGGCCGGCAATCACTGGCAAGACAACCGGCAGGAAAACATGTTCGTAAGAAAGCTCGCAACCGCACTCGCCCTCGTCATCGCGACCGCAGGCGTTGCCTCGGCCCAGACGCCGACGCGCATTCAGCAGTTCAACGCCTGGGGTGCCTATTCGTATCAGGCGAATGGCGGCAAGGTCTGCTACGTTCTGTCCGTGCCGAAGGAAAAGACGCCCCCCGGCGTCGATCATGGCGATGTCTTCTTCCTCGTCTCGCAGCGTCCCGGCCAGAACATCAGCTACGAGCCGCAGGCGATGATGGGCTACCCGCTGCAGGAGAACTCCAAGGTCAACGTCGTCATCGACGGCCGCACCTTCGTGATGTTCACCAAGGGCAACTCGGCCTGGGTGGAAAACGCCGCCGAAGAGCCGGCGCTCGTCAACGCCATGAAGACCGGCAAGGACATGCAGGTGCAGGCGAAGTCGCGCCGCGGCACGGGCACGGCCTATTCCTACTCGCTGTCGGGCATCTCGGCCGCGCTGAAGCAGATCGAAGGTTGCCGCTGAGGCATCCGAAACTCACAGGGGAAAGGCCGGCGCGATGCCGGCCTTTTTCGTTTAAAGGCCGGAGTTATCAATGAAAACCCTGCTTCTGCTCCGACACGCAAAATCCGCCTGGCCCGACGGCGTGGACGATCACGACCGGCCGCTTGCCGAGCGTGGCCGCCGCGATGCGCCGCGCATGGGCGCCTATATGGCCGAGGTGGGCCTCGAGCCGGATTTCGCGCTGGTCTCGTCGGCACGGCGCACGCAGGAAACCTGGGCGCTGGTCGCACCCACGCTTGGCAAGGCCTGTCCGTCGCAGACCGTCACCTCGATCTATGAGGCGGAGCCGGCCGCGATCCTCGCCACCATCCACGCCGCGCCGCAGGAGAGCGGAACGTTGCTCGTTATCGGTCACAATCCGGGCTTCGAGGATCTGGCGGCGCGGCTGGCGCCCGAAGGGGATGCGGATACGGTTGCGCGTCTCAGGACGAAATATCCGACCGCGGGGCTGGCGGTGATCCGCTTCGATGGGGAGCGCTGGGCCGACGTCGCGCCCGGCGCCGGGCGGCTTGTCGCCTTCGTGACACCGAAGACCTTGCCGTAACCGGCGGGATCAGCCCGTCTTCGCCGGCGTTCCCAGCGCCTTTTCGATGGCCGGATAGAGCCCGTTCTTGAGGCTCTTGTCGTCGAACGGCCCGACACGCTTGTAGAGGATCGTTCCGTCCGGGCCGACGAGGTAGCTTTCCGGGATACCGTAGACACCCCAGTCGATCGCCATTTTTCCCACAGGATCGAGGCCGATGGCGGAGAAGGGGTTGCCGAGCTCGCCGAGGAAGCGCAGCGCATTCTCGCTGCCGTCCTTGTAGTTCACGCCGACGACGGTGAGGCGCGGATCCTTCGAAAGCTCGAGGATCACAGGATGCTCCTGCCGGCAGGGCACGCACCAGGAGGCCCAGAAGTTGACGAGCGTCAGCTTGCCCTTGCCGGTCTCCTTGCTCAGCGCCGGAACGGGCACGCCATCCCTGATAGCACCGGCCAGCGGATCGAGGTCGCGGAAGGGCGCCTTGGTGCCGATCAGCGCGGAGGGGATTTCCGAGATATCGCGGCCCGAATTGAGTTGCGTCCAGAAGATCAGTGCGAGGCCCAGGAAGATTGCCAGCGGTAGCGCCGCGAGGATGAGGCGCGTGCGCGTGCCCGCATCTTCGGCATTGCCTTGCGTCTCGCTCATCGGGTTTCCTCTGCGCGCGCCGAACGGCGGCGGATGCCCGCGGCTTCCAGGCGCTCCAGCTCGCGATGGCGGCCGCGATGGTCGATGAAGACCCAGCCGATGAGGCCGAAGGTGACGGCGAAGGCGGCGATGTAGGAGAGGGTGACGTAGAAGGCGTGGCTCATGCGGCGTCTCCGGCCGAGCGGGCGGCATGGCGGCGCAGCACGGCAATGCGGCGGCGCAGGATTTCGTTGCGCATCGCCAGGATATGCAGCGTGAAGAACAGCATGGAGAAGGCGATCGCCATTACCAGTAGCGGCCACAGGAATTCCGGATCGATGGTCGGGCCGCCCATGCGCACCACGCTTGCCGGCTGGTGCAGCGTGTTCCACCATTCGACGGAAAACTTGATGATGGGAATGTTGACGAAGCCGACGAGGATGAGCACGGCGCTGACCTTGGCGGCGCGCGTCGGGTCGTCCATGGCGCGGTTGAGTGCGATCAGGCCGAGATACATCAGGAACAGCACGAAGACGGAGGTCAGTCGCGCATCCCACACCCACCAGGTGCCCCACATCGGCTTGCCCCACAGCGAACCGGTGATGAGCGCGACGAGCGTGAATGCGGCGCCGATGGGCGCTGCGGCCTTGGCCGAGACATCGGCGAGCGGATGGCGCCAGACGAGCGTGCCGAGCGCCGAGAGCGCCATGACCGTATAGCACATCATCGAGAGCCAGGCGGCCGGCACATGCACATACATGATGCGCACCGTCTCGCCCTGCTGGTAATCGCCCGTCGTCGTGAAGGAAAGAGTGAGCCCGACCGCGAACAGACAGAGCGTCAACCCGGCAAGCCAGGGCCAGACGGTGGCGACCAGCGCCAGAAACCGCGTCGGGTTGGCGAGGTCGCTGAATTTGCGGATGGCAAGGCTCGGTTCGCTCATGTCAACTCTTCAACGTGTCGGATGGTTCTTTAACGTGTCACGCCGCCATCTTCAATTGATCTGCCGCAATCACATTGCCGTCAATCGCTTGAAAGTCTGAGGGCGGCTGCCGCCGCGACCGGGCCGATGACGGCGAAGAACAGGTTGAGCGCGATGAGAATGAGGAACGGCGGCAGGAAGGGTGCGGGTTCCTGGATCGCCGCATAGACGGCGCTGACGCCGAAGATCAGCACGGGAATGGCGAGCGGCAGAACGAGGATCGAGACGAGCAGCCCGCCGCGCGGCAGCGCCACGGCAATGCCGGCTCCGGCAGCGCCGATGAAGGTGATGGCCGGCGTGCCGGCCAGAAGCGTCAGCGTCGTCGCGCCGATCGCCACCTCGTCCATATTCATGAAGAGGCCGAGCAGCGGCGAGGCGATGACCAGCGGCAGGCCGGTCGCGATCCAGTGCGCGACGCATTTGACGAAGACCGTCAGCACCAGCGGTGTGTCCTGCATGAGAAGCAGATCCAGCGAACCATCCTCGCGCTCGGCCTGGAACAGCCGGTCGAGGCCGAGCAGCGAGGCGAGCAGCGCGCCGATCCACAGGATCGCGGGGCCGATGCGCGCGAGTAGGTTGAGGTCAGGACCGACGCCGAAGGGGATGACGGCGACGACGGTCATGAAGAACAAGACGCCGATCAAGGCGCCACCGCCGGCGCGGACGGAGAGTTTGAGGTCGCGGGCGAGGAGGGCGATCATGTGTAGGCCTCCGTGCGAAGCGGGTGGGGCTTACCCCCCTCTGCCCTGCCGGGCATCTCCCCCACAAGGCTTGGGTGATTGTTCGCGAAAACCCCTCCCCAACCCCTCCCCACAAGGGGGAGGGGCTTACCGTGCGGCACTCTCGTCAGAAAATCTCTCGCGAAGAGCTGGCTGCTAGCCTTTCTCCCCCCTTGTGGGGGAGATGCCGGCAGGCAGAGAGGGTCTTCATGGGCAATCTCCATGGCCACGCCCATCACCACACATCCTCCATCACCCCGGCAAACCCCGTCATCCGCAATTCCTTCACCCCTTCCAACCCCAGCGGCTGATGCGTCGCGGCAATGGCGATACCGCCGCGCGCGAGGTGCGCGGTGACGAGGCCGGCGAACATCGCTTCGGCGGCGGCATCCAGCGCCGCGGTCGGCTCGTCGAGGATCCACACCGGGCGCCAGGCGACGAGGAGCTTGGCCATGGCCATGCGGCGCTGCTGGCCGGCGGAGAGATAGCCGAAGGGAAGATGCACGATGCCGCCGAGGCCGACTGATTCGGCGGCCTCATCAACGGACACGCCGGTGCCGCCGGAAAAATCGCCCAGAAAGGCTTTCCAGAAGGCGAGATTCTCTTCGACGCTCAGTTCGCGCTTCATCGCGTTGCGATGGCCAAGGTAGTGTGCGGCCTCGCTCAGGCGCTCCACCGGTTGCGCTGCAGCAAGGAGCTTTGCGGAACCCTTCTCGGCCGGCAGGAGGCCGGCCAGAACGCGCAGCAGGGTGGACTTGCCGGAGCCGTTGGCGCCCTTGACGACCAGCGCCTCGCCGCTGGCGATTTCGAAGGAAATGTCCTGGAAAATCAGGTCTTCGCCGCGCCTGGCGCTCAACCCTTCGGCGACGAGCCGCATGACTGTTCACTTTCCCTTTACGACCTTGGTCGCAACGCAAAAAAATTGTCCCGATTTACCCTCAGGCGCTCTGGAACGTTTCTTAGAAATTATCTATAACCCCCGCAACACGCCAGCGGTCGGCGTGAATTTCATCCAAGCGCCGAACCGGAATGAATTCCGCGTACGGACAGCGGAAATGACCGCACCCGCATCCCATTCGCGCTAAACGCGCACGGGCGTTCGTACGTCAGCTTTCTGGCGCCAGACGAGACGGGGTATAAAGTGTCCAAATCCCTAGACAGTTTCAATTGTCGTTCGACCCTTACGGTCAACGGCACCGATTACGTATATTACAGCCTGCCCAAGGCCGAAGCGAACGGCCTCGCCGGCGTCTCGAAGCTGCCCTACTCGATGAAGGTGCTTCTTGAGAACCTGCTGCGCTTCGAAGACGGCCGCTCGGTCACCAAGGAGCAGATCCTGTCCGTCGTCGACTGGCTTTCGAACAAGGGCACCGTCGAAAACGAGATCGCCTATCGCCCGGCGCGCGTCTTGATGCAGGACTTCACCGGCGTTCCCGCCGTCGTCGACCTCGCGGCCATGCGCGACGCGATGGTTTCGCTCGGCGGTGATCCGGAAAAGATCAACCCGCTCGTTCCCGTCGATCTCGTCATCGACCACTCGGTCATCGTCGACGAATTCGGCACGCCGACCGCCTTTGCCCGCAATGTCGAGCTGGAATACCAGCGCAACGGCGAGCGCTACCGCTTCCTCAAGTGGGGCCAGCAGGCCTTCCAGAATTTCCGCGTCGTTCCTCCGGGCACGGGTATCTGTCACCAGGTCAATCTGGAATATCTGGGCCAGACCGTATGGACCAAGGAAGAAGACGGCGAGATCATCGCCTACCCGGATACCTGTGTCGGCACGGACAGCCACACGACCATGATCAACGGCCTCGGCGTTCTCGGCTGGGGCGTGGGCGGGATCGAGGCGGAAGCGGCCATGCTCGGCCAGCCGGTCTCCATGCTTCTGCCTGAGGTCATCGGCTTCAAGCTGACCGGCAAGCTCAAGGAAGGCGTCACCGCGACCGACCTCGTGCTGATGGTCGTGCAGATGCTGCGCAAGAAGGGCGTGGTCTCGAAGTTCGTCGAATTCTTCGGCCCCGGCCTCGACAACATGACGCTCGCCGACCGCGCGACGATCGGCAATATGGGCCCGGAATACGGCGCGACCTGCGGCTTCTTCCCGGTCGACGGCGAAACCGTCAACTACCTCACCATGTCCGGCCGCGAAGAACAGCGCATCGCGCTCGTCGAAGCCTATTCGAAGGCGCAGGGCATGTGGCGTGACAACGACGGGTCCGACCTCGTCTTCACCGACACGCTCGAACTCGATCTCGGCGACGTCGTGCCCGCCATGGCCGGCCCGAAGCGTCCGGAAGGCCGCATCCCGCTCGAAACCATCGCGCCGAACTTCGCGACGGCCCTTGAAAACGACTACAAGAAGCCCGGCCAGCTTTCGAACCGCTACGCGGTCGAAGGCACGGACTACGATATCGGCCACGGCGATGTCGCCATTGCCGCCATCACGTCCTGCACCAACACGTCCAACCCGTCGGTCCTCATCGCCGCCGGCCTTCTTGCCCGCAACGCGGTTGCCAAGGGCCTGAAGACCAAGCCGTGGGTCAAGACGTCGCTGGCACCGGGATCCCAGGTCGTCGGCGAATACCTTGCCAAGTCCGGCCTGCAGGCCGATCTCGACAAGCTCGGCTTCAACCTCGTCGGCTTCGGCTGCACGACCTGCATCGGCAATTCCGGCCCGCTGCCGGCGCCGATCTCCAAGACGATCAACGACAAGGGCCTGATCGCCGCCGGCGTTCTCTCCGGCAACCGTAACTTCGAAGGCCGCATCTCGCCGGATGTGCAGGCGAACTACCTCGCCTCGCCGCCGCTCGTCGTCGCCTATGCGCTCGCCGGTTCCGTCCAGAAGGACCTGACCAAGGAGCCGATCGGCGAAGACCAGAACGGCAACCCCGTCTACCTCAAGGACATCTGGCCCTCCTCCAAGGAGATCCAGGAGTTCATCATGAAATACGTCACGCGCGAGCTCTATGCCTCGAAATACGCCGACGTGTTCAAGGGCGACGAGAACTGGCAGGCCGTGCAGGTTCCCGAGGGACAGACCTATGCCTGGGACGACAAGTCGACCTATGTGCAGAACCCGCCCTATTTCGTCGGCATGGGCAAGACCGGCTCGGGCCTCAAGAACATCGAAGGCGCCCGCGTCCTCGGTCTCTTCGGCGACAAGATCACCACCGACCACATTTCGCCGGCCGGTTCGATCAAGGCCGCCTCGCCGGCCGGTGCCTACCTCACCGACAACGGCGTCGCGGTCGCCGACTTCAACCAGTACGGCACGCGCCGCGGCAACCATGAAGTCATGATGCGCGGCACCTTCGCCAATATCCGCATCCGCAACCACATGCTCGGCCCGAACGGCAAGGAAGGTGGCTACACCATCCATTACCCGACCAAGGAAGAGCTTTCGATCTACGATGCGGCCATGAAGTACAAGGCCGAGGGCGTTCCGCTCGTCATCTTCGCCGGCGTCGAATACGGCAACGGCTCGTCGCGCGACTGGGCGGCCAAGGGCACCAACCTGCTCGGCGTCAAGGCCGTGGTGGCGCAGTCCTTCGAGCGCATCCACCGTTCCAACCTCGTCGGCATGGGCATCGTGCCCTTCGTCTTCGAGGACGGCACGACCTGGGCCTCGCTCGACCTCAAGGGCGACGAGATCGTCACGATCGAGGGCCTGGAAGGTGACATCAAGCCGCGCGAGAAGAAGATCGCCAAGATCACCTACTCGGACGGCACGGTGAAGGACGTTCCGCTGCTCTGCCGCATCGATACGCTCGACGAGGTCACCTACATGAACAACGGCGGCATCCTGCAGACCGTTCTCAGAGACCTCGCTGCCTGATCTTTTTCAGCGTGAAACAAGAAATGCCGGGGCCTCAACCCCGGCATTTTTCGTTTTAGGAGGGAAAAATCTCACTCCATCGTGACTTCCTGTTGAAGCGGCAAGCGCGTATGACGACTTCAAAAGGCTGGCCTTTGCCGGCGCTTCATTGGAAATGATCATGCCGAGACTGTATAGACCGGAATGTCTGGCAATCCTGCTGATGCTCGGAGCCAGCACCGCCTCCGCCGAGGAAGCCATCAAGCCCAAGGGTGTCGTCGAGCTCTTCACCAGCCAGGGCTGCTCGTCCTGCCCGCCGGCCGACAAGGCGCTGGAGCAGCTTGCCCGCGAAGGCAAGGTCGTGGCGCTCTCCTACCATGTCGATTACTGGAACTATCTCGGCTGGGCCGACACGCTGGCCTCCAAGGACAATACCGACCGGCAATATGCCTATGCCCGCATGTTCGGCCGCAATGGCGTCTATACGCCCCAGGCCGTTCTGAACGGTCGCGAACACATCAACGGTGCCGACATTGCCGGCATCCGCAACCGCATGGAAGCGATGCCTGCCGAAGGCAAGGGTCTGGACGTGCCCGTCGATGTCGAGGTGAAGAACGACGAGCTGCGCATCCGCGTCGGTGCAGGCGAGGGCAAGGCCAATATCCTGATCGCCTATTTCGAGCGTGAGCGCACGATCAACATCGACACCGGCGAGAACCGCGGCAAGACGATCAACTACTGGCACGCCGTCACCGATATGGAGACGATCGGCATGTGGGAGGGCAAGGAGACGAACCTCGTGCTTCCCGCCGATATGCTGAAGAAGAAAAAGAAAGCCGGCGGCTGCGCCATCCTGCTGCAACGCATGAAAACGGCCGATACGCCCGGCGCCATTCTGGGTGCGACCGTGCTGACCGGAGAAAAAGCGACCCGATAACCCTCCCCGTTTGGGGAGGTCCGGTCCGGCTACTTCGAGGGGCTGGGGCTTGAGGGTTCGAAGGAGACGGACCGGACCTGGACGAAGTTACCGGCAACGGAATACAGGGCAACTTCGACAGACGCTCGCCGGATCGGCCGGTTTCCGCGGGAAGCGGATGGCCGGGACAGGCTGCGACGGGCGAACTCTCTCCTTAAATTTGGGCGTCTGTTTGTCTGAAATGCGGCAGGACGGATTTTTGCGAAATTGCAAATCCGGCGCCCTGTCTTGCCCCGCAGCCTTGCATTTCATCTCCGGTCAGGCACACTGTCACCGTGCCGTCACAGAAAAGGTGCGGAGATTCGATGACTGATCAGCCGGATTTGCAGGCTTCCGATGTCGTGGTCGACCTCAGAGAATACCGGAGCAGCAAGGATCCGCTGCCCGTAACCTTCCATCGACGCGAGCTCGATGCGATCCTCTGGGTCTATGGCCGCATGGTCGGCGAGGGCGAATGGCGCGACTACGCCATCGATCATATGCGCGACAAGGCGGTGTTCTCCGTCTTCAAGCGCTCCGGCGAAATGCCGCTCTACCGCATCGAGAAAGATCCCAAGCTCGCCGCCAAGCAGGGCGCCTACAGCGTCATCAACCAGCACGGCACGATCCTGAAACGCGGCCACGAGCTGAAGCAGGTGCTCAAGGTTTTCGACAAGGTGCTGCGCCTCGTCGAGACGTAACCCCGCTCACGGATATTGGGACCTGGGCGTCGTCATTTCCTATCCCAAACAAAAACCCCGCCTTTTCAGGCGGGGTTTCGCATTCAGCCCTTCGGCTTCCCGGTTTATTCGCGGTTTCCGAGGAAACGCAGCAGGAACAGGAAGAGGTTGATGAAATCGAGGTAGAGCGTCAGCGCACCCATGATGGCCTTGCGGCCGGCCACGGCAGCGTCGTCTGCTTCGAAATACATTTCCTTGATCTTCTGCGTATCCCAGGCCGTCAGGCCGGCGAAGACCAGAACGCCGATCGCCGAGATCGCGAAATCGAGCGCCGACGACTGCAGGAACAGGTTGACGAGCGAGGCGATGATCAGGCCGAACAGGCCCATGATCAGGAACGAGCCCATGGCGGACAGGTCACGCTTCGTCGTGTAGCCGAACAGTGACAGCGCGCCGAAGGCGGCGGCGGAGACGAAGAAGGTCTGTGCGATGCTGGCGCCGGTGTAGATCAGGAAGATCGACGACAGCGACAGGCCCATCAGGCCGGCATAGACCCAGAAGGTCGTCTGCGCGGCGGAAACGCTCATCGTGTGGATGCGGAAGCTCAGGAAGAAGACCAGCGCCAGCGGGGCGAGCATGACAACCCACTTCAGCGGGCTCACATAGATCGCCTGGCCGAACGCGGTCAGCTGGCCATCGGCGAAGGCAGCCTGCGAGGCGAAATACGCCACGAGACCGGTGATCGCGAGACCGAAGGCCATGAGGTTGTAGACCCGCAGCATGTAGCTGCGCAGGCCCTCGTCGATGACGGCACCGGCCTGGGCGCCGGCATTTGCCGGGCGGGTCTGGTAGTTGCGGAGATCAGCCATGTTTTCCTCTCGGTAAAGCCCCTAGTGTTTACGGTGTCGGGCTCCCGCTTATTCGTTCCGGTTTTCGAAACGCACCGCGGGGTCCAGGCAGCCGCTGCGGGGCTCCAGCTTGCCTAGGATAAATATGAGCATGAATTGTGTTGCGCACAAGACCCGCGACCCTGACGGGAGGCCGCGGGCGCATGATTCTAGAGTTCGCGCAGCACCGGTGCCGCCTTCTGTCCCAGAATGCGCCAGGTGCCGGCAAGGCCGATGCCGACGGTCATGACGAGCGCCGTCACCACCGTCATCACGGCGACATCGGGCAGGAAGCTCGACGGCAGCTTCATGATCGTGCTCACCACGAACCAGGCCGCCGCGCCGCCGGCCAGAAGCGCGAAGACGGCGGTGGCCAGCCCGAGCATCAGATATTCGTAGCTGAAGGCCCGGATGAGCGTCGCCCGCGTCGCGCCCAGCGTCTTGAGCACCACGGCATCGTGCACGCGCGCCCGGTTGCCGGCCGCAAGCGCGCCGGCCAGCACCAGCACGGAGGCGATGAGCGCCACCGCCGCCGCCGCGCGGATCGCCGTCGCGAGCTGCCCGACCAGTTCGTTGACCACGTCGAGCGCGTCCTTGACGCGCACCGTGGTGATCGTCGGGAAGGCGTTGGTGACGGCTTTCAGCGTCGCGGCTTCCTGCTCGGCGCTCGCTTTCGGGTCGATCATCGTGGCCAGCCAGGCATGCGGCGCGCCGGCGAATGTGTTGGGCGAGAAGACCATGACGAAATTGATCGACAGCGATTCCCACTCGACCGTGCGGAAATTGGCGATGCGCGCGGTGATGTTGCGGCCGAGCACGTTGACCGTCACGGTATCGCCGATCTTCAGCCCGAGTTCCTTGCCCTCTTCGGCGGCGAAGGAAACGAGCGGTTCACCGGCATAATCCTCCGGCCACCATTGACCCTCCGCGAGCGTCGAATTCTCCGGCACGCGCTTGGCATAGGTGATGCCGCGGTCGCCGCGCAGCACCCATTGCCCGCCCTGGGGCACCTTGACCTTGGCGACGTCGACGCCGTTCAGCTCCATCACCCGGCCGCGCAGCATCGGCACCTCGATGATCTTGCCGTCGGGCATGTTGCTCTTCAGCACGTCGCGGAACCCGTCGAGCTCGCTGCCCTGGATATCGACGAAGAAGAAGTTCGGCGCCCGCTCCGGCAGGTTGCCGGTGAGTTCGCGGCGCAGGTTTCCGTCGATCAACGTCAGCGTAACGAGCAGCGCAAGGCCGAGGCCGAGCGACAGCACGACGGAGGCGGTGAGTGCGCCGGGCCGGTGGATATTGCCGATGGCAAGCCGCAGCGACGGCGAATTGACGCGCGGGCTGCGCCTGGCCAGCATCGTGATCAGCATGGCGACGACGCGCAGCACGACGAAGGCAAAGGCGATCGCGCCGAGGAAGACCATGGCGATATAGCGGTCATAGGCCGTGACGATGGCAAGGCCGGCAAGGGCTGCGAGAAACACCGCCGCCCCCAAGAGATAGGGCCAGCTCGGCAGGCGGCTCTTCTGAAAACCCTGCTCGCGGAACAGCGCTGTCGCCGGCACTTCGCGGGCATGGCCGAGCGGCAGGATGGCGAAGGCGAGCGCCGTCAGCAGGCCGAAGACGGCCGCAAGCAGCAGCGCCGACGGATAGAGCGCCGTTTCCGCCGGCACCGGCAGCACGCCGTCGAGGAAGCGCATCGCGACCATCGGCATCAGCGCGCCGGCAACCAGGCCGATGGCGATACCGACGGCGGCGATCAGCGCGATTTGCGTGAGATAGATCAGCGCCACCAGCGAGGCGGGCGCACCCAGGCACTTGAAGGTCGCGATGACGGCGCGCTTGGAATCCAGATAGGCGCGCACAGCATTGGCCACGCCGACACCGCCGACGATCAGCGCGGTGAGGCCGACCAGCGTCAGGAACTGCGAGAAACGGGTGATGTTGGCCGTCAGCGAGGGGGCGGCGCTGTTCGACGTGCGGATCGACCAGCCGGCCTTCGGAAACGCCTTGTTGGCATCGGCGCGGACCTTGGACAGCGAAAGGCTCTGGTCGGCAAGCCGCACGCGATAGGCGTTTTCGACGAGGCTGCCGGTCTGCACCAGGCCACTTGCCGTCAGCGCGTCTTCCGAGAGCATCAGGCGCGGCGCGAAGCCAAACCCTTCCGACACGGCATCGGGTTCGCGCACCAGCGTCGCGGTGATCTTCAGCTTCACTGTGCCGAGCAGCACCTCGTCGCCGATGGCGACGCCGAGCCGGTCGAGCAGCAGGGGTGCTACGACCGCGCCATAGGCATCACCCTGCTTGGCGAAGAGTTCGGCGCTCGGCTGCTGCGGCGCGGTTTCCAGCGTGCCGTAGAGCGGATAGGCGCCATCGACGCCCTTGGCTTCGACCAGCGTCTGGTCGGACCCATCGGGCAGGCGCGCCATGGAGCGCAGGCCGGAGGACAGGGAGACATCACCCAGCGACTGGAAATGTTTCAGCTCGTCCGGCGTCGCAAAGCGGTTGTTGAACTCGAAGCGCACATCGCCCGCCAGCAGCGACTGGCCCTGCGAGGCGATCGCCTGGGTGATGGCGCTCGAGACCGAATTGACCCCGGCGATCGCCGCCGTCCCGAGCGCGATACAGGCGAGGAAAATATAAAAACCCTTCAGCCCGCCGCGCATTTCGCGCAGCGCCAGGCGAAAGGCCAGCGGAAATTGCCGCAGGATCGCGCCGATCCTCATGCCGGCACCGCCTGTGCTGTGATGCGTACGGGAGCCGCACCGGAAACGATCTCGCCGGAACGCATGGCGACCTGCCGGCCGCAGCGTGCGGCGAGCGAGGGATCATGCGTCACCAGCACCAGCGTCGTGCCGCGCTCGGCCTGCTTGGAAAACAGCAGGTCGGCGATCTGCCGTCCGGTCTCGGTGTCGAGATTGCCGGTCGGTTCGTCGGCGATCAGCAGTTTTGGCGCGGGTGCCAGTGCGCGGGCAATCGCCACGCGTTGCTGCTCGCCGCCGGAGAGTTGGCCGGGATAATGTGACAGGCGCTCGCCGAGCCCGACGGCCGTCAGCTCGCGCCGGGCGATCTCGAAGGCATCGGGCACATTGGCGAGTTCCAGCGGCACCGCGACGTTCTCCAGTGCCGTCATGTTGGGAATGAGGTGGAAGGACTGGAAGACGATGCCGATATTGCGGCCGCGGAAATCCGCCACCTGATCCTCGTTCATGCCGTGCAGGCCCGCACCGTCGATGTGGATTTCGCCGCTGTCCAGTCGCTCCAGGCCGGCCAGCACCATCAGCAGCGTCGACTTGCCGGAGCCCGAGGGGCCGACGATGCCGACCGATTCGCCCGCATCGATGACAAGGTCGATCCCCTTCAGCACATGGACGGAGGCGGCGGCCTGTCCGAGAGTGAGATCGGCTTTTTTCAGATCGATGATGGTTTTGGCCAAGGAATTCTGCCCTATATATCCTGAAAACACGGGAATACCCGCAATCTAGGATCAGCATCATGTCGTTTAAAGCGGCGCTCGGCTTTTTCGCCTCACTTGCAATCACAGCTTTGTTATCCGCAGGCGCAGCCTCGGCCGAGCCCGTTAAGCTCGTCGGCTTCGGCGACAGCCTGATGGCCGGCTACCAGCTGCCGGCTTCGGACGCCTTTCCGGTGAAACTGGAGGCCGCGCTGAAAGCCAGGGGATACGATGTCGAAATCGCCAATGCCGGCGTGTCCGGCGATACCAGCTCCGGCGGCCTTGCCCGGCTCGACTGGTCGGTGCCTGACGGTACGAAGGGCGTCATTCTCGAACTGGGCGCCAACGATGCACTGCGCGGTATCGCGCCGGAGGAGACGGAAAAGAACATCGACGCCATGCTGACGCGGCTGAAGGAGCGCGGGATCGCCGTGCTGCTTGCCGGCATGCTCGCGCCGCCGAATATGGGGACGGATTACGAGAAGCGTTTCAACGGCATCTACCAGCGCATGGCCGACAAGCACGGCGTTGCGCTCTATCCGTTCTTTCTGGACGGTGTCGCCGCCCAGGCCGATTTGCAGATCGACGACGGCATGCATCCCAACCCGGCCGGCGTCGATGTGATGGTCGCGAAGATCCTGCCGACCGCGGAGGCGTTTCTCAAATCGGTCATGGCCGGGGAATAGTTTTCGCGGGTGCGAAATAGGGGTTGCTTAAAAAGCCCCCGCGTGATTCGCTGACGGTAATTCCAGTCGGGAGAAGTCGCCATGCCGAGACTTTTCGTTGCCCTCGAAGTGCCGCGTAATGCGGCGATGAGCCTCTCCTTGTTGAGAGGCGGTCTTCCCGGAGCCCGCTGGATCGACGTCGAGAATTTTCACATCACGCTCCGTTTCATCGGCGATATCGACGGCCGCACCGCCGACGAGGTGGTCGACAAGCTCGACCGCATCGAACGTCCCGAATTCCAGCTCTCTCTCCAGAGCATGGGCTCCTTCGGCTCCAAGAAGCCGCATGCCATTTATGCCGGTGTCACCCAGGCGCCGGAAATGTACGCTCTCCAGGCGGAAATCGAGCGCATCTGTCAGCGCCTCGGCCTGCCGGCCGATCCGCGCAAGTTCACGCCGCACGTGACGTTGGCCCGCCTGCGCAACGTCCGCCCCGAGGATGTCGCCCACTACCTCACCGGCCGCGGCAATTTCTGCACCAGCCCCTTCACGGTAAACCGCTTCGTGCTGATGTCCTCGAAGGAATCGGTCGGCGGCGGGCCTTACATTACCGAGGAAGTTTTTCCGCTCTACGAATCGGGCACGAGCTGGGATGGTGCGGATCTGCACGATCATCCGGTCTGACGGGGTTCATCGCGGCGCGAGACCATCCAGCAGGAAGTCGAGGCCTTTTCGGAACGTGCCGTCCCAGTCGTCGTCCAGAAGCAGGCGGGAGCGTTCGATTGTCGGATAGCGCTCGCCCGGATCTGCCAGGCGTTGCTGCGCCGCCGTCCTGTCGTCGGCCGAGCGGTCGAAGCTTGCGCGGGTGACGGTCGCGCCGAGCGCGTAGTTCCAAAGCGACCAGATCGCCGCATTCAAGTCCGCATCCGCAACGCCGGCTTTCGACAGGTTTTGGCCCAGTTGTTCCAGTCGAACGAGGATGTTCGGGCCGAGCGCCCGGCGCGGCAAGAGTGATGCCGACCAGGGATGGCGCAGCATGCTGGCGCGCCAGTCCTCGACCATGTGCACGATGTCTTCCCGCCAGTCCTGGCGATCGGTGCACGGCGGCGGCGCGTGATAGGCGAGGACCGAATCGAGCGCCAGATCGAGGACCTCCTCCTTGTTCGAGACATGCCAGTAGAGGCTCATCGCGCCCGCGCCGAGCCGGTCGGCCAATTGGCGCATCTTCAGGCCATCGAGGCCTTCGGCATCCAGCATCGCCACCGCGGTTGCCACGATGCGCTCCAGCGACAGGCCCTGTTCAGCGCCTGAGGGCGGCGTCTGTATTCGCCGGGGCCGTTTGCTCGATTTTTCTGCCATCGGTTTTCCTGCTGACCTGCCCGTGGATGTAAGCCGCAATGGCATGAATGTCGATTCGACAGTTGACTCGTACAGTGTACGGTGTCATCAAAATCGTACGCTGTACGAGACAATCATACGAGTCCCGATCCGACATTCAACCGCCGGCCGATGAACCCGGAGAAAACCATGCACCACACTTCCAAATATCTGCTTCTAGGAGGACTGATCGTCATGACCGCAAACCCATCCGTTCCGGCGAAAGCCGGAGAGCCCGGTCCCGAGCTGACCATCGTCAATCCGAAAACCCTCTACGATCCCACGCCGAACGGCTACAGCACCGCTGTCATCGTGCCTGCCGGCGCGCGGGTGGCCTATATTTCCGGGCAGGGCGGCCAGGATGCGACGGGCGGGCTGTCGCCGGACTTCGCCGTCCAGGTGAAGCAGGCCTATGCCAATCTGGGCGCGGCCCTCGATGCGCTCGGCGCAAAACCCGATCAGGTGGCAAAACTCACGGTCTTCGTGGTCGATCACGACATGTCCAAGCTTGACGTGCTGACCCGCAATGTCACGCAGATGTTCGGCGACAGGCTGCCGGCGCAGACGCTCATTCCCGTGCCCAAACTCGCCATCGACCCGATGCTTTTCGAAGTCGAGGCCACCGTGGTTTTGCAATAGGGCGGCACCGACAAGGGGCCGGGAAAAGCATCGACTTTCACCTCCCCCCTTGCCATTCCCCGCCTCGATGGGCATCTGTTGCCTGCCGGACGTGTTCGGTAAGCGTTGAAACAGCCGGGGCGTGACTTGTCGCAAGCACCCATGATCTTGAGCGGCCGCGGGGTCACCGCGGTGCTCGGCCCGACCAATACGGGCAAGACCCACTACGCAATCGAGCGCATGGTGGCACATGAGACGGGCATTATCGGCCTGCCTCTGCGCCTCCTCGCGCGCGAAGTCTACACGCGGCTTGTCGATAAGGTCGGGCAGCACAATGTGGCGCTCATTACCGGCGAGGAGAAGATCACGCCGCATATGGCGCGCTTCTCGGTCTGCACGGTGGAGGCCATGCCGCGCGAGACGCGCGCCTCCTTCGTCGCCATCGACGAGGTGCAACTCGCCGGCGATCTCGAGCGCGGCCATATCTTCACCGACCGGGTGCTGCATTTGAGGGGCCGCGACGAGACGCTGCTGCTCGGTGCCGGCACCATGAAGCCGATCCTCGAACAGATGCTGCCCGGCATCCACGTCATCGAGCGCCCGCGCCTCTCGCAGCTGTTCTATGCCGGCTCGAAAAAGATCACCCGCCTGCCGCAACGCACCGCCATCGTCGCGTTTTCCGCCGACGAGGTCTATGCGATCGCCGAGCTGATCCGCCGCCAGAGGGGCGGGGCGGCCGTCGTGCTGGGCGCGCTCAGCCCACGCACCCGCAACGCGCAGGTCGCGCTCTACCAGGAAGGCGACGTCGAATATCTCGTCGCCACCGATGCGATCGGCATGGGTCTCAACCTCGACGTCGACCATGTCGCCTTCGCGCAGGACCGCAAATTCGACGGCTACCAGTTCCGCAACCTCAACCCGGCCGAACTTGCCCAGATCGCCGGCCGCGCCGGCCGCCACCTGCGCGACGGCACCTTCGGCGTGACGGGCCGCGTCGATCCCTTCGACGACGAGCTGGTCAAACGCATCGAGACCCATCAGTTCGATCCGGTGAAGGTGCTGCAGTGGCGCACGACCCGATTCGACTATTCCTCGCTGCAATCGCTGCGCCTGTCGCTCGAGGCCGCCCCGCCGATCGCCGGTCTGACGCGGGCGCTGCCGGCCGTCGACCAGCAGGCGCTGGACCATCTTTCGCGTTATCCCGACGTCCGCGACCTTGCGACGACGCCGGAGCGCGTGCAAAAACTCTGGGAAGCCTGCGCGCTTCCCGACTACCGCCGCATCACGCCCGCCCAGCACGCCGACCTGATTTCGACGCTCTATGCGGATCTCGTAAAGCGTGGCACGGTTAACGAGGATTTTATGGGAGATCAGGTCCGCCGCGCGGATCGAACCGATGGCGAAATCGACACGCTTTCGGCGCGAATCGCGCAGATAAGGACCTGGACCTATGTGTCGAATCGGCCCGGTTGGCTTGCCGATCCGACACACTGGCAGGAAAAGACGCGGGAAATCGAAGACCGATTGTCCGATGCGTTACATGAACGGTTGACGAAACGCTTTGTTGATCGCAGGACATCTGTGCTCATGAAGCGCCTGAGAGAGAATGCAATGTTGGAAGCTGAAATCAGTGTGAATGGCGATGTCTTCGTGGAAGGACATCATGTCGGGCAGTTGGCCGGTTTCCGGTTCACGCTCGTCTCCGGAACGGAAGGTCCCGACGCGAAGGCCGTACAGGCTGCCGCGCAGAAGGCGCTCGCGCTGGAGTTCGAAGCCCGCGCTGCGCGCCTGCATGCCGCCGGCAATGCCGATCTCGCGCTGGGCTCCGACGGCACCGTGCGCTGGCTCGGCGATCCCGTCGCCCGTCTCGCCGCTTCCGATCATATCATGCGTCCGCGCGTCATCCTGCTTTCCGACGAGCAGCTGACGGGCAATGCGCGCGACCACGTCGCCGCCCGCATCGAGCGTTTCGTGAACCACCACATCGCGACGGTTTTGAAGCCGCTCGACGATCTCTCGCGCGCCGAAGATCTGCAGGGTCTGGCCAAGGGCCTTGCCTTCCAGCTCGTCGAGAACCTCGGCGTACTGTTCCGCCGCGATGTCGCCGATGACGTCAAGACGCTCGACCAGGACGCCCGCGCCTCCATGCGCAAGCACGGCATCCGCTTCGGCGCCTACCACATCTTCATGCCGGCACTCCTGAAGCCGGCACCGGCCGAACTCATCACGCTGCTCTGGGCGCTGAAGAACGACGGCCTCGACAAGCCGGGCTATGGCGACCTGATCCCGGTGCTCGCCGCCGGCCGCACCTCCGTCGTCACGGATCCGAGCTTCGAGCGCGCCTTCTACAAGCTCGCCGGCTTCCGTTTCCTCGGCAAGCGCGCCGTGCGCATCGATATCCTCGAGCGTCTGGCGGACCTCATCCGTCCGCTTCTCCAGTGGAAGCCCGGCACGACGCGTCCGGACGGCGCCTATGACGGCCGCCGCTTTACCGCGACGACCGCCATGCTCTCCATCCTCGGCGCGACGCCCGACGACATGGAAGAAATCCTCAAGGGTCTCGGCTACCGCGCCGACAGCGTGAAGCCCGAGGAGGCAGCCGCCTTCCTCGCCGCGCAGGTTCCGGCCGCAGCGGCCGCTGAAACCCCGGCGGAAGCGGTAACGGAAACCGCCGACGAACACGATGCCGATGCATCGGACGAAAGCGAAGCCCCGGCCGCAACCGCCGAAGCGCCCGCTGCTGAAACCGTGGAAGCCCCGGCAGCGGTGGAAGCCGCCGCGGAGGGCGAAGCGGTCGAAGCCAAGCCCGTGCTTCTCTGGCGTCCGGGTTCGCGTCACGACAACCAGCGCCAGGGCGGTCATCGTCATGGCGGCGAGCGTCACCAGGGCGGCGAACGCCAGGGTGATCGTCAGGGCGAGCGTCAGGACCGGGGCGAACGCCGCGGCGGCGACCGCAACCGTGGCCAGCAGGCCGGTGAACGGGGCGAGCGCCGTGAAGGCGGCCGTGGTGGCCGTCCGGATCAGGGCAAGGGTGGCCGCGACGGAAAGCCGCAGGGCGGCAACCGTCCGGACCGTGGCGATCATCGCGGTGAGCGCAACGACCGTTCGGCCAAGCCGCAGCAGGCGAAATTCGAGGCCCGGCCGCCCCGCAAGGAAAAGCCTGTTGATCCGGATTCACCCTTCGCGAAGCTCGCAGCGCTCAAGGAGCAGCTGAAGAAGTAAAGCATGACGCGACACGAAGAACAGCCCGCCGCGCGCCAGCGCATCGACAAGTGGCTGTTCTTCGCGCGCCTGCGCAAATCCCGCTCGCTTGCGGCAAAGTCCGTCGAAGCGGGCGATGTCAGGGTCAATGATCTCGCCATCCGCCAGCCCTCGCATATGGTGCGGCCGGGCGATGTGATCGTGCTGTCGCTCGACCGTTATGACATGGTGGTGAAGGTGCTTTTGCCGGGCGAGCGCCGCGGCCCCTATGAGGAAGCCCGCCTGCTCTATCACGACATGACGCCGCCTCGGCCGCCGCGCGAGGAACGCAATGCCTTCGCGCAGGCGACGCGCGAACGCGGTGCCGGACGCCCGACGAAACGCGAGCGCCGCGAGATCGACCGGCTGCATGGCGGCCCCGGCGGTGACGAGGATTAGAATTCTATACCTCTCGCGGGCCTAAAGGCGCATCTATTGCGCTTGCCAAGCGCCAGCAAAGCCTTTACCTCCACCACCGGATAGCCTTGCGCGGGTGAGGTTTTTCGTTCCGGTCGACTGCCCAGGCGGCCGTGAGCCACCGCCCGCTTCGTGACGTTTCTGGAGTTCCTCATGACATATGTCGTGACCGACAACTGCATCCGCTGCAAGTACACGGACTGCGTGGAAGTGTGCCCCGTCGACTGTTTCTACGAGGGTGAGAACACGCTCGTCATCCATCCCGACGAATGCATCGACTGCGGTGTCTGTGAGCCGGAATGTCCCGCCGAGGCGATCAAGCCGGACACCGAGCCGGGCCTCGACAAGTGGCTGAAGATCAACACGGAATTCGCGGCGATCTGGCCCAATATCACGGTCAAGCGGGATGCCATGCCCGAGGCCAAGGAAATGGACGGCGTCGAGAACAAGTACGAGCAGTTCTTCTCGCCGAACCCCGGCAAGGGCGACTGAGCCCGATTGCGGGCAACGATCGATCCTGGGGAAAAAAGCCTCATCCCGCCAAAAGGCGATGGGACAGGCTTGATGACCCATGCGAAGCAAATTATTGATTTCGGCACTTTTTTGTGGTAGGGTCCGAATACTGATCCACATCGCGGCATTTTGCGTGCCCGAAACACCACCACGAAAGCAAACGATCCCTCAACGTCGCTCACCTCCCATAGGCAACTCCGGTTGCTCAAATGTGAACGCGTCGCCGGGGACCTTTTTGCGCATGGCGGACGGACCAGAGTGGTGACACCGCAACGGTGCCCCCCGTCTTTCCCGGGTCCTCGGACCCACCCGGCCCCCGCCGGGAGCGTAACAGGGAGTATTTGAACAGAATGACGACCCAGCAGAAGAAATCTTCCACGCGCCATGGCTTCAAGACCGGCGAGTCGATCGTCTATCCCGCTCACGGCGTTGGCCAGATCATTGCGATCGAAGAGCAGGAAGTCGCCGGCATGAAGCTTGAGCTTTTTGTCATCGATTTCGAAAAGGACAAGATGCGTCTCAAGGTGCCGGTTGCCAAAGCCGTTTCGATCGGCATGCGCAAACTGTCGGAGACCGATTTCGTCGAACGCGCGCTGAAGGTTGTCCAGGGCAAGGCCCGCGTGAAGCGCACCATGTGGTCGCGCCGCGCGCAGGAATATGATGCCAAGATCAATTCCGGCGACCTGATCTCGATCGCCGAAG